>NC_019680.1:3327350-3697276 GCF_000316685.1 Synechococcus sp. PCC 6312 | reverse complement strand
AAGAAGATTATACGGCTATGACTAAACGTACTTTGGGTGGAACGGTTCGCAAACGTAAACGGACATCCGGCTTTCGGGCTAGGATGCGGACACACACGGGCCAACAGGTGCTTAAAGCACGGCGGCGTAAAGGTCGGGCCCGCTTAGCTGTGTAATGCTCCCAAGCCCCCATCGGCTGCGATCTCGGCATGACTTTAACCACATTTATAAAGAGGGCAAAAGCTGGCACGGCCCATATTTTGTCGCTTGGTTACTCCCTCGCGCAACCCTAGAACCAGGCCAGGCTCCGTCAAACCCTTCATTCTTTGCAACCCGGATTGGCCTGGTGGTCGGTAAAAAAGTTAGTAATTTGGCCATCAGACGTAATTGGGTCAAACGCCGTATGCGCCAGGCCTGCTGGGAATTATTAAAGGAGATCGAACCGGGCTGGGATGTGATTTTAGTAGCCCGGCGGGCAGTATTAGATCTCCAAGCCAATCAATATCTGCCAGAATTAGAGCAGTTACTGGCACAAGCAGGTATCTTACATGGGCATTAAAGAAGACATTTATTATGAAGGTGGCCCCCACTGGGGGGATTTACTCATCAATATCTTTTTAGGTTTTACAGTGATCTGTTTACCGTTAACCGTTGGGGCAATTGTTCGGGCCTTGTGGGTGCGCTATCGCATTACAGACCGCCGCATTACCATCATTGGTGGCTGGTTAGGGCGTGATCGCTCGGATATTGTGTACAGCGAAGTAGCCAAGGTTGTGACCGTGCCGCGGGGCTGGGGAGCCTATGGGGATATGGTCGTAACTCTCAAAGATGGAAATCGCCTAGAAATGCGGGCTGTGCCTGGGTTTCGTGATGTTTATGCCTTTATCTCGGAACGGTTAACCCCCCAGGCCCAGGGTGTCAGTGGGGCCCTCGGCCGCTAAGATAGGGTTCAGATTGCTATAAGATTGCTGTTCTTGCGCTAGGGATTCATTTAAGTTCATGGATTTTGGTATTGGGTTTCTTTCCAGTAATGTCATGCTGCCGATCCTGGATTTTTTCTACGGGATTGTGCCGAGCTATGGCCTGGCGATTGTGGCGTTAACCTTAGTGATTCGGTTTGCGGTTTACCCCCTCAGTGCTGGCTCGATTCGCAGTATGCGGCGGATGAAAATTGTCCAGCCCCTCATGCAAGAGCGTGTTAAGGACATTCAAGAGCGATACAAGAGTGACCCGGCCAAGCAACAACAGGCCATGTCAGAGGTTTACAAAGAGTTTGGTAACCCCTTAGCCGGCTGCTTTCCCTTACTCCTCCAGTTGCCCATTCTCTTTGCCCTCTTTGCTACCCTGCGGGGATCGCCCTTTGCTGATGTAAAATACCCAGTTAATTTACAAATTGTTCCAGCCGACCAAGCTGTGCAGGTTCAACCCTATGCCAGTAAATCTCAAAACATCTATGTGGCCGAAGGAACTCACTACCCGATTCAAGCGGTTTTACCTGTAGGCACTAAGCTCACGGTCGGGGAAACGATTGATTTAGCCTTTCAAACTACGGAAGGCAAGCCCTTAGGGGGCATCCTGGGAAACTACCCAGACACAGATATTCAACCCCACTGGCAGGTCACTCGGGGACAAGAACGGGTCAATCTGGATGAAAACGGCCATCTCGTTGCCCTCCAGCCTGGTGATGTCACCCTTGAAGGAATCGTCCCCGGCATTGCGTCCCAAAAAGGCTTTCTATTCATTGACGCTCTGGGCCGGGTTGGGGCCTTAGATAATGAACTCTTTATGACGGCCCCTGATGGTAGCAAAACGATCAATTGGGACGGGATTCACTGGGATATTTTGTTCATGATCTCCGCCTTTGGGATTAGCTTGTACGTTAACCAACTCCTATCTGGCCAAGGTGCAACTAGTAATCCCCAGCAAAATCAAGTCAATCAACTGACTCCAATTCTTTTTTCAGGGATGTTTCTCTTTTTCCCCCTCCCGGCTGGAGTTTTGCTTTATATGTTGATTGCTAATATTTTCCAGACAGTCCAAACCTTCATCTTGCAGCGAGAACCCTTACCGGAAAACCTGCAAAAACTCCTGGATGAAAAGGAAAAAGCAGAAGCTGTCAAAAATCGAGATGCTCTGCCCTTTGAGGCCGGTAAAGCCAAACGGAAAACTAGTAGCTAGTCACTCCCTTAGATTGAATCCATTGTCTTGAGTTAACTATGAGCGATCCGAAAATTGAACAGGGATGCCAATGGCTAGAGCAGGCCCTAACTAAATCTGGTTTTCCGGCTGTAATTTCCGTGATTGAGCCACCCGTGAGTCAGTTAAATGGCTGCTGGTTAAAAATTCAGGCCGAGAGTCTAACCCCAGAGCAGCGGAGTCAGCTTTTAGGTGTCCAGGCCAACTTACTCAACTCTTTCCAATATCTTTTGAATGCCACCTTAAATTTGGGCTTACCGAAAGATGAGCATTTGATCTTTACGTTGGAATTAGGGGATTTCCGAGCCCAACGCTATCAGGAACTCGTCAAATTGTCTGAGTCTGTCGCTGAAAAAGTGAAAGAAACAGGGCAAGCTTATCAGTTTCCAGCCTTGCCCGCAGTTGAGCGGCGGATTATTCACACCCTTTTACAGGAATACCCCGAACTGAATACCCAAAGCCAAGGGGAAGAACCGAATCGTCACTTAGTGGTTTCTTTACAGGCCAATTCCCCAGATACTGCCGAATTGGACGTGTAATCACTCTTGGCCTGGCTAAAGCAATTAAAAATCTAATCTCTCCCAGGCCAAGCTTGCCAAACTGTCCCTAAGGTCGCTGGTTTTTTGACATTGACAGCATGGGTAAAGCCCGAGCCGATTGGGGGGGTAAGGCATAGGCAGCCACCTTTTCTGGGGGATGATTTCGCTGCCAACGTTGCCAGGTTAACCACCGCCAGGCCAGGGCTGAACTAACGGCTAAAAGCCCCACAAACACCAAGCCTCCATAGCCACCCAGGCCGCCAATGGCTGTATCCACAGACCCAACAATGACTATAAAGGCAGAGATTGGTTCTTTACGGTAGGCAGTACGGAGAAAACGGGGCCAAATCATGATGCTTAGGTTAGAAAGTAATAGGGATCGTGCCAATCAGTTTAGAACAAGCCTAACCAAGAAAGAAGCCCTTGACCTGTAAAATATTCCACTAACAAGACGGCCACTACTCCAACCATTGCGGCCCGGCCATTTAAGCGTTCGGCAAAACTGTTAAAGCCAAACTTGGGAGTTTCTACGTTGGGAGTCCGGGTTGGTTCTGTCATACAGAGATTTTTAACGTCCTAAAGAATAAGAGTTTGGCCAAGGTAGCTCCTTGGATTGCCCCCATTCTAGCTTGATTCCCGATTAAGAGCCTAAGACTAGGGCATTCTGGGGAAAAGCTAATACGAGTTCAATCGCTTCAATTATGGAGTTTCCTTGTCAAGTTTTGCTGGTGAGTTACGGTTAATGGCCCGCCCGATGGTATCCGGCAGTTTGGTAATCGCTTCCTGGATAAAGGCCTGGATAAATTCATCGCGGCGATTCAGTTGGAATTGTTGCTGGACGACCTCACTCATGCCCCCATCGCCCCAATCTTGATCTTGGCGGAAATATTCAATAAAACTTTTCCCAGCAATGCGGGTTAAATAGGCGGCCCCAATACTCTGGATCGCCCGCCCAACGACAATGCCCCCGACACTCAGTTGTAAAGCAGTCGCCACTAAGTCCATGGCCCCTTTCACAATCCCCAAACTGGCTAAGGTGCGCCCCAACGAGAGGGCTAATTCCCGGCCCCGGGCTGCATTAAGATCACACCCATAAACGCGCCCAATTTCCACTACCATTTGGGCATTGACAGCGGCAGCCGCGAGTAGATCCACGACTGGAATTGGCGTAACACAAATGACTCCAGCCCCAATCCACTGATAGCGTTCGACAATTTTATCGGCCTGGCGTTTCCGTTGGCGGTCAATCAGGCGGCGGGCTTCTTCCCCCAGACGTTGGGATTGGAGGAGGATATTATCCGCAACGAGATCCTGTCCCTCGGCCCGGAGAATTGCGGCAATCCGTTTTAAGACAGGCAAAATATCCGGATCTGGGATAACGGTATTGCCATTGTCCAGAATGATTGGCTGAGGGGCGGCGGCAATGGCTACGACATCGGGTGCGGCAATAATACCTTGCAGACGGTGGCGGAGTTGGGCCAGGATTAAATCCCGATCGGCTGAGGTCATCCGATCAATTTTGTTCAAAACCACCAGCGAGCGTTTGCCCATTTCCACTAGGCTGACTAAGGGGAGATATTCCGATTGCCGCAGGTCGTTATCTAAGACAAACAGGAGTAAATCAGCTTCCGTGGCCAGTTGACGGGCCTGTTGCTCCCGTTCTGTGCCAGCAATCCCCGCTTCCAAGATGCCTGGGGTGTCGGTAATCCAAATATCTTGGTCAATCCCCCGCAACTGGAGGCAATAGGTGGCTCCCATGGTGGTTGTTCCCATTGGGGCACTGACTTCACCGACAATTTTACCGACAATTGCATTCACCAATGAGGTTTTGCCCGCCGAACCTGTGCCAAAGACAACTAAGCGGATATGTTGACGACTAAAACTATGTTCCAATTCCCGGGCTTTGGCTTGGAGGGCAAGGCGGGCAACTTCATCTTCAACTTGGTTCAGTTGTTTTTGCAGGGCTTCGAGGGTTTCAACTGCGGCTTCCGTTTTTTCTACCGGGGCCTGGGGGCGGGGTTTCCGGGCTTTTGTTTGACGAACGAGGCCAAGGTAGTGAATTAGGGCATAGAGGAGGGCCAAGAAAACCAGGATTAGGACAACCAGGAGGATATTGGCCAGGAGGGGGCTGGAAAAGGCAATTTGAACATACAGGCCATGGAGGGCCGCCACTAACCAGAGCATTAATCCTAAAACAATCCCCAGGCCAAGAATCAACAGCAGTGAACGGGACATGGGTTAGGGTAAATACTTGGCGAAATAACTGAAAAATGGCAAACTCAAGGACTGATTCCGGCTGAGGCGAGTCATCAACCAAAACAACGTCAAAAAATATCCCGATGTCCAGAGACTATTGAGAAGTAAGAAGCTAGTTTCTGGCCCCATTTCAGCGGCTCCGGCTCCTAAATTTAACGTTCCATAACCCACCACCCAGGCCAAGGCTAAAAGGATGGTTAATCGGCTAATTTTGCGCTGATCGGGATTGACCTGACGTTGCCTGATGATCCAAATGGCCGGGATCACGCCAAAAACTGGGATCAAAGACAGATAAAGCCAAAGCCGTGTTGCCGGTTTCATTGGGATAACTTCACGAGCCTAGGCCAGATTAACAAGATTCGACCACCAGGCCTGGAGCGGCATTCCGACATAAAAGGTTAACAATGATTTAGAGCGCGGTACATAGTTATTACACCCCCCCATCAGCCATTCCCAGAAGCGGAGCTTGCGTAACCGTTCTTCCCGCCACAGGTTATCCGCCAAAAGTTGATCGTTATCGGCCAAAATTTTTGTCACCCGTTTCTCTAGGTCGGTGATTTCAATCCGAGTTTGCTGGTAGATGCCTTGAATTTCAGTAATGGTCTCCTGGAGTTCTTGGTAGTTGGCTTGCAAGGCTTCGTACTCGATTTTGGTGCTTTGCCATTGGGCATTGAGGGTGACTTGTTCGGCTTCCAAGAGGCGATAACTCTCTTGAAGTTGCTGGTGAGCCGTTGTTTGGGCAACTAATTCCTGTTCTTGGGCTTGATAGGCCTGGCGCAATTGTTCGTTGTCATAGTCAGCATTTTCTAGTTTGGCACTCAAATCTCGGAGATCAAATTCCAGATTTTGGCAATGGCTTTGGCTGGCGGCATAGTTTTCTTGGATCGTGTGATAGTCCGCTGCTAGATGTTCATATCTTGTTTCTAGATTGAGATAGCGAGTTTCCAGGGTTTTGATTTGGGCGGCATAGGCTTCGGCCTGGGCTTTGTATTGTTCAATTTGCCGGGCCTGGTATTGGTACTCTTGGCGAATTTGGGCCACTTTGGCTTCTAAGGACTGTTTCTCGGTTTTGAGCCGCTCGGCAATGCCCCAGGCCTGTTTGAGGGGCCCGTCATAACTCTTTTTGAACCAACCACTAAAGAAGGAGACTCCCGTTAAGCCAATTCCGACAAAAAAATAGGTAGTGAGGAAGGATTGGGCTTGATCAGAAAGAATATGCAGCATAGGTCATCCCCTGATTCTGATAAATTGCATGAGCAGCAGTGAAGGAGAAGTGTGAGGCTAGGAAACATAGCCTAGTAAATCACGACTACCAAGGTCTTAAGACAACTATACCAGGCCGATCAAAGCAGGGTTAGGGGGTGAATTTACTGATCCAAGTCAAAATGAATAACGGTAATCTAGTGGCCCACGCCCACATAGCGGAATCCTAAGCGTTCGAGGGCCTGGCGGTCTAAAAAGTTGCGGCCATCCACAATCACGGGGTTGGCCATGTTCTCGGCAATTTTGCTGTAATCCAACTCCAGAAATTGCTGCCAGTCTGTGACCAGGACGAGGGCATCACACCCATCGGCTAGTTGGAGAGGATCCGTTTCCACAATCACATTCGATAGCCCAGACCGTAATCCTGATTGAGATACCAGGGGATCATAGGCTTTAACTTTGGCCCCCAGTCGGTTTAATTCCTCAATCAGGTTCAACGCCGGGGCATCGCGCAAGTCATCGGTATCGGGCTTAAAGGTGAGGCCCAACAGGCCAATGGTCTTGCCCTTGAGAATTTTCAGGACTTGCTGGAGTTTTTCAACGACAATATAACGCTGCCGTTTATTGACTGCCACCACAGACTTGAGTAACTCCGCTTCATATTTATAGTCATCGGCTGTATGGACAAGGGCAGAAACATCTTTCGGGAAGCAAGATCCCCCCCAACCCAGGCCGGCCTGGAGGAATTTTGAGCCAATCCGCGAATCCAATCCAATCCCCTGAGCCACCTGGACCACATCAGCCCCGACCCGATCACAGATATTAGCCACTTCATTGATAAAACTAATTTTGGTTGCTAGAAAAGCATTGGCGGCATATTTAATCATTTCGGCGGAACTGAGATCCGTCACTAGCACGGGCACCGGGGGCAAGTTTTGATTTTCAGCATATTTCCGCTCCACAATCGGTGTGTATAGCTCCTTCATTAGGCCAAATGCCCGCTGACTACTGCC
This sequence comes from Synechococcus sp. PCC 6312, assembly GCF_000316685.1. NCBI lineage: Bacteria > Bacillati > Cyanobacteriota > Cyanophyceae > Synechococcales > Synechococcaceae > Synechococcus > Synechococcus sp. PCC 6312. The sequence continues at coordinate 3,690,090 of NC_019680.1, read as the reverse complement.
CCCTAGGACAATCCGATCCGGGTTAAAGGTATCAAAGACAGCAGAACCTTCCCGTAAAAATTCCGGGTTACTGATGACATCAAAGGATAAGAGGCTCTCATCTTTAATCGCCCCGCTTTGATCTACGAGTTCGGGCCGCTTTTCGTTAATCCCATCGAGGATCAACATCCTAACCCAATCTCCAGAACCAATTGGGACAGTGGATTTATTGACCACGACCTTATAGCCCGCCTTGAGATTTTCGCCAATCCCCCGAGCCACCGCTTCGATATACCGGGTATCGGTTTCCCCAGTCGGTAAAGCTGGAGTCCCCACCGCGATAAATAAAATTTCCCCATGCTCAATGCCCGCCTCTAAGTCACTGGAGAACTGAATCTTTTGGGCCTGGATCGCGTCCCGGAGAATTTCCGTGAGTCCCGGTTCATAAATGGGGGATTGCCCGGCCTGGAGGATTTTAACTTTCTCGGCGTTGTTATCAATGCAAATCACGTCATGGCCAATGTGCGCTAGACAGGCACCGGTGACTAAGCCTACATACCCTGTTCCAATCACACAGACTCGCATGATTACGCTCCTACTGCTAAAAAATGTGCCGAATCAATTCTCAAAATGTACCGGAAATTGCGCCACTTGAGGCAGTTTTTATTTTATTGATTCACTAGAAAAGGGTTTTAGGGCTGTGGATTCTCAAGCCAGGCTCCGAGAGCTAATTGAGTCGCTTCCACGGAATTTAGGAGTTGATCTGTGAGGTAAGTTAACGGGTGGGGAGATATGCCAGGGCTAGCAGGAACAAATTCAGCCACCACGGCCTGGAGGTGATAAATCAAGGCTTTTGTCGTAGCGATATGGGTTAGGCAAAGATCTGAGGGGGTAGGCTGCACATGAGTGGGCGGAGATAGAAAAACAGGCCTGACCTCGGTTAAGGTTAAGGGTAATAATTCGGAAAAGAGGGACTCCACTTCTGGTTCTAAGGACTCAGGCCCTAAAAGCTGGTTCAGTAAGTCCACATCCAGCCAATCGTTGACGGGCGATAAAGACGGGCCTGGGTTCTCCAGTTCAGAATTATGGGCAGTCGGAATTGAATTCATGACCCGTCTCGCAACAACTACAACTTAGGATAATCCAGGCCCCGCCTACAATAGTAAACGTGGCTGTTGGGGCCACCGGTTCTGGTTTGGATTAGCTGTGATAGTAAAACGTCCCATTGTTATTGGTGTTTCCGGTGCATCAGGGCTAATTTATGCAGTGCGGGCCGTGAAATTTTTACTCCAAGCCAAGTATCCAGTGGATTTGGTCGCTTCTAAGGGGGCTTATCAAGTCTGGCGGGCAGAGTTGGGAATTATGATGCCTTCTCAACCCGATCAACAAGCTGAGTTTTGGCGGTCACAAACCCAAGAAGCGGGGGGAACCTTAATTTGTCATTCAGCCACGAATTTAGGGGCGAGCATTGCCAGTGGCTCCTATCGGACATTGGGGATGGTGGTGATTCCCTGTAGTATGGCCACCGTGGGGAAATTAGCGGCGGGATTGAGCAGTGATCTCCTTGAGCGGGCGGCCGATGTCCAATTGAAGGAGGGGGGGAGATTAATCCTTGTGCCGCGGGAAACCCCTTGGAGTTTGATTCACCTGCGAAATCTGACTCAATTGGCCGAAGCGGGGGCCCGCGTTGTTCCAGCGATTCCGGCCTGGTATCATCAACCGCAAACCATCTTAGATTTGGTCGATTTTGTCGTGGCCCGCGCCCTTGATCAACTCCAGGTTGACTGTGTTCCCCTCAAGCGTTGGCAGGGGCCAATTTCATCTGAGGAGTAATAGTTGGTGCGGCGGATTTTTCTATTAGTTGTTCTAGTTGGCCTGGCCTTGTTGATTTGGCAGAATTGGCAGGTTTCATTCCCCATCGTCTTTTTATTTTGGCGGACTCCTGCTTACCCCTTTGGACTGTTAATCTTGGCGGGCCTGGGTTTAGGCTTGTTGGTGGGGATGGTCATTACACTTCTGTGGTCAATTGGGCAAAATAGGGTTGTTAAGACTGCGGAACCGCCCCGCCGAGAACGAACCCCCCCGCCTCCTGCACCTGCACCCGAGCCAGAAATTGAGGATTGGTTTACGGAGCCGACTGCCTCATCCCGACGAGAACGCTGGACAGAGGCCCGGAATGTCACCCCTCTAGAGGATCAGCTCCCTCGCCCCCAAGAGAGTTACCCCACTCCAGAATCCCCCCCGGTCAAAATTCCCGAGGTAGAAGTCCCCGAATCAGAGGCGATTCCGGCCGAGCCATCTTCCCCCAGGCCAGCCCGCAAACCCCGTCGCCCCCGCCCAAATGTCCGCCCAGATGTGGTAGATGCTGAGTTTCGCGTTTTAACACCCCCCTACCATTCCTCCGGTTCCGATGATGGGGTTAGGGATCATGACGACTGGGGTGACTGGTTAGAGGAAGAAGGATGATTTCTGATCCGCAATGTTCAACTCTCCCCCATCGCCTCAATGGGACGAATCTCTATTTAATTGGGATGATGGGATCCGGTAAAACGACCACTGGCCAAGAACTTGCTGCTGCCTTGGGCTATCGGTTTATGGATACAGATCGCTTGATTGAACAGGTGGCCGGCCAGTCTGTGAGTGAAATTTTTGCCCAGGCCGGGGAAGCAACCTTTCGTCAACTAGAAACCCAAGTTCTGGCGGAAGTCTCCTGCTATCATCATCTCGTGGTGGCGACGGGGGGCGGAATTATTCTAGAGCCGATGAATTGGAGTTATCTGCATCATGGCCTGGTCATTTGGCTCAAGGTATCGATCCCCAACTTGGTCAATCGTTTGGCTGGAGATACCACTCGTCCCCTCCTTGCTCATGCCGCCTTAGCCGAGAAACTGACCACCCTTGCCCAGGCCCGCAATGAGTTCTATGCCCAGGCCGACTTAACCTTAACTATTGCGGATGATCTGCGCCCTCATCAGGTGAGCCAGGCCATTTTGACCGCTTTACCAAAAATTCTCCGGGATGATATTTAAGATCATTTAGGGGCTAGTAAAACGGGGGTGGGGCCTGGAAACTCTATGGTAAGCTGCAAACTAAGCACAGTTCGAGAGCACCTCTAAAGCCATGTTCAAGCGCATTTTAATCCCAACCAACTTAGCGGATGGCTTGCCGCGACTGGTGAATTTTATTCCTCAATTAGCGGTCAATGGCCTGGAAAAGGTGATTTTTCTCCACTGCTGCCACATTGAGGATGACTTCGAACGGATCCGCCAGCGGGAAAAACAATTGACCAAAGCCCGGGAACTTTTGACAGTGGATCAAAGCCAATTTCCGCCCGGTTTGACCGCCGAAGTCATTATTGAGACCCGGCGAGCGGTGGATGTCATTTTAGAAGTGATTGAGCAACACCAAATAGATTTAGTCTTGATGAGTCGGCCGGCTCGGAGCTTACTAGACGAGAAAATCTTTGGCAGCACCACCATTGATTTAATTCAACGTACCAAAGTTCCAGTGATGATTGCCCGGCCTCATTTATTTTGGGTTATGACCTCGGAAGAACTGGCTTTGCGCTGTCAGCACCTCTTACGTCATGTCATGATTCCCTACGATCATAGCCCCTCGGCTCAACACCTGCTGCAACAAATTAAAACCCTGGCCCAAGAAGCTCCGCCCCATCCCCTCGCGGCCTGCACCTTAGTTTGGGTGATTAATAATTCCGGTCAACAGGATTTAAGTGCTAATCAAAAGGTCAAGGAAGCAGAAACAATTTTGGCAGAGATTGAAAAAGAATTGGCTGGCCTGGGATTACGGGTCAAAACCATCACTAAAGTCGGAACCCCGGTCACAGAAGTTGAAGCCGTTGCCCATGAGTTGGATATTCATGCCATTGGCTTGTCCTCGGCAGCGGTGGGTAAAATCTGGGAGCTTTCCATTCCGAGCTTTGCCGGTGAAATTTTGCGCCGGAGCGCGTATCCCGTCATCTACTTCCCGCCCTCTGGCCGTGGTTAAGCCAATCTATAACTCCTTACCGATATTCCACTACTTCTGAGACTGGGAAGCGGACTTTCGGCGAAGTGGCATATTTATCATCCGCAGCCCGGTAGCCTAGGGGACAAACAACCACGGATTTATAGCCTAATCCTGCCAGTCCCAACACCTCATCATATTTGGCGGGAATAAAGCCTTCCATCGGGCAAGTGTCCACTCCCACCATTGCGGCAACGGTCATTAACTGAGCCAAGGCAATATAGACCTGCCGGGTGGCCCAATCTTCCATATCCAAGGGGTAGGGCGGCTTGGCAATAAATCCTTTCACCACATCGCCAAATTTTTGCAGATTTTCCACCGGGACTCCCTGAACTTCGGCCATCCGAGCGAGATAGTGATCCACATAATCCGCATCAATGGGGGTTCTGATGGCTAGGACAACTAAATGGGAGGCATCCACCACTTGTTTTTGTCCCCAGGAGTGTTCCACCAGTTGGGCCCGGATTTCCGGATTTTCGATCACAAAAAATTTCCAGGGTTGTAGGCCAAATGAGGACGGGGCCAGGACTAAGCTCTGTTCCAGTAAAGCCCAGACATCTGCCGGAATTTTTTTGTCTGCATCAAACTTTTTCGTGGCATAGCGCCAATTCAGTTGTTGTAACACCACTTCGGGACTGGGAGTCGGTAAGCTCATAGTTAAACCTCACACTGCATCCCTAAAATATCACTGCTACCCGCTTGCCTGCCATTTGGTCAATGACTGAAGGTGATCTACAAACGACCTACAGTTTTCACCAGGCCTGGGAGATTCTTTTTAAGGGGATGCCAGGGCCAAGGGGATAGGGTTAGTTGAGGAGTTCATACAGTTGGGAGAGGGTCGTTGGAAGTTTTGGTGCATCAGCAATTACGGGCCTATTTACGGGCGGTGGGAGGAAGTGACTGGCCCCATCATTTGACCTTGGCCCGTTTGGTAGCCCGTACCTTACACTTGCACCGCGATGCCTTAATGCAAATTTCTGGCCAAGCCACCTATCATTACCACCATACTCTCAGTTATTTAGTCCCCCTGTTGTTACTGCCCGGCCCCGCAGTTCTGGTCACTTGTCCCGCAACCCAGCAATATATCCTCCACGGACAATTGCCTCAGCTTTTAGAGTTTTTGCCGATTGATAAGCCAGTTGTGACTGCACCAACCTGGCCAGATAAAAACTTTCAAGGCTTGCTGTTGATCACCCAGGCCGACTGGTTAAGGGGGATGTTAGCCGCGACTCCAATGATCCCCTCGGCCCTTCCGACTGTGATTGATGGCCTGGAAATGCTTGAAACTACGGCCCAAGCTGTCTTGACGGTTAAACTGACCCCTGCGGATTGGGAAGAACTCACTCGCTGCTTTCCCCAGGCCCGGCAAGCAATTCGGGATGTGTTGATTAAGCTAATTCATGAGGTTTTTCAATATCCCCGTAATCCCTATGGCTGCTATCGCCTGTCCCGCCTGGCAATTGAGCGGCTTTTGCAACTGTTGACTGGGTTACTAGCCACATATTCCGTGAACCTTCCCCAGGCCTGGCAACAATGGTTCATGATGCTGAAAACGCCCCAATATCATTGCCTATTAGCCAACCCTGATGCCGATTATGGGCAGATCACCCTCCAAGGGTTTCCCCTCAAAATTCAAGACCAACTCCAGGCCCTCTGGCCCCGCCAACCCCTCGTTTTCTTAGGACAGCAAATTGAATTAGACCCTCAAGCTCCCCTGTGGCGGCAGCGTTTGGGCCTGACTGGCCTAGAAGCCATTAATCTGGCCTTTCATCCAGCCCGGGCCCAAGAAACCCTATCCCTCTATCTGCCGCAGCGATTTCCATTGCCCAATACACCGGAATTTGCCCCCTATCTCCAGGCCCAGTTGGGTGGTTTACTCTGGCAGTTTCAAGCCCGTAGCAGTCGGCCCGAAAATCCCTGGTTTGCGGTGGTGATTGTTGATGATTTGCCTTTACGGGAACAGATAGCCGCCAATTTAGCTGCCAGTTTTGGTTCTCAGGTGCGGGTTGAAGCGCCGCTACGGTCAGAAAGAGGAATTTTGATTTGTCGGTGGCAGTACTGGGTGGCCCAGAGCCGCTCCTTCCCGATTCCCCAAGCCCTTTTGGTTGTGACGTTGCCGATCCCCTCTCGAGAAAATCCTCCTGTCGCGGCTCGGATTGAGTTTTATAAACAACAGCATCGAGATTGGTTTCGAGAATATTTATGGCCAGAGTGTTTATCTCGCTTGGCCCAACTTATCGCCCCAATTCGCAATCAAAAAACACTCCTTGCCTTGTTTGATACTCGGATTATTCACCGCAGTTATGGTCAGGATGTTCTTAATCTTTTAAGCCCCTATGAGCCTGTGGAAATCTCCCAGGTCAATGCTTTAGAGCCTTGGTTAGAAGAACTCAAACTCGAAGCACCCTAAACTATAATGAAAAAGTCATTACTGATGTTTTTGGGAATTTTACCCAATACACTCCTAACAGTCTTAATTGCAGTCACAGCAGCTCTAAGGTTTTATGAACCCACCGACTTCCCACCCCAATTCCCCCCCGGAACCTTTAGAGACTGGAGCCTATGGGCCTTTGCCGCAACCCTCTTGGTGGCTTTGGTTGATCTTGGCCTTAAGTGGTTCAATGGAAATTTGGCTCGAAACCGAGAGGATCAAGCAAGAGACCAGGCAAATCAAGCTCGACACCGAGAAATTGAGAGAGAGCAACGCGAGGCTGAGAGAGAGCAACGCCAGATTGAGAGAAAGCAATACCAGGATCGACGCGATCTTGCGCTCCTAACTTACTTGGCTGAGCCTACCCCCGCAAATCAACAGAAGTTAAAAGCGATCTGCCAAGAGATTCAGCAAAATATGGATGATTTGGGTTTGAATCAGTAAAAGTACATCACCGTTCTGCCAGAATTTGCTCCACTACTGTCCAGGCCCCGTAACTCACCCCCGCCGTTCCTTCTCCTGGATGGACAGAATCACCCACCAGCCATAATCGAGAAATGGGAGTCCGGGTCGCCAGGCCAAAGGGGCCAAAGGTACTCAATCGCTGACCCAAACCACCAACAATGCCTAAATCGCGGGCTGTATAACGGGCAAAGGTTCTGGGGGTCGCAGCTTCAACGTGGTGAATGGTCTCTGGGGTGAGGTGAAAATATCGGCCAAGATGTTCTAGGGCAGTTTGGATATAAACTTCTTTCCGGGCCTGATAATCAACATCATTGCCCCACCATAAAACCGGATCCGTAAAACTGGAAGCAATAATCGTCCGATATCCTTCAGGAGCGCGCCCATCCCCGGCCTGGCTGACGGAAACAAAAAGGGAATTATTCTCGCCAATGGGGCCATCGTTATCGGACAAAAACTGGAGATGGGGCGGGCAATCTTGGGGAACGGCAGCGTCTTGAACCCCTAAATAAATCACAAAGGCCCCGGAAGCAGGCGGTAATTTTTCAATTCGATGTTTGTAACTGGCGGGAACTTGCTCACCTAAAAGTTGGCTCAGGTTTTGGACGGTGACATTGGCGACAACATGATCGGCGGTTTCTGTAAAGGTTTCTTCGGTTTTTAAGTTGCGGGTTGTGACCGACTTGGCCAGGCCATTTTCGAGGTGAATATTTTCGACACGGTGTCGGGTCAAGAGTCGGCCACCAAATTTTTCCAGGCCTGCCTTTAACCGATCCGCCAAAACCTGTATACTGCCCTTCAAGTGATACAAGCCAAAGGGGGCCTGGGACATGGCTAAGGCTGTGGCTGCATATAACACGGCGGTTTCACGGGCATCCACTTGGGAATAGAGTTTCAGTTGTAAATCTAAATAACGCCGCAATCGGTCATCTTGCCCCAGGCCAAACAGGTTTAATAAATCCCCCACGGTTAGTAAACTAAAGGGAATGGTTAAGAGGGTATCTGGCCGTAAGGCTGCCAACAGTTTAGATAGATCCCAACCATTGCGCGGGGGTAGCACCGGATCCCGGGCCTGAAATCGCCAACTAATGTCAAATAAGCGAGCTAAACACTGCCAAAAGGGTTCACTACCCGGAAATTGTCGTTGTCGCTCCTGTTGCCATTTTTCGGGATCTCGCCAGGCCTGGATGGGGTGCTTTTCTCCTGGTAAATAGACTGCACAGGCTGGGTCACAAACCGTTGCTTCGGGTATTGGCAAATCTAAATCCTGAAAAATGCGGTGATGAATGCCCCCCGGTTCCAGGCCCGCCACCTGAGTTGCCCCAACATCAAAGGTAAACCCCTGCCGCTTAAACGTCGAAGCACAGCCCCCAATCACCGCCGCTTGCTCCAATACCAAAACATCAAAACCCCGCCGTGCCAACAACGCCCCCGCTGTAATCCCGCCAATCCCGGCCCCAATCACAATGACGCGCTGACTCATAATGTCTGTATTTCTGAGAGATTCTTTACATATCTTAACAATATTTGCGGGTCAAATGAAATGAAAATGGCTATTTTTCCTAAGAAAAGCCCGTTTATCTGTCCCCTTGAACAAATCGCCTAAACTGGAAATTGATTGATTTCTCTATCATTCCGTTTGACAAAACAGTCAAGTAGGATCTTTCAACCCCCTTCAATTCTTCCTCCCTTCAAGCCATTGGAATCGCCGGTCAAAAGGTTTTGCAATGCTCTGTGCCCCTTGTCCAGATAACGAAGATCGCCGCCTCCAGGCCCTTGATGCCTATCGTGTTTTAGATACGCCGCCGGAGTCTGACTTTAATCAAATTGCCGAATTAGCGGCTGCGGTCTGTGACGTACCCATCGCCTTAATCAGCTTGGTTGATAAAGATCGCCAATGGTTTAAAGCCAAGGTGGGCCTGGATGCAACCGAAACGCCCCGAAACCTGGCCTTTTGTGCCCACGCTATTTTGCAACCCCACCTTTTGGTCATTCCCGACACCCTCTTAGATGAACGTTTTGCTGATAATCCCCTAGTCACGGGTGAACCCCATATTCGTTTTTATGCGGGCATGCCCCTCATCACCCCGACCGGATTTACCCTAGGAACCCTATGTGTCATTGATCAACAACCCCGCCAACTCAACCCAGTCCAAGAACTCACGCTCCAAACCCTAGCTAAACAAGTCGTGACTCAACTGGAAGTCCGCCGGAATCTGCGTCGGGTTCAAAAGCTGCTCCGAGAACGGCAACATAATAGCAACCTACAGAAAGATATTCTTGATAGTGCCAACTATGCCATTATTTCCACAACTGTTGATGGAACAATCTGCGCGTTTAATTCCGTAGCTGAAAAATGGTTGGGATATAAAGCCAGAGAGCTACTCGGTTGTGCAACCCCAGCAATTTTTCATGATCCACTCGAAATTCAGTTCCAGGCTAAAATCCTCAGTCAAGAAGTGGGTCAAGAGATTCCTCCAGGGTTTGAGGTTTTTGTGCATCGTTCTCGATCTGGTCAGGCCGATGAGCGGGAATGGACCTATATTCGTAAAGATGGCAGTCGCTTTCCGGTCAAATTATCGGTTACAGCCCGGCGGAATTCCAAAGGCGAGATTAATGGTTTTTTGGGAATTGCTAGTGACCTTTCGGATCAAAAGCACGCTGAAATTGAACTGCTGTTGCGCGAGCGGGCTATAGAAGCCAGTACGAACGGGATTGTAATTACGGATCATCGCCGCCCAGACTACCCCGTGATCTATGCCAACCCTGCCTTTGAAAAAATTACGGGCTATCGTGTCTCAGAGGTGATTGGCCGCAACTGTCGGTTTCTCCAAGGGGACGATCAAAATCAACCAGGGCTACAGGCCCTCCGTCATGCCATCAAAAAAGGCCAGTCGGGGCGGGTTGTGCTCAAAAATATTCGCAAAAATGGTACTGTCTTTTGGAATGAACTTTCCATTTCCCCAATTTACGATGACCAGGGGCAGTTGACCCACTATATTGGCATTCAAACCGATGTCAGTGAACGGAAACGGGCTGAGGCGGTTCTTCAGCAACAAATGCGACGAGCATTACTTCTGCGGCAAATCACGGAAGAAATTCGCCAAAGTTTGAATGCTAAACACATCTGTGAAATGGCGGCCCAGGCCCTTGGGCGAGCGTTGAAAGTCGATCGCTGTTTAATTCATACCTATCGGCATACCCCCGAATTAGATGTGCCCTTGGTGGCGGAATATTTAGCAGAGGGGATTACTTCTATTTCTCAGCTTGAGATCCCCATCAGTGGCAACAGGATGCTGGAGCGGGTGTTAGTCTCTGACCAGGCCTGGGTTGTGGATCGCGTCGAACAAGAACCCGAAACGGCCAGTATTGCCGAGTTTTGCCAACAGATTTCCCTCAAGTCCCTTTTAGCCGTTCGGACATCCTATCGGGGTGAACCCAATGGCTTAATTGCCTTGCACCTCTGTCACCACTCTCATCGCTGGCAACTTGCGGAAGTAGAATTTTTGGAAACGGTGGCGGCCCAAGTTGGGATTGGTCTGGCTCAGGCCCAGCTATTGTCCCAAGAAACGGAACAACGGGAGCAACTTCTGATTCAAAATCAAGAGCTGGAGCAGGCCCGCCTGAGTGCTGAACTGGCCAACCGGGCCAAAAGTGATTTTCTCGCCACCATGAGCCATGAAATTCGCACCCCCATGAACGCGGTGATGGGCCTGACCAGTTTGCTGTTAGATACGCCCCTATCCCCCCAACAACAGGACTTTATTCAAACGATTCGCCAGGCCGGGGATACCTTGCTGACGATTATTAACGACATTTTAGACTTTTCCAAGATTGAATCGGGCAGCATGAGTTTGGAGCAACGTCCCTTTGACTTGGCCGACTGCATTGAGGAGGTTCTCGATTTATTAGCCACCAAAGCGGATGAGAAAAATATTGAACTTGGCTATACCTACAGTTGCCATACGCCTCGACAAGTCCTAGGGGATGTGACCCGAGTCCGGCAAATCTTAGTGAACTTAGTCGGCAATGGCGTGAAATTTACCACCCAAGGGGAAGTGATGATCCATGTGGATAGTCGCCCCCAAACGGCCCAAGGAGACTATGAACTGCGGTTTGCCATTGAGGATACCGGGATTGGGATTCCTGACGATCGCCTCGATAGATTGTTCAAGCCCTTTAGTCAGGTGGATGCCTCAACCACGCGCCAATATGGTGGGACGGGCCTGGGCCTGGTAATTAGTCGGCGGCTCTGTCAGCTAATGGGGGGCGATATGACGGTGCAAAGCCAGGTTGGGGTTGGGACAACATTTCGGTTTACGATTCGCGTCCCTGTGGAGGCGAGAATTTGTCTTCCCCCCCCCGAAAACCCAGCTCTCCAAGGAAAACAAGTCTTAGTTGTTGATGATCATGAACCCATTGCCCATCTTCTGGGGGCGCGGCTCCAGGAATTGGGCCTATCTCCAAACGTTTATTCTGAGGCAGCCAAGGTTTTGCAGATTCCCGACCAACCCTGGGATGTGGCTCTGATTGATCTCCAGATGCCGGGTCTGAATGGGATTCAATTGGGTCAACAACTGCGGCAAAAATATCCCCAACTGCCCCTGATTTTGATGACTCCCCGGAGTTGGTTACAAACCGCTGTAGCGAAATCACTATTTGTGGCGTTTTTGCAAAAACCAGTCCGGGCCAAGCAATTGGGACAAACTCTGCTCCAGGCCCTGGATCCACATACCCAAGCACCCCAGACTCCGGCCCCGGCCACCCTTGATGTAACCTTAGGGGAACGGCTACCCTTACGAATTTTATTAGCTGAGGATAATCCTGTTAATCAAAAAGTGGCTCGACATATTCTCCAACGCCTGGGGTATCAAGCGGATGTGGCTGTCAATGGCCTAGAGGTCTTAGCGGCCCTAGAGCGTCAGCCCTATGATGTGATTCTCATGGATATCCAAATGCCAGAAATGGACGGACTCACCACGACAGAAAAAATTTGTGAACGTTGGTCAGCCCAACAACGCCCTTGGATCATTGCCATGACCGCCAATGCCTTAGAGGGAGATCGGGAGATGTGTTTCCGAGCCGGAATGGATGATTATGTCAGTAAGCCAGTCAAGATTGAAAGCCTCGTAGCCGCCCTCCAACGCACCCAGGCCCATTCCCCAAAGTTGACCTATCCGCAAATGCATTAATCATTAATCATTAATCACTGAGAACCACTCATCAGTTGGTTGAGACGGTTTGCCTTTGTCTGTAATCTTCTTCCAGCCAGGCCATGACTGTTTTCCCTAGACGTGTCCCACTCAGCCGATCAATTTCCCGCATCCCCGTTGGACTAGTGACGTTGACCTCCGTTAAATAACCGCCAATCACATCAATCCCGACAAAGACCAAGCCATCTCGCCGGAGAATTGGCCCCACTGCCTGACAAATTTCCTGATCCCGGGCCGTGATCTCGACATTTGCCACCCGCCCGCCTGTGGCCATATTCCCCCGAAACTCATCCCCGGTCGGAATCCGATTGACAGCCCCAATAGGCTCACCGTCTAGCAAAATAATTCGTTTATCCCCGGCCTGGGCCGCTGGCAAATATTCCTGCACCATGACGGGTAATTGCCCCCGCTCCGTACTAATTTCAATCATGGAGTTTAAGTTGCGATCACCCGCTGCCAAAAATAGAATCCCTTCCCCCCCTTTGCCTCCCAAGGGTTTTAAGACTGCTGTACCCTGGGCCTGGACAAACTCCCGGATTTGGGTTTTCGATTGGCTCACAATGGTCGTAGGAATCACCTTAGTAAATTGCAGGGCATACATTTTCTCGTTGGCTGAGCGGATGCCTTGGGGATGATTGATAACCTGAGTCTTCGTTGTGGCTAAACGATCGAGAATATAGGTGGCATATAAATAAGCGGTATTCACGGGTGGATCGGGGCGGATCCAAACCACATCAAAGTCTGTCAGTGGACGCAAGCTGGAGTCCCCTAAACTAAACCAGACTGGCTCCGGCAACCATTGATCCTCTTGCAGAATAACGGGAACTAAGGTCACGGGTTGGACAACTGCCCAGGCCTGGCTATGGATAATACTAAGCTGCTGCATGGTGGTGATCCAAACCTCGTGACCAGCCAGTTGGGCCGCCTCCATTAAGGCAACACTGGTATCGTGGCCGGGATCAAGGCCAGCAATTGGATCGATGATAAAAACCTGTTTCATCGGCTGTTTCTCCCGTTAATTAGGCGTAAAACTTAAAAGCAGCTACGGGAGTTTAGACCCCACTTTGGAGTAAGATATCCAACTTTCCCTGAGCCTCTAAGCGATGTAAATCATCACAGCCGCCAACATGTTGGTCATTGATGAAAATTTGCGGTAAAGAGCGTTTGCCATTAGCCCGTTTAGCCATTGCCGCCCGTGCGGTTTCATCCCCATCAATCCCATATTCTGTAAATTGAACTTCCTTACGGGAGAGTAACTGCTTAGCACGGATACAAAAGGGACAGGTTGCCCATGTATAAATTTCCACCTTGGCCTGGCTCATCGGAGGAGCATTCCTAACGGTACGACATCTGCTTTTACGTTACCCTAATTTCTCCCCGAGAATCTGGGATTAACCGTCAAAATCATCCCAAAGATAGGCCACCTAACAACATTTTTAGGTTCTTCTCGAAAACTTTGTGAAAAATTAAAATTTCCCCCACAGAGACTCTATCTTCGCATCTGGGTTAACGACAACTATCCCATTGCAAGCGAGGAAGGGTGAGGGAAAGATCGATGATTGGTTATGTTCCGAGCCTAGACAGCAGCGTCTTCTTCAGAAACTTGGGTTAATTTAATGTGCTTGCGCCCCAGGGTAATTTCAAACTCATCTCCGGGTTCCAAGTTCATTTGCTTGGTGTAGGCTGAACCAATCAGTAAGTTGCCATTGGCCTGGACACTAATGCGATAGCTGGCACTCCGTCCACCCCGACTGCTGCCTGATGCTGATTTGCCGTCCAAATTCAGACCTTGGGCATAGGCTAGTGCTTTATAAAATTTCAGCGTGCTAACCCGTTCTGCGCCACCTTTTGTTGTTGTGTAATAACCACAGGCCTTGGCAATTTCTTCTTGGCTTTTCCCATCCAAGTCCTTGACTTTTTTGAGGAGAGCTTCACCTGTGAGTTGATTAGTGCTCTTGCGAGGCATTCGTTCACCTTCCTTAAATTAAGTTGACATTGGGTAAGTGGCGAATAAGGGAAATCTGCCAGACACTTGGCGCGAATCGCAACTTACAAACCTGAATTTTTAACCTAATAACTAGCAAAGCATAGAATCTGATAGGTTTCAAGTTGAGAACTCAATTTTTAGTACATTTTGTTATTATTTTTTTTGATTTTTGGCCATCGGTTACTTTTATTACTTGTGGGATTGTTGCCTTGAACTATAATTCTATAATTGAAAATATTTTACTTAAGGCGAGAACTTAGTTTTATACAGATAAATCATTAAACATTCTGCTATGAGATTCAGCCAACACAATCTTGGTTGGGGTTGACATTATTTACGACACCACTTGAGAGGTTGCATTGATTATGACCTAGAATTTTAGAGAGTTTTACCCATCCAGGCCTGATCCGTTAGACTCAAAATATTAGCTATTAGAACTTGTTTTTGTGACCTTGGATCAGCAACTCCAAACTCTGATTGCCCAGGCCCCTGCCGATGGCCAAACCCCCCAGGCCTTACAAACAATTGCCCCAATCTTGCGGAAAATTGCCGAATCTTTGCCTGAATTGAACTATTACATTTGTCAAAGTCCCCAAGGAAATTGGGAATCGGTTACCCTTCAACATCGCCACCTACCCGACCTCAGCAGAAACGTCATCTATGCCTATGCCACCTCTGGTCAAGCCGAAAGGGCCGCGGCCGCAGGTCGGGTTGTGGGGGAAATTCCCGTCATTGCCCTCTTGTTTCAACTCATCGCCCTAGAACCGGTGGATAGCATTATTTTTGTCCCCCGCACACCCCAAGCTCCGTCTCAGGAACTCCAACGCCAAGACCTGCAGCAGCAAATTTATCAGGCCCTCAGCCTACCCGCGGATTTGGCCTAAGCTCAGTCTAAAATGTCGAAGCAGAGTTAATATTCGGGGACTGGGCTGCGGGTTTCCCATCGCCATACACAGACTGTTCTAGAATCAGAGACATCCATAGGCATTGCTGAAATGAGGATTGACCTGCTTTGACCCTCCCCGAGATTTCCAGTCTATCTGGCCCTAACTAGGTTCTGTAATCTGCTGCTGAGGGGAGTCAGAATTTGAAAAATTTAGGCATAAATTTTAGATGCAGTCCTGAAGAGATGACTTGATGATGACCCTCAATAATTTGGCTCCCCAGATTGACCACACCTTATTAGACCCCCTTGCCACAGAAGCTGACATTGAGCAATTGTGCGCCCAGGCCGAGCAGTGGAAATTTGCCAGCGTTTGCATTTACCCGATTTGGGTGGCCCGTGCTGTTGAGCTCCTCTATGGCAAAGTGCCCCTCGTTTGTACGGTGATTGGTTTTCCCACCGGGGCCCATACCCCTGCAACAAAGCTCTATGAAGCTCAAGCTGCGGTGGATGCTGGGGCGCAAGAATTGGATGTGGTCATTAATTTGGGCTGGTTAAAAATGGGTCATAGCGAGGCCATCTATAACGAAATCGCTGCCATCTGTGAAGCCACTCAAGTTACAGTCAAAGCGATTTTGGAAACCACGGTTTTAACTACGACTGAGAAGCAAATTGCGGCGGAAATTTGCCTGGATGCGGGGGTGAGCTTTCTCAAAACCAGTACAGGTTGGCAGGGGGGAGCAACGGTTGAGGATGTCAAACTTCTGAAGGAAGTGGCCAAGGATCGGGTTGGAGTGAAAGCCTCAGGCGGGATTCGCACCTATGACCAGGCCAAGGATTTAATTAATGCTGGAGCCACCCGTTTGGGCACATCCCGCGGCATAGACATTCTCAATCAACAAAATCGGGATGATAGGATTTGAACCTACGACCCTCTGCTCCCAAAGCAGATGCGCTACCAAGCTGCGCTACATCCCGAAATCGAACTAGCAAGAGGTCAATAAGATATAACTTCCTGCTTAACCATAGTAGCTTGTCTCATCCCCTAGCGGCTATTAGGATACCAAAACATCCCCTTAATGCCCTCCGGATCCGGGCGAAACCCTAAATTTCGGTAAAAATTAACCACACCAGGATCCGCAAATAGGGTGATGTTGCTAATGTCTTCCCGGCGCAGTTCTTTAATAATTTGCTGCATTAAGGCTTTGCCCAGGCCCCGTTGTTGAAACTGTGGATGGACGACAACATCCCAAATGGTGGCATTAAAGGCATGGTCAGAAGTGGCTCGGGAAAAGCCAATTAAGCGCCGATAACTGCCCCGCTGCTCCCACATAGAAACGACAATAAAACTATGCTCAATGGCTTTTTTCACCTTCCGCAGGGGCCGTCGCGACCAACCCACCGCATCACAGAGTTCTTCAAGCTCCTGAACGTCAATTTCCTTTTCTTTGCTAAAGAAGATCTTGCTTGTCCCGGAACATTCAGCCGTAGGATTAGCATCTCCAGAGGGAACAGGTGTCAGTGTTGAGGTGGCGGTTGAAGAATTACTTTGACCACTAAAAAGATTTTTCCAGAAGCTCATGCAAGTATGCTGGAGATGGTTTGTTAATCACAGGCCTGGGGCTAACGAAGCAACCAAAGTTGGCTGATCCACAGATTTCAGTATAGCGGCAAACAAAGTATGATTTCCGAGAATCAATGGTCAGACCAAGACCTCCTGAAGCGCTTTAACCGCACGTTCCCCGATTTTTACGAGCAGTACGCCAGCAGCGAAATTCAGCGACAAAATCTCCAGCTTGCCTATCAGATTCACCGCACTAAGCAACCCGTAATTCACTTATCCCTAGAGAACAATCGCACCGCCCTTTACTTTGCTAATCGGAACCATTCCTATCTCCTGAGTGATCTCTTTGGGGTGATGGCCGCCTATCGCCTGGGAATCCATAGCCTTAGCCTCTATGGGCAAATTCGCACCCCCATGCTGGTGTTTATTAAACTTGTCCTCTCTCAAGATGGTATAGCCCTCTCGAAAAAAATGACCGATAGCGTGCAGCGGGCCCTTCTGCAAACCTTGAATGGTGAATTTGCCGTGGAGGACATGCTGACCTTAGAGTTTGACTGGGGAGAAGGACTCAAGGATGTCCAAACCAGTTTTTATACGGATCATGTGTTTAAGTTGCCCGCCCTATTAATTGAAGCCGCCAGTCACCCCGGCCTGCTTTATAAGGTCATGCATGCAATTTGGGGGGAAGAGTTGTTGGTGGTCAATACCAATTTCATGCTTTGGCGGAGCCGGGTGCGACTACTCCTTTACCTCCTCGGCCCCAATGGCAATTTAATTCCTGATTACTTGGGACAGCGTCTCGCCCAAAATATTAAAGACCGTATCCTGGAAATTCCCACATCAAATTAAACAGCCCTAAATTGGCCAGCCAGGGCTTTTAGATTAACATAAGGTAAAGTTCCTAGGTGACTGGCCTGGGATATTCCACAAGCTTGATCGCAGTCATGGGTTTTATGTTGCCGCTGCCAGACTGGTAAATAGATTCACGTCAAGAGTAGGATGGCTGCCTCAGGTCAAAATTTGGGGGTGAATTGTTAGGATCACCCGATACACAACCATTGAAATTTAAAAATAAGCCTGCTAGGGTCCCTACTTGATGCTTCTGTTATGAACCCATCTCTCAAAGCTCCTTGCCCTTGAGTCACAACTTCGCTATTCCCGAACACGCAAAGTTTTTATTGTTTTCCAGGCCTTCTCTATGACTCCTGAACAATCCGACCAAGAACATTTTGAAATTAAAGATCTGCAAAACCCCGCAGAAACCAGTGCCATGACCGTCACTGTGCGGGATATGTCCGTAGATGATATCGCTCCAGTCTTTCATTTAGGGGAGCGTTTATTTACGAGTGATCTCTACCCCTCCCTGTACCGAATTTGGGACGAATGGGAAGTGATTGGCTACTACAATACGGATCCCGATTATTGCTTAGTTGCAGAAATAGAAGGTAATCTGGCCGGATTTGTCCTCGGCACCATTATTGAAAAAGCCCCTTGGGTTTATGGCTATATCAACTGGTTAGGGGTCAGCCGCGACTATCAACGCCGGGGAGTGGCTGATATTTTGGTGGATAAAATCATTGAGCGGATGATTGAGCAAGGAGCCCGGTTTATGCTTGTGGATACGGACCCAGCTAACACCCCCGCCGTTAAATTCTTTACCCGGAAAGGCTTTGGCAATCCCCGCAAGCACGTCTTTTTCTCAATGAACTTGACGAAGCACGAATACTATGGCCGCCTGATTGAATTTGAGCGCAATCGCTCTGAACGAGTCACCTATCACCGTCCCCGCCGCCGCCAATAGACCCTTAAAATAACTGAAAAAAATAAGGCCTGATCTCAACTAGACCCGGCCCTGTTTATTCAACCCCTCTAAACTCCGGCCGTTAAGGGTGATGGAGCCTGAGGCACATCCAAGGTAATGGACAAGGGTTCTACCCGCCAAATGTCTTGACAGTATTCCCAAATCGTCCGATCCGAGGAGAATTTACCCATCCGGGCGACATTTAAAATCGACATTTTTGTCCAATGGGTCTTATCCCGAAATGCCGCTGCCGCCCTGGCCTGGCAATCTATATAGGACTGATAATCGGCTAAAAGCATATATTCATCGTGGTAGAGCAGGGAATTGACAATGGGTTGGAAAATGCCTGGTTCGCGGGGGTTAAAGTAGTCGCTGATTAAGCTATCAATCACCTTTTTGAGCATCGGGTTACTCAGGTAATAGTCATAGGGGTTATAGCCCTCGGCTTTCAGGCTCATCACTTCTTGGGCCGTTAAGCCAAACAGGAAGAAGTTTTCCGGCCCCGCCTCTTGGCGAATTTCCACGTTAGCCCCGTCCAATGTGCCAATGGTTAAGGAACCGTTGAGGGCAAACTTCATATTCCCAGTCCCGGATGCTTCTTTTCCAGCGGTGGAGACCTGTTCTGAGAGGTCAGCGGCGGGATAGGCCATTTCGCCCAAGGAGACAGAGTAGTTATTCAGGAAGACGACCTTAATCCGCCCCGCCACATCCGGATCATGGTTGACCATATCACCAACTGCGTTGATCAGTTTAATGATCGTTTTGGCCATGAAGTAACCAGGGGCCGCCTTCCCGCCAAAAATAAATGTGCGCGGCTGAATATCAATGCTGGGGTTGGCCTTGATTTGTTCGTAGAGGGTAATAATGTGCAGGACACAAAGGTGTTGGCGTTTGTATTCGTGAATCCGCTTGATCTGGACATCAAAGAGGGAGTAGGGATCCACCTCGATTTGGTTGTTGCGCCAGATGTATTCTGCTAGTCGTTCTTTGTTGCTCTGTTTAATCGCCTGCCACCGGGCCTGGAAGGTAGGATTCTCGATTTGGGTTTCCAGTTGCTGCAACTCATCTAGGTGGGTCACCCAATGCTCGGAGCCAAGGGTTTCTGTGATCAGGGTAGCTAGTTGGGGATTGCTCAGGAGTAACCAGCGGCGGGGAGTAATTCCATTGGTTTTGTTTTGGAATTTCTCGGGGTACATCTCATAAAAGTCCCGCAGTAATTCCTGCTTGATCAACTCAGTGTGTAACTCGGCGACCCCATTGACCGTATGACTGCCGACACAGGCCAGGTGCGCCATCCGAATTTGCTTGCCATGTCCTTCTTCCACCAAAGACATCCGGGCTAAACGGGCCGTATTGCCGGGGTAACGGAGGCGAATTTCATTGAGAAAGCGGTAGTTAATTTCGTAAATAATCTCCAAGTGTCGGGGTAAGAGCCGTCCAAACAAATCCACCGACCAGCGTTCCAAGGCTTCTGAGAGGAGAGTGTGATTGGTATAGGCAAAGGTGCGTTGGGTAATATCCCAGGCCACGTCCCAGTTCAACTGCTGCTCATCCACCAACAACCGCATTAATTCCGCCACACCAATGGAGGGATGGGTATCGTTTAATTGGATGGCCGCTTTTTCCGGGAAGGCATCAAAGGTGCTGTGATTACGGAGATAGAGGCGAATAATGTCCTGGAGGGAGCAAGCCACAAAGAAATACTGTTGCCGTAACCGGAGTTCCTTCCCTTGGAGGGTTTGATCTGCTGGATAGAGAACTTTGGAGATGTTTTCGCTAAAGGTTTTGTTGGCTACGGCCTGGGTGTAGTCGCCAGCATTAAACACCTGGAGGTTAAAGTCTTCCCCAGCCTTAGCACTCCACAGCCGCAGGGTATTCACTGTATTGTTTTTGTAACCAGCTACCGGCGTATCATAGGGAGTCCCGAAGACTGTTGTTTCCGCAATCCAACGCACCCGATAACGTCCTTGAGCATCGGTAAACGCTTCGGTGTGGCCGCCAAACTTGACTTCGACATTGTAATCGGGACGGGCAATTTCCCAAGGATTTCCAAACCGGAGCCAGTTATCTGGAACTTCCTGTTGCCAGCCCCCACTAATCTGCTGCTCAAAAATGCCAAATTCATAGCGAATTCCATAACCAATGGCTGGAATTTCGAGGGTGGCTAAGGAATCGAGGAAACAGGCTGCTAAGCGTCCCAGGCCCCCATTGCCTAAACCAGGTTCCGCCTCCCGATCCATGAGTTCCGTCAGATCCAGGCCAAAGTCGGCCATCGCTTGTTTGGCTTGCTCATAGAGGCCCACGTTGATCAGATTGTTGAGCAGTAAGCGGCCAATCAAAAATTCTGCCGAGAGGTAATACACCATTTTGGCATCTTTTTCGTAGTAAGCTTGGGCTGTTTTAATCCGCCGATGGACTAATCGATCTCGCACCGTGTAGGCCAGGGCCATGTAGTAGTCATAGGCCGTGGCAAAATAGGCATCTTTGCCTTGGATGTAGTGCAGATTATCTAAAAAGGCGCGCTTGAGTGTCCCAACCGTCATTCCCGTCCGATCACTGTCACAGTACATATCCTCATGGGTGAGCTCGGGCCTGGGGGAGTTCCCATTTTGCTTTTGGTTAGTCATGGCGGAATCGGCACTTAACGTAAATACTTAGAATAATCCTAGGCCAGATAACGCAAAAGTACCTGAGATTACCGCTGACCAAGCTTTAAGAATTGCTTAATATCTGTAATATCTTCCATCTGTAACTCTGACCAGGCCTGGTGTTGACTGGTTTTTATTCGATATCATCCCTGCTGAACACGTTGCTCTAAAATTTAAGATTGTCTTCATCTTTGTCCACAGAGTTGTCTGAACCGAGCCTGGATCAGGAGTTTGTATTTTTGGGGTCTAAGGCATCTCGTAAACTATCGCCGACAACATTAAACGACAAAACCGTTAAGACAATCAAAACAGCGGGGGGCCAAATCAACCAGGGTTGCAACAAAAGAATAGAAGCATTGGTGGCTAAGGAGAGCATATTTCCCCACGAGGGATCCGGTTGTTGGATACCCAGGCCAATCAGACTGAGGACGGACTCGGCGACAATAAAGTTGGGGATAGCTAAGGTAGCGGCAATAATGACATAGGTGGTGGTTTGGGGCAGAATATGCCGCAGGATGATGTACAGGGAACGGCCCCCCATCGCCACCGCGGCCTGGACATAGGTTTGGGACTTGAGGGAAAGCACTTGCCCGCGAATCACCCGTGCCAGGCCTGCCCAACTGACAAAAGACGTGATCAACACAATCAATAAAAATCGTTCTGCACTGCTTAAACCCGCCGGTAAAACGGCCGCCAATGCCACCAGTAAGTAAATGGTTGGGATTGTCATGAGTACTTCAACAATTCGCATCAGCCCCACATCCCACCAGCCGCCAAAGTAGCCGGAAATTCCTCCCACCAACATCCCCAGGGGAAAAGCCACCGCTACTCCGACCAGCCCAATACTTAGACTAATGCGGGCCCCAAAGAGCAGCCGACTTAATTGATCGCGGGCTTGTTCATCGGTGCCTAAAAGATTGAGAGTGCCTGGGCCGGTTGTACCAAATAAATGGAGACGACTCGGAATTCCTGGAATCATCACCCGCGACTCAATTTTCGGATCAGCAAAATTCCACTGGGTTGGCCAAGGCAGACTGATTTGGAGAAACCGATATTCAAACCCCTGAACAAATAGGCGAACTGGGGAAGGTGCTTGTCGGTTAACTCGTAATGGCCGCTCTCCCGTATCTAAGCTAACGGGGCCAAGGGTGGTGGGATAGACATGGGGGCCAATGAACTGCCCTTGGGCGTTGCGCCAATACAGCTGGGTGGGGGGTAACAGCGCGCCCTCGGCCTGGCTACTGTAGGGATCATAGGGAGCCATGAAGTCCGCGCCCAGGGCCAACAGATAAAAGCTTAAAAGGACAATCGCCCCCAGCTTGGCCAGCGGGTTTGACCGCAATCGCTGCCAGGCCTGCATTCCTTAGCGCACCACGAGGGCCTGATTCCGCACGGCCTGGGCTAAATCCTGCAACATCTCAACGGTGGTCGGAAAATCCACGCAGGCATCCGTAATGCTTTGGCCATAGGTGAGTTGGCGTAAATCTCCGGGGATGGCCTGCTGGCCGGCGACTAAATGACTTTCAATCATCACGCCCAGAATATGGCGATTACCCCGTTGCAGTTGCCCGGCAATGTTCTGAAGGACGGCCACTTGCTTATTGTGATCCTTATCAGCATTGGCATGACTACAATCCACCATGATCCGTTGGGGTAAGCCCTTGTGTTGGAGGAGAGTGGCAGCCATCTCAATGTGATCACTAGAATAATTCGGGCCATCTTTACCGCCCCGGAGAACCAAGTGACTATCAGGATTGCCTGTGGTAGTAACAATGCTGGCCAGGCCTTGGGCGTTGATGCCAAGAAAATGATGGGTTTGTTTGGCCGCTAACATGGCATTGATGGCGGAATCGAGATGCCCATCGGTTCCATTTTTAAACCCCACAGGCATGGAAAGACCAGAGGCCATTTGGCGGTGGGTTTGGCTTTCGGTGGTTCTCGCTCCAATCGCAGTCCAGGCCACCAGGTCGGCAATGTATTGCGGAATGATGGGATCTAATAATTCAGTTGCCGCAGGCATTCCTAGTTCGGCTAAATCGAGTAGGAGTTTCCGAGCCAGTTGCAAGCCCGTGTTGATGTCATAGCTGTCGTCTAGGTGGGGATCGTTAATCAGCCCTTTCCAGCCCACTGAAGTCCGGGGTTTTTCAAAATAGACCCGCATGACAATTTCTAAGGAGTCGGCCAGCTCCTCCCGCAAGGCCTGGAGCTTTTGCCCGTAGTCGTAAGCCGCACTGACATCATGGATTGAGCAGGGGCCAACCACCACGAGCAGGCGATGATCGCGGGCCTTCAAAATCGCCCGGATGCGATCGCGGGTGTCAGCCACGAGGGCGGTAATGGTGGGGGTGGTGGGAAGTTGGTTTAAAACGGTTGCCGGGGCTAACAAAGGACGAGTTTCAACAACGTGGAGATCAGAGGTTTGACGCATGGGGCCGATCAAAGTGGTTTTCTGATCTTAGCAAAGTTTTTTTGCCCCCCTAGATTTGATCACGCTTAGTAACATTTCTGACTGGCCTGGACTGAGACCTTGCTAGTTCTTGCTGAGGTGACAGAGGAAATAGTCTTGAGGCATAATAAAATTAATGAGTCTTTTTCAATACCTAGCGACTCAAAATTCTATCAAGGCTTTTGCTTGGGGTGGTTCCGCTGTGTCTAAATATTCCCCGGAGTTACAACCCACACCTCCCCCTCAGGCCTGGGATCAGTATTTAGAGCATCCATCAGTTCAGCCGTCTAATTCTTGTTCGGCATCTAGCATTCATGTAATTTTTATTGATCCCAATCTTCACCAAGCTGCACACCTGCAACATCTTCTTGACCAGGCCTGTGATTTGCTGGACTTCTGCCAAGTGGAGCATTACCCCAGTCTTGAAGCCGCTCAGGCCCATTTAAGCAACCCAACTCCACCTATCCTCTTAATCTTGATCTTGCCCCTCGAGAATCCTCAGGCCATCATCAACCAGTTAGATACCATTGCCTCCTCTATTCCCTTAATTCTGATTAGCCCGCCAGAGCATGAATCTTTGGGCCTGGCGCTACTCCATTTTGGTGTCCAAGATTACTTAGTCAATAATGAACTCAGCCCCAGAATCCTTGCGCGGGCGATCCACTATGCTCAAGAACGCCACCGCAATAAACAAGCTCTCTGGCAAAAAGCAGAACAGGAACGTCTTGTTATTCAAATCACCCAGAATATTCATGCTTCCTTAGACCTAGAGACGATTCTCAATACCACTGTCCAGGAAATTCGCCAATTCTTAAAAGCAGATCGGGTCGTGATCTATCGGTTTCGTCCAAATTATTCGGGAACAATGGTGAATGAGGCCGTTATCGCCCCTTGGCCCTCAGTGTTAGGGGATGTGATTCATGATCATTGCTTCTCTCAAAACTTTGTTGACCAGTATCAAAATGGGCGTATTCAGGCTTTGGGAAATATCCACACTGCTAAACTGCACCCTTGTCATAAAGAACTCCTCCAGTGTTACGATATCCAAGCAAATTTAGTCGTTCCGATTGTGGTGGCCGGTAAGCTCTGGGGCCTGATCATTACCCATCAATGTAGCCAACCGCGGGAATGGGCCGCTGAAGAAGTCAATCTAGTTCGCCAACTATCCACCCAAGTTGCGATTGCCATTCACCAGGCCGAACTTTACAGCCAACTCCAGACCGAACTCAATGAACGCAAAGAACTGGAAAATCGCCTCCGTCACCAGGCCCAACATGACTCCTTAACCGGACTGCCCAACCGGGATTTATTGTCTTTACGCCTTCAAGAGACGATAGAGCGGCCCGACAATGCCTATGCCATCCTCTGTTTAGACTTGGATCGCTTCAAAACCATTAACGATAGTCTGGGGCATTCCGTCGGTGATGGTTTTCTCCAGGAAATTGCCCAACGTTTAAAACGTGCCGTCAGTCCCCAGGATTTTGTCGCCCGGATGGCTGGGGATGAATTTGTGATTATTTTGGAACAACTCCGGGATCAGGCCCAGGCCGAAACCATTGCCCAACATTTAATTAATCGGCTAGCGATTCCCTTCAAGGTTAATCAGTATAATCTCTATACCACTGCCACCATTGGCCTGGTGATGGGCACACCGGACTACCAGAAACCGGAAGAACTGCTCCGAGATGCGGACACGGCCATGTATCGAGCCAAAGGCCTGGGGAAAAATCGGTATGAAGTATTTAATTCGCAACTTTACCTCCAAGTCAGCCAACGCCTGAATTTGGAATTGGAAATGTGGCAGGCTGTGGAGCGTGGCGAATTTACCCTCGTCTATCAACCAATTTTCAACCTGAGTACCCAAAAGCTAGTTGGCCTGGAAACCTTGGTACGCTGGCCCCATCCCACCAAAGGCATGATTTCCCCCGCAGACTTTATCCCTATTGCCGAAGAAACCGGACTGATTATTCCCTTGGGAACTTGGGTCTTACAAACCGCCTGTCAACAGTTTCACCTCTGGCGAGAAAGCTATCCTTACGAATTTACCGAGGATATTGGTTTGAGCATCAACCTCTCCAGTAAACAGTTTTCCCAGGCCACCTTGGTTGAGCAGATTTCTAATATTCTCAAGGCTAATAAAGTGCCTGGTTCCTGTCTGAAAGTAGAAATCACCGAAAGTATTTTAATGGAACATCTTCAATCCGCTCGGCAAATGCTCCATGAACTCAAGGCCTTGGGGATTCAAACGGTTATTGATGATTTTGGCACCGGGTACTCTTCCCTCAGTTATTTAAGCCATTTACCCCTAGATAGCATCAAAATTGACCGTTCCTTTATTACATGCATGGAGCAGACCCCAGAAAACTTAGAAGTTGTCCATGCCGTTATTTCCCTAGCTCAAATTCTCAAGTTAGATGTTGTTGCTGAAGGAATTGAAACCGATAGCCAACTTGCAACATTGAAAACCCTTGGCTGCCCCCATGGTCAAGGTTACTGGTATTCTCGTCCTTTACCCCCAGAGTTAGTTCCCCCCTTTCTCCGTGAACACAGCTAACAATTCCTATCCCTTGTTAAACCTAGAATTTTCAGCTTATATCTTGGATATATTGCCATGGCTAACTCAGGATATTGATCATGTCAGAAGTCACAACTCAATCCAATCTGGGACAAGTATTAACTGTCATCCAGGCCATGTAAGCGGACATCACCGTGATTCGTTAAGATGTGCAAACCCTGGATAAACGCTTTGAAGTGGATGCGGCCCGCACCGATGAGTGCCTCAAAGGTATTGAAGACAAAATTGGTGATCTAAAGCAAGAAGTTTCAGACTTACGAACTCAACAGCGGGCCACAGATAGCCGGATTCTTACGTTTATTTTCCCTGCGTTGGCAGCGACCCTTGGTTTATGGGCTAAGGTTGTATTTTTTGATACCAAAGCCTAAATTCTTTGGACTAAGACTCCCCCAGGCCAAGGGATTGGGTTAAGCTTGATTCGCACTGAACTTAAATCACCACGTCTATGACCGTCCTTACGCCGAACCCCAGTTTTAGCTTGACGATGCGGATTGAGATTCCCCAACAGCCAGGAATGTTAGCCCGAATTCTCCAGGCCATTGCCGAAGTCGGAGGTGATTTAGGACATATCAATTTGGTCAAACATAGCCGAGATTTTACAGTTCGTGATGTCAATGTGGCCGCTGCCAGTACGGAACACGCCGAAGCCATTGTTAACGCCGTTAAGGAGCAAACCCACTGCCACATCTTGGAGGTCTTTGACCGGACATTTAACCTGCATCAGGGTGGCAAAATTACCGTTACCAGCAAGATTCCCCTCCAAGGGCAGGATGATTTAGCCATGGCCTATACGCCGGGGGTGGGTCGGATTTGTACCGCCATTGCCCAAGATCCGGATCAGGTGCATCGCTTAACCGTCAAGGGGCATATGGTGGCGATTGTGACAGATGGGAGTGCAGTCCTGGGCCTGGGGAATTTGGGGCCAGAGGCAGCGTTACCCGTGATGGAAGGCAAGGCGATGTTGTTTCAAGAGTTTGGGGGCCTGGATGCCTTTCCAATTTGTCTGGATACCCAAGATGTGGATGAAATTGTCCAGGCCGTGAAGCATATTGCGCCGGTCTTTGGGGGAGTGAACTTGGAAGATATTAGCGCGCCCCGTTGCTTTGAAGTGGAAACTCGTCTCAAGCAAGAACTGGATATTCCGATTTTCCATGATGATCAACATGGAACTGCCATTGTCTCCCTAGCGGCGTTATTCAATGCCTTGAAGTTAGTCAATAAAACCCTCCCTCAGGTGCGGATTGTCATTAATGGGGCCGGGGCGGCGGGGGTGGCCATTGCCCGATTATTGCGCCAGGCCGGGGTGACGGATATTTTCCTCTGTGACTCCAAAGGAATTATTTCCCTGGATCGGACGGATTTAACCCCTGGAAAAAAAGAATTTGCCGTCAAACAGGCTGGGAATTTAGCCGCCGCCATGACCAATGCGGATGTTTTTTTAGGGGTGAGTGCGCCCGGAGTGGTTTCTGTGGAGATGGTCAAATCCATGGCCCCGGATCCAATTGTCTTTGCGATGGCTAACCCGATTCCCGAAATTCAACCGGAACTAGTCCGCGATATTGTTGCCGTTATGGCCACTGGCCGGAGTGATTACCCCAATCAAATTAATAATGTTTTGGCGTTTCCGGGTGTCTTCAAAGGAGCCTTGGGCTGTCGAGCGAAAGCCTTAACCACCGAGATGTTTCTCCAGGCCGCGCAAGCCATTGCCGAACTCGTGACTCCCAGCGAACTGAACCGGGAATTTATTGTCCCCTCTGTCTTTGATCGGCGGGTGGCTCCAGCAGTGGCGGCGGCGGTAGAACATTGTGCCAGACATCAAGGCCTTGCTCGCATCTAAAGCCCTGAAGATGCCTAGTTTTTCGCCTTTGGCTCCCGGTTGCGAATGACTAAAAAACCACGGGATTTACCTGAGACTGGATCTATCGTTCCCATTGCTTGCCAGAGGGCCTGGACAGAAACCCAGATCGGCGGATATTTGTAGCGGGCTACATCTAAGATCAACACCTGATCCTGCTCGGCATGATAGGCGGCCAACGGTGAAATATGTCCCCCTGTTTCCTGACCAATACTGGAGCGTAAATAATTCACCAAGATGTATTGATTAGCCTTTCCGAGGGATATGCCCAGAATTTGCCGAAATTCCGCCAGGCCCAGATCAGACCCGTAATATCGCTCTACCGTGACGGGATAGGTCTGTAAGAATTCGGCCAACTGGGATAGGGTTAACCCCTGGTGAGCAATCAGATGCCGATCAATCACCGCATTGGTTTGGGGAGTAAAAATGGTGTCTTGGTTCAGATAGCCCCGTTGCCAGGCCGGTGTATTTGCAGTTGTAACGCCTAAGGCATTTAAGACCATGACACTACTGGCCACACCACAATAGGCTGGGTTAATTTGGGTGACAAAGTGGCTCATGAGGGGCAAAACATCGGCCTTAGCTTGGCTGGTTTCCAGTAGTGATTCGCCAGTTCTAGATGTTAAAGAGGTTAGCCCGGCTTCTAAGGTTAAGGTTTGTCCCCAGGCCGGTGTGCCTAGCCAACTTCGACCCAAGCCCAGCATCAGGAAGGTCGAGATCCCCAACCCCTTGATCAGAAGATTCAAAATTATTTCACCCCCCTTAAACATCGTCTTTCTCTGGTATCTGGGCTACGTTTCTGTGGCTGTGGGGGGGCTAAAGAGTCCTAGAATTTGCTCGCAGATTTGTCGGAGTTGGTTTTGGACTGCGGCCTGGGGTAGATTTTGACCCATGAGTTGCCAATTGCCCACGGTTGAAAGCCGCCATTGTTCTCCCTGGAAACTCAGACCCACGGCTTCGACACCAATAGCCCGCTGTTCCTCAGAGATTGGATCTCGAAACAAGCGAATTTGGAGCAAAAGACTGCGGGCCTGACAACGGCGACTCCACCCAGGAAGATGGAAGGCTAAATCAATAGAGTCGGGATCGACTAATTCTCTTGTACTGGGGTCATTGGCCCAGGGTTTGAGATCCACCTTCATATCAGGAAATTCCTGCTTGACCAAATTCACCACTGCCGCAATCTTGGTTGTCATGGAAAGCCCCACGGCTTGTTCGGCTGCATTCATGAATCGGTCTCCTCGCCTGACTTGTCAGTGATTTTAACAAGGTTCGCCAAAAAAGGTTGCATCCCCCAGTCATACCGATGATGAACCCCAGTCCGAGGATCAGCAGCCATCAGGTCAAAAACCAGCGCGGGGGAGATAAACCCTATAATCAGCCCTATGTTTTCTCGTTTTTGACAAATCTCCATGATTGCAATTTATCCGGGTAGTTTTGATCCCATCACCCTCGGCCACTTGGATGTGATTCAACGGGGCTGCCGCTTGTTTGAGCGGGTGATTGTGGCTGTTTCCCGAAATTTACAAAAACAGCCGTTGTTTACTGTAGAAGAACGGATTCAGCAAATTCGCACCTGCACTGAGCATCTCAGCAATGTGGACGTGGATACCTTTGATGGCTTAACCGTGACCTATGCCCAAATCCAGGGGGCGAAAGTTTTGTTAAGAGGATTACGGGTTTTGTCTGATTTTGAGTACGAGTTGCAAATGGCCCATACTAATAAGAGTTTATGGCCGGAGGTGGAAACAGTTTTTCTGACCACATCCAATGAATATAGTTTTTTAAGTAGTAGCCTCGTCAAAGAAATTGCTCGCTTTGGTGGCAGTGTTACTCATCTGGTTCCCCCCAATGTTGTTCAGGACTTAGGACGATGTTTCAACCCAACCCCACCAGTCAACCCACCGACAACCGCCCCATTGATAATCGCGGAGTCCCGATGATTCCGACCACCTCCCCCGCTGATTTACCGCTGTTGCAACAACTTCGGGAATTAGAAGAGTTGCTGATTATGGAAGGGGTCAAAATTCCCTTAACCGGCCGCAAAATCATCGCCGAGGAAGAGATTCTCCATCACCTCGAAGAAATTGAGAAAAAAATCCCTGAGACAGTCCTTACAGCCGAGCGAATCTTGGCCAAACGAGATGAAATCATTAGCCAGGCCCAGAATTTTTCCCAGGATATTGTCCAAAAAGCAAAACAGAAAGCAGCCGAAATTGCTGATGAGTTGCGGATTGTCCAACAGGCGGAAATGGAAGCTCAGAAAATTCGGGAAAATGTCCAACGGGAAGTGGAGGCTCTCCGGCAACGGACTGTGGATGATCTCAATCGGATGCGACAACAGGCTGAACAGGAAATTTATCAGTTACGTCACCGGGCCGAAGCAGATGCTCAACAAACCCAAACCGATGCTGATGCCTATGCCTATAAAGTCTTAGGGGATATGGAAAATCAATTTTTGGAAATGCTGCGAGTGGTTCGCAATGGCCGCCAACATCTCCAACACCAAGCCCCCCGTCATAAGCACTAAGAAGTGGCTACACCCAAATCAGCGAGTTGGCCCCAGAAATAGGCGGATTCACTTAAATATCCGTGTAAACTGGGGGAATCCTCTAGGGCATCGGCAATCTGACCCAGGCCATTAACCAGACTCGATACCCAACTGTTGTGATACTCTTTGGCCTGGGGCTGGGCTTCTAACTTCAGTAAGTGCATTATCACCCGAACCCACTGGGATTTCAGTCCATGGCGTTCTGAGTGTCCTAAACTTTCGACCTCCTCAATTAATGCCTCTACGTCCAGGCCGGCAAAGTTACCCGCACGCAGATGTTTGGCGGTTTCTTTCACCCAGGCCAGATAATCGGTTTGATATAAAGTTTGATGTGGCGTTGTTTTCACCGTTTCGACCTCTAGGCCCACAACCACTCTAGTATTTCTAAGTATTCGCAGGACTGAACATAACAACTAATTAAGGTACCGGATAGCATTACAGATAAATCATTGATCTCCATTTCCATAACGCTATTCGGCACAATTTAGTTAAGGTGGGGGTTGGTTTAGCTGAGATAGTGCTGAATGGTTTCCCGGTATTTGCTTTTTGGTTTCATCCCAACCAATTGCTCTACCAATTCCTTATCTTTGAACAGTTGAATCGTGGGGGTGCTGGTGACTCCGGCCTGTTCGGCAATATTACTATCCACCGTGATGTCAATTTCAATCAGGTGCATCTTCCCGGCAAACTCATCCGCAACCCGATCCAAAATGGGCTTGAGGGTATGGCAGGGGCCACAGGTGGGGGAAACATATTTGACCATCAACAGCCGATCACTGTCATGGAAGAGTTTCCGCAGCGCATAGCCGCCATACTGTTTGGTTGCTTCTGGATCAAAAGTCGCTTCAGTGGTCGCAGGGGTCGCTTCTTTGACTTCGGCTTCGTAGTGGGCATCGGGGTTGGCCTGGTGAAATTCTTGGATCAAGTTATTGGCCGATAACCAGCGTTCGGCTTCGAGGGCGGCCATACATCCACTTCCGGCAGCAGTAATGGCCTGGCGATATTCATGATCTTGAACGTCCCCGGCAGCAAACACCCCTGCGAGACTAGTTTCAGCTTTTCCCGGATGGGTGACGACATAGCCGACTTCATCTAAATCCAGTTGCCCTTGGAATAGATCGGTGTTGGGTTTGTGACCGATGGCATAGAACAGGCCCTTGGCAGAAATTTTGCGCTCTTCCCCTGTAACCGTATCTTTGACCACCAGGCCCTGCATTAGATTGCCATCCCCATAGACTTCCACCCCGACCGTATTGCGATGCACTGTGACTTTAGGATTAGCCAAGACCCGATCCTGCATGGCTTTACTGGCCCGCATTTTGTCCGTCCGGATCAGCAAATGAACGTGGGAGGCATATTTGGTCAGGTAAACGGCTTCTTCGGCGGCACTGTCTCCCCCCCCAATCACAATCAGTTCCCCATCCCGGAAAATGGGTGTGGCCCCATCACAAATGGCACAGGCAGAAATTCCCTTCGTCCAATATTCAGTTTCTCCAGGCAGTCCCAGGCGTTTGGCGGTGGCTCCGGTGGCAATAATCACGCTGTTAGCTCTGACTTGACGTTCGGCCGAGGTAATCACAAAGGGCCGCTGGCTGAAATCCACATGGGTAACGTCCTCTGTGACCATTTCCGTGCCCCAGCGAATGGCCTGGTCTTTCATCCGTTGCATCAGTTCCGGGCCTTGTAAGCCTTCGGGAAATCCAGGAAAATTCTCAACCTCAGTCGTCGTCATCAGTTGTCCGCCTGGGAGTCCGCCGGCCTGGAACCCTTCAAACATAAAAGGTTTTAGGTTAGCCCGAGCCGCATAAATCGCCGCTGTATATCCGGCGGGGCCAGAGCCAATAATCACCACGTTTTCAATGGTATTCAGGGCGTTGGTTGTGCTGTCCATGGTTTTAATCCAAACTCGTAATGATTCCGCTTAAGCCTGATTTGATTGTAAAGGATTTGTAATGCCTCTGCAAGGGATGTTTCTTATCCGGCCTCTAGCTGCATTGCAAAATGGAAACTATGGCATCAATTTTGATATTAAGGTTGCTGCACATCACAGGCCGTCAGTCCTTGAGCTTTCTTGATGAATTTTGTATCAAATGTGTAAAGGCCAGAACAGGCCTGGCTCTGGGCAAGGTGCAAGGCATCAGCAAAATCTAAACCATTCTCATGCCATTGCAAGGCCTGGAGGAGCAAGTGTCCATTGGTAAGTTCAACATTGGGTAACCCTAGAAGGGTTCTAAAGGCCTGGCCAATGTCAGCAGGTTTAAATTGGTAGGCAAAGCGTAAGACCCATTCGGTTTCCAGAAGCACAGTATCGGGAATAAAGATCACTTGTTCTTGAAAGAGTCTCAGACTTTGTTGAAACTGGAGTTCATCATCTTTCGTCAATAGGCGGACAAGGATATTGGTATCAACGGCGTTCATCCCACTGCTCCATAACTCCCTGGCGAATTGCATCTTCTAGTTCATCCAAGGTTTTGGGTTGTCCTGCATAGGCTAAACATCCAGCAACTTGAGCCAAGCTTGTTTCTGGAAACGGTTTCTTTGGCTTGAGGAGAATACCATCACCCACAGTAGTCGCGATCAATTCTTGACCCGCTTCCCATTGATGAGCCGTGCGGAGAGCTTTGGGGATAATAACTTGACCTTTACTGGATAAGCGAGTGATATCCATGACTTCAGTCTGGCAATCAGTAAGAAATATGTAAGGATTCTAGCATTCCCATCTCAGGGGTAGTTGTAGGGATTAGATGCAATGAAAGTAAGAGTCAGGATGTTTTGGAGTATGGCCTGGTATAGTAATGTGCAAGAAATTTATGCACTCAGAGACATGGCTTTATCAGCATCCCAATTTAACTACATTGCAAAATCATCCAGGCCTGGTCAAAGTTTTGGGCGTGAATATCGCTTTCCTGACACCAAAAATAGAGCCGCCCCATGTCTCCCCACATCATCTTGGTATTGTCATCAGTATCCAATTGGAACAGCAGTTGCCAGTTTGTTGCGCCAGGGATCAGGTTTCGGATTTTGGTATCGGCTTCCTCAGAACTATCCGTACTGTAAGAACTATCCCCACAGTAAATGCCATGTGCGGCAAATTGGCACTCTAGTTGCATACCGCCCTGGATCGCCAAGGGATGCCCCAAGATTTGATGGCAAACACCCGCCGATTCAGAAATTTCAGCCAGTAGCTCGTAGTAGGTTACTCTTTCGGGGTCTGTTAATTGGAGGTTTTGGATGGCGATAGCATCAATGGGGGGTAAGGTTAGATTTTCTGAGAAACTTAAGGAGCAAAGATCATAGAATTCCTCTTGGAGTTCTTGACTTAGTAGCTCGCAGCGGTGGAGTGGTTCACTGGCCTGGGGTAAATAAATCACAGCCCAACTACCTCGATCCTCTGGATCAAATCCCCATGTCAGTTGATTTTGATCATAAAAAAATAGAAGCCAGCCATTGGAGGGCAAAATACTGGCAGTCGGAAAGATCGCTAAGTCCGTGAGATTAATTTGAGCTAAAAAGGATAAGGTGTCACCGTCCCAAACTGGCCAGGCAAAATCCTCGCTTACATCGGGTCGTCCGCCAATCCGAGATGCTCCCAGAGGTAATTCTGTAGCTGTGATTGGGGTTGTGTCGATCCGAATCCCAGGCCTGGTCAAGTTTTTTAAGGCATCAGCTACTCGGGCCAATTGGGGATTCCCTAAACCATTGATAATCGTTGAAGACATGGGTTAAAAACCTGATTGCGGGCCTGGGCAAGCGACTCAACTGAGCAGAAACATCGGCATATCAGAATTTTAGACGGGAAAGTTGCTATTCAATGGCCAGTGACTTAATTCAGCTACATTAAAAACCTTGAATAAATAATTAACTTGAGTCCAAAATCAGGAATTCCTGAAAAGCTTTGCGAGAGAGGGCTTTTATTGAGCTAAAGTCCGGGTAAATTCCCAAAAGTTATCCGTCTTGTATCAATCACCAAAGGTCTTTAGGATACTCTTAAGCCACTCTTTTAAATTTAAAGCCACAATCATGACACCAGCAACGGAGCCTGAGACTTTATCCCCCATGGCAGAGTCTATGGCCTCCCCACCGCCGCAAATGGTTTTGATGCAAATGATCACCGGATATTGGGTGTCTCAATCGATCTTTGCGGCAGCCAAATTGGGTCTTGCGGATCATTTAAGCACAGGTGAAAAGAATTGTGCGGAACTAGCCACTGCCACTGGCTCTCATGAACCCTCTCTCTATCGTCTGTTGCGGGCCTTGGCCAGTGTGGGCATCTTTGCGGAAACTAAACCCAGTACCTTTGCCATAACTCCCCTGGCGACCTTTCTCCGCAGTGATGTCCCTGGTTCCGTTCGGGATGCCTCGATCATGATGGGCGATCAGGAACACTATGGCAGTTGGGGCAACATTCTCCATGCCATTAAAACGGGTGACAGTAGCTTCCAAGACCGTTTCGGCATGAATATCTTTGACTACTATGGTCAAAATCCGGAAGCTGCCAACATCTTTGACCGCGCCATGACTAGTTTCTCCAGCCCGGAAATTGCGGGAGTAATATCAGACTATGATTTTTCTGGAATCAAGAGCTTAGTTGATGTGGCCGGCGGGCAAGGGAGTTTACTCACAGCCATTCTCCAGGCCAACCCCACCATGACCGGCACTTTATTTGATATGCCTGACGTGATTGAGCGAGCAAAATCCCACATTGCAGATAGTCCGGTGAGTGAGCGATGTCAGTTGGTGAGTGGCAGCTTTTTTGAATCAGTCCCCGCCGGAGCCGATGCCTATATCCTCAAACACATCATTCATGATTGGGATGATCAACGCGCTATTGCCATTCTCAAGCAATGTCACCAGGCCATGGCCGCCAACGGTAAAGTTTTGGTGGTTGAGCAAGTGATACCCCCCGGCAATGATCCCTTTATTGGCAAGTTCCTCGATGTGAATATGTTAGTCATGTGTCCCGGTGGTAAAGAACGGACTGCGGCAGAATTCCAGGCCCTGTTT
Organism: Synechococcus sp. PCC 6312; assembly: GCF_000316685.1. Taxonomy (NCBI): domain Bacteria; kingdom Bacillati; phylum Cyanobacteriota; class Cyanophyceae; order Synechococcales; family Synechococcaceae; genus Synechococcus; species Synechococcus sp. PCC 6312. The sequence goes on along the minus strand of NC_019680.1, from coordinate 3,654,668 downwards.
GCCCAAGCTGGATTCAAGTTAACTCGAATTGTTCCCACCCACGGCATTGTCAGCGTTATTGAAGGGATGCGACTGTCATGAATTCTCGCTCTTTCATTTCCGGCAGATTACTTCGACCATTTCGCAGGGGGTTGTGGTTGGGAATTTTCCTGGCGGTTTGCGTCCCTTTGGTGTCCTTAGGTGTAGCTCATCCGGTCAGTCGGGGATTTCAGGTTTCGACCTTGGATGCTTTAAGTGCCGGGGTGTTTGAGGGGGCGATCAGTTTTCGAGAGTTGCGGCGACATGGGGATTTTGGTTTGGGCACTTTTGCGGGCCTGGATGGAGAACTGATCGGCCTGGACAATCAGTTTTATCAAGTCAAACGTGATGGCGCAGTTTTACCTGTCAGTGATCAAAGCCAGACTCCCTTTGCTGTTGTTACCCAGTTTAAGCCCACCCAAAAAATTATCCTGCCCGGAACTTTTACCTACACCGAGTTACAAACGGCCTTAGATCAAAAATTACCCAGTCTCAACTATCCCTATGCCCTAGCGATTGAAGGCCAATTCCCCCAATTGCAATTCCGAAGTGTCCCAGGCCAGACCCCGCCCTACCCAACCCTAGCCGCAGTCGTCAAACAGCAAACCCTGTTTAATTTTGAGCAAGTCTCAGCTACCTTAGTCGGGTTCCGCCTGCCCCAGAATATGCAAGGAATCAATGCGGCTGGATATCATTTTCATGGTTTAACCAAAGATAAAAAAAGTGGTGGGCATCTCCTAGCTGGGCAATTTCGGAATCCGGTGGTTCAAGTCCAACTCATGCAGGATTGGCAGATTCAATTTCCCGACACTGCTGCCTTTGCCCAATCACCTGCCCCAATTCCCTAGCTCAAGACCGGAATGGAAGATCAGAGAACTCATTGCGGCAGTCTCAAGCAGTCAGTTCGGAACAACCTCAGTAAATTAAATAAAGTCGCAACACACTGCAGGGAGTAGGAGTATGCTCGGCAGGGTGAACAAGTTATTCTGTTTTGCCATGATGATTACTGCTGATTACTAATGGTGAGTTGATCTGGATTGTTGTAGTTTACAAAGCCAGGAAAGAGCTTCTCCAGGCCCTGATCCAAGGTTTCTGCCATGACAATTTGTTGATTAAACATGAGAATCACTCGCGCTAAAATCGGCAAACTATTCTGACTGGCTTCCAGGTAAAGGGGTTCGACATAGAGTAACGAGCGTTCAATCGGAATAATCAGTAAATTCCCTTGCAATGAACGTGAGCCAGCCCGATTCCAGAGGGAGATTTGTTGGGAAATGGTTGGGTCTTGGTTAATTCGAGCTTCAACTTGTTGGGGGCCAAAGACCAATTCTTGTTTTGGAAAGGTGTAGAGGAGTAGCTTCCCATATTGATCGTGATCTGAGCGAGCCGCTAACCAGGCCACCAGATTGGGGCGATTTAGGGGCGTAAAGGGATAGAGCAAAATAAACTCCTCCTGATTCCCACTGGGTAGCCGCATGATCAGGTAATAGGGCTTGACGGCCTGGGGATCGTTACCATAGATTTCCTGGGGAATTTGCCATTGGTCTTCCTGACTGTAAAACACCACCGGATCGGTCATGTGATAGCGCAAAAGTTTCTGAGACTGGGCCTGGAACAGATCCACCGGATAGCGAAGATGGGCGGCCAGACGCGGCGGCATTTGGTCAACGGGATAAAAGAGGTTCGGAAAAATCTTCGACCAGGTTTGAATCAAGGGATCGGAATTGTCCATGATATAGAAGCGCACCGAACCATGATAGGCATCCACGACCACCTTGACGGAATTGCGAATATAGTTAAACGGCTCCTCCCCCGGATCAGAGTAGGGATAGTAACGGCTGACAGTATAGGCATCAATGACCCAGTACAAGAAATTTGGCTCTGATTCATGGGGCGACTCCACATCAATGGCAGCCTCGGGGCGGGTATCGGCAATGACTAAATAGGGCTGCTGATCAAAGCGCAAAAAGGGGGCCAAGGTTTGCACCCGCGTCATGATGTTGCGGCGAAAGAGAGCCTTGGTTTCTCGGTTGATATTGGGAGTTAACAACAGTTGCCAGTCGTGGAAATAAACAGACATCACCAACCGTTGCCAGAATGCCCCCACTGGAACGCCTCCTCGTCCTTGATAGTGGTTATAGGCATTGTCATTCCCCGTTGGATAGTCCAATTCCGGGACATTGGAGGGGGCCAGGACATGGGTATCCGTAATTTGTCCGTAATAAATCCGGGGAAAACCAATGGGAATACTATTGGCGATGGCTGGATTGGCCGTCACTAAACCGCCCTGGGAACCACTAACAATATCTTGGACAAAGTATTTCGGCAGCCCTCCCTCACCCGCTACATTGACGGGACTCATGGTAAAGCCATAGCCGTGGGTAAACACCAGATGTTCATTGATCCAACTTTGGGCCTGGCTGGGGACGGCGGTGTAATCTAACTCCCGGGCGGCGGTGAGGACTTGGCGGACTTCTTGATCGGAGTTGGGATTTGTTGAAGTGGGGTCGGCCTGGGCACTGATCTGGTAGCGATCGATAAAGGCATCGGGAAAGCGGTAATAGGAGCGCAGTTGTTGGAGTTGGCGATTGGTTTCTAAAAGAGGGCGAGTATCCCAGAGGCGAATATTCCGCACCGTGGGGGCATTGTCAGCGAGGGCTTGGGCCGTGAGATTATTTTCCGGTTGGAAGGGTTCTGCATAAACAGTTTCCAAGTTATAGGCCTGACGAGTGAAATCAATCGTGCGCTGGATATAGGGCAGTTCTCGTTCCAGTTCGTTCGGTTGGACAATCAGGGCCTGGGCCAGGTTGGGGAGAATTTGACCAATGATAAAAATTAAACAGGCATAGCCCGTCACGGTTCGCAATAACCAAGGGGATGCGGGGGCCAGCCGAATTTGCCCTTTCCCACCCCGCCGGATTGCTGACCAGAGCAGGATAATCCCCACCCCCAAGGTAAAAACAGCAAAGAGGGTATAGAGAGGAAGGGTAATTCTAATATCCGTATAACTGGCCCCAAAGGTGACTCCCTGCGGGGAATAGAGGAGTTTATAACGCTCTAACCAAAAACTTAGGGCTAAACAGAAACAAAACCCACCGGCGAGGGCCTGGATATGCTGCCGTTGGGCCCGATTAAACCCCGTAAACTGACCAAGACTGAGGCTATCTCCGGCCAACAGATAAATTAAGGTGACTCCGGCGAGGGCAGAAATCATCAAGGCAGTGAGGACAAAGCGGATCCATTCCCAAAAGGGCAGGGTAAAAATATAAAAGCCAATGTCTTGATGAAACAGGGGATCAATTTGACTAAAGTTTGTCCGTTGCCAGGCCTGGAGAACAATGGCCCAATGATTCCGCCCTAACCAGGCCAGTCCCAAGCTTTGCCCAATGGCCACCAGCCGATAGCCCCAAAAGGGTTGGACAAGACAGCCGACAGCCGCCAACAAGACAAGACAGAGATAGAGGGGATTTTGGAACCAGCCTCCAACAATCGTGATCACCGCAGTCAAATCAAACTGGGGCAGGAGGGGATTAATGGCCAAACTTGCCTGGGCCTGGGAATTAAAGGCTAAGGAGACCACTACCGTATGTTCAACTAGAGCAATCGTGACTAAGGCCAGGCCCAAGCTTAAGGGCAAGAGTCCCTGCAACCCTAAATAGCGTGTCCCAGAGCGGGGCGTTTGCTCGCGTAATCGATAGGCCAGGCCACTGTTTAAGCCCAAAAAGACCAATCCCCCCACCAGGCCCAGGCCCAGAAAGCCGAATTGGGTCAGCCAGCGCCGCCAAAGCACAGATAAGTAGCCCAATTCCTGAAACCAGAGGGATTCAGCTACAACTCGACAGCCCAGATAAATCAGCCCCAAAATAGTCAGGCTCAGCAGGCCAACCAGGATTCCTTTCGGCCATCGTTGCGTTTTCGATGTCAGGGGAGGCGGGGCAATTACGGTCATTTCCTACCACTCTACGAACAACTGATGATCTATAAACCAAGCGTCTAAACGCGGGCTGCTTCTATCCTGCCTAATTCCTGAGGGACTATGACGGGTAGGATGTTGAACATTTGAGAACTTTAATCGGATTGCCCAGCCACTTGCCGGAGGGTCGGGGTCGGGACTTGGGCCAGATAATGGCGGCGAAACTGTTCTTCGGCAATGGTGAGGGCAAACTGCTCTACGGCCTGGGCGTTGCGAGAAATTGCTTGCGGATAGCGACAACTGATGGCCGGGTGAGCCTGGGGCTGTTCGGGCTGCGGATAAACAAAAATCTCGACTCCCAAGGCAGTTAACGTATCCAGGCCCCTGGTCAAGGCTAATTCACTAATGCCCAGTTCGGTTTGGAGGCGACCTAGACTAATTTTGGCTCCGGTGCGGCTGAGATGTTTAGTGATCCCAATTAACCGTTGCCAGGCCTGGGTGGGAGTGGTGCGGGGTGGGTGGCCATAGATCAGGGCTAAGGGGGTGGCAGTCGTCCAGGCCTGGGAGAGCCATTGGCGCCATTCTGCCCAAGTTTGGGGGGGAGTCTCTAGGGTTAAGACCGTTTCTGGTAAGGGTGGGGTGGGGCGATAGCGATAATCTAAAATTTCCAGCCGGGCGGCGTGGCTCAGGAGAACATTGGCATAGGGGGCAGGTTGCAGATCATTGACTTGAAAAACATATTTCTTGTCTTTGGTGTTAAAGTTCAATTCTCCCACGAGGTCACAAAGTCCAAGGGGAATATCTTCGGGTTGATGATCCCACCAGATGCCCGCCGCCTGATGTCGCGATTCTGGGTCAACTATTGTAAAGGTGACAAAGCTATAGTTCTGGGACTGCCCTTGAATATCTTTCAGGCCATTGCGCCAAGGTTTGAGAATTTCCACACCCCGTACCCGCAACGTGACCGCTGGATTTCCCAGGCCATCATAGGGTTCCAGTAATTTTAACTCCCGAAATAGCCTGGGCCCGAGTTCAGCAACGGTGACATCTAAATCAATCTGAATGGCAGGTTCAGCCGGTGGTTGTCCGCCCCATTGTTGCCCCAAGGTCTGGTTTAAGGCTTCTCGCAAAAGTGGCACATTTTGAATGGGTAAGCTCAAACCAGCGGCAAAGGGATGGCCCCCAAAACGATGGAACAGATGTAGGTGTTGATTGAGTAGCTCATAGAAATCCAGGCCCCCAATGGAGCGAGCCGAACCCATGGCCAAGTCTGGGGGTGAATTTCCATCTGCTTGAGGATTAAAGGGGGCAGATTCAAAATCTAGATCCGCACCATCCTCATCACCAAGGTCTAATCCTTCTGCTCGCAATAAAATCACTGGTCGCCCATATTTCTTGGCCAATTGCCCTGCCGCCACACCGACTAGGCCCACTGACCATTGGGGGTGCATCAGGACAATCACATAGGTGGTGGATAAATCTAAGCGGGAAATTTCTTTTTCAGCTTGTTTAATGATGGTTTTTTGAAGTGCTTTGCGGCGATCATTGGCTAACTCAGCGGCCTGGGCTAATTCCTCGGCCCGTTTGGGATCTCGGGTCGTCAACAACTCGACACAGAGTCCGGCATCCCCATAAATCCGACTAACGGCATTAATCCGTGGCCCCAGGCCAAAACTAATATCGGTGGGGCGATCTCCTCTCTTACGGGCATTTGCAAGTAAGGCTTTTACACCCGGACGCTGCTGATCCTTTAACTGCTCAATTCCCCGTTGGGCTAAATACCGACAATCTCCTCTGAGTTCGACTAAGTCGGCAATTAAACCAATCGCTACCAAATCCAAGTACGCTTCCAGGGGGCCTTGGGGAATCTCCGGAAATTTGGCATACAAGGCCTCAATCAGTTTATAGGCCACGGCCACACCAGATAAATGGTGGAGGGGATGGTCGTCAGGAAATTCTCTCGGGTTGATGATGGCGGTGACATTGGGCCGATAGGGAGGCAGGGTATGGTGATCCGTGATAATCACATCCATTCCCAGGCCGGTTGCATGGCGAATTTCAGCTAGATTGGTGCTGCCCGTGTCACAGGTAATAATCAAGGTACATCCCTGGGCCTGGAGTTGGGCAAGGCCGGTCATGGATAACCCGTGAGATTCTGTCAACCGATTTGGGATGTAATAGACAAGCTGCTCATTTTGCCGAAAAAACTGCCCCAACCCCTCCCATAACACCGCCGTGGCTGTCATCCCATCCGCATCAAAATCCCCCCAAATCGCCAGCTTCTCTTGGTCGGCCCGGGCCTGGGCAATCCGTTCTACTGCTTGGGACATTTCCGCAAAGGCAAACGCCGATGTTGGTTCGTAGTTCTCAGGAAATAAGAAAGACTTAATCGCTGCGATATTGCGCCACCCCCGCTGCCATAACACTTGGGCGGTAGAGTTTCCCGCTTCTGGATGGAGAGACTTAATTGCACTGATGAAGGGGCCTGGGGGAGTCTCTGAGGCCAAGTGCTGCCAAAATACCATCGTTAAAAAATCTCCCTAGCCTAGATGTGATCTCAGACGGGATTTTCCTCCTACATATCCCATGATTGTCTCACTTTTGGCAGAAATGACTATAGCTCATGAGATATTGACAGAAAAATATTATACCGAAAAAGTAGGTGTAAAGGCCTAAAGCACAATGTGCCTTTCAGGATAGGTTCAAGCTGATGAGTGAATTCTTTTATTGGTGTTAGCGCGGGGCCTGGATTAACCATGTGGTCAAGTCCATAGGGGTTTGAAAGTCTAAAAGGGCTTCTGCCAAGTTCTCCAGTTCTGAAACAGGAAGATCGCGAATCTGCTGGCTAGTAGCCTCCGACAGGGGGCCAAATTTATGCTGAAGTAGCCGCAAGGTTAACAAAGCCTCACCTTCTTGTCGTCCTCGTTGAAGTCCCCGTTGTTCGCTGGTTTCGACTAATCGCCGATAAGTGACAGATTCGAGCATAATTTCCTCCCGTAATAACTGATTCAACAACTCCTCTCTAAACTTTAGCCCACCCAAAAGATAGGTGTAAGTGGTTAAACTCAGTCGTTCTTCTCGGTTTTCTAAATCTTCTAACCGCTGCGCCACATCAGTTAACAAGTTTTCGGCATTTGTAGTTTTGGCCAGAATTGCTAAGGGCCACAAGGTCGGAAAGGCCATAAGTTCTGATGCTGCCACTTCCCACAACCGAATGACCTGGTAGCGATGCAGGGTACTGGCAGTTTCAAAATAGTCCACTTGCACAGCGGTTGACGTAGTAGGCCTGAGAAATAAAACAATCTGCTTCACGGGTTGGCGATATTGACGATAAAGCCGGGTGTAGTAATCCAGCATTCTCAAGGGCATTTCTGGGTCAGCTTGGGTTTGAAATTCCAAATGCAAGATTTGATTGCCGACTTCTAAAAAGCTGACAAAATCTGCCCGGATCGGTTCTACAGATAGTTCAGTTTTGAGAATCTTGATTTCCGCAACAGGTTCGGCCAACAGCCATGTGACAAAGGGCCTGGGGTTACTTTCAATCAGAGCTTTGCAGAGGTTGTCGTAGACCATGGTGGGGATGTGAAAAAGCTTGCTCTAACTCTGACCTAGTGTCCCTCCTGATTACTAATTGTCATCGTTATCGGGCATGGTTCTTCAATTAAGGATTTAGCTCCTACATCTTATCGGCAATACCCAAGGGAACACGTTTTCATAGATTCGGTATTGCCCTGACTCAGCCTTAGACAATGAGGATGTCACTGGCAACCAGGCCTGGTTTTGTACTGAGAGTCGCAATCTGGGTTTGGGCTGTCCCGCCGAAGCCATCTGCATCAAAGAATAATCCACCCGTAGATTGGTTGTAAATAAACCGATGGGTAGAACTGGTTGCGGCTGTACCCAAGATAAATTGAGATGCAGCGAGTGTCCCAACAACTAAACCACCACCAAATCCACTTGCTAAGACTTGAATCCTATCGGCATTGCCAGAAACCTTACTAAAGTCAGTAATCGTATCAATACCTTCAGTGCGCGCCGTGAACCGGAAGAAATCATTGCCATTGCCACCGGTCAAAGAGTCGTTACCCGCCCCTCCTACTAAAAGATCATTACCATCTCCACCAATCAATCGATCTACACCTAGCCCACCATTGAGGGAGTTTGCTCCAGAGTTTCCAGTAATTGTATTATTGAGGGTATTCCCAGTGCCATTTATAGCTGCTGTCCCTGTTAGGGTTAGGTTCTCTAAATTAGCTCCCAAGCTATAGGTAATTGAGGAGAAAACAGAGTCAATCTCAGTCGTAATTGTTGACGTTTCAGAAATGACATCTCCCGTGTTGTCTACAACATAGAAATCATTGCCAAGACCACCGACAAGACGGTCTGCCCCTAACCCACCATTGAGCGAATTATTGCTGGCATTTCCAGTGATCGTATTGTTTAGACTATTCCCTGTTCCATTGGCAGCACTGCCCGTCAGAAAGAGGTTTTCCAGGTTTGACCCAAGAGCATAACTAATTGAAGAATAGACCGTGTCAATCTCAGTCGTAATTGTTGACGTTTCAGAAATGACATCTCCCGTGTTATCCACAACATAGAAATCGTTTCCAAGACTGCCGACTAGACGATCTGCCCCTAGCCCACCATTGAGAGAGTTATTACCACTATTACCGTTAATCGTATTAGCTAGGGCATTCCCTGTTCCATTAACTGCGGCTGTTCCCGTTAAGGTCAGATTCTCTAAATTAGCTCCCAAGCTATAGGTAATTGAGGAGGAAACAGAGTCAATCTCAGTCGTAATTGTTGATGTTTCAGAAATGACATCCCCTGTGTTATCCACAACATAGGAATCGTTGCCAAGACCACCGACTAAACGATCTGCCCCTAGCCCACCATTGAGAGAGTTATTACCACTATTACCATTAATCGTATTAGCTAGGGTGTTCCCAGTGCCATTGATCGCCGTAGTTCCGGTTAGAATCAGGTTTTCCAGATTCGTCCCTAAACTGTAGGTAATTGCGGATTGAACTGTGTCAACTCCCTGACTGAGGGCCTCAACCACAACATCCCCAGCATTATCAACAATGTAGGTATCGTTTCCCAGGCCCCCGACCATTCGATCAACCCCGGCCCCACCATTGAGGAGATCATCCCCCGCTTCTCCTGTCAGGGTATTATTCGCCGTATTGCCAAGAATTGTATTGTTGAGTTCATTCCCTGTCCCGTTGATGGCGGCTGTACCGGTGAGCGTCAGGTTTTCCACATGAGGTGTGAGGATATAGCTAACACTGGCCTGGATAACATCAATGCCTTCATTGGCTGATTCCACCACCTTATCGCCCAGATTATCAATGATGTAGGTATCATTCCCCAGGCCCCCGGCGAGCCAATCTGAACCAACCCCACCATTCAAAACATTGTTGCCCGTATTGCCCATCATCGAGTTATTAAGGGTATTGCCAGTCCCGTTAATATGCCCAGTTCCAAGCAGGGAAAGATTTTCAACATGAGCCGCCAACGTATGGGTGATAGACGAGCCTACTTCATCAATGCCAGCATTAGCAGCTTCAACCACCACATCACCCGTGTTATCCACCAGATAAAAGTCGTTCCCCAGGCCCCCCACCAAGCGATCTGCCCCCAGGCCCCCATCGAGAAAATCATTACCCAATAAGCCTTCGAGGGTGTCATTCCCCCCTAACCCAGACAGACGATCATCCAACACCGTACCGTAAATCTCATCATTGCCTTCAGTTGGTGTATTACTTGGAGGATTGGGTTTGGTAATAGCCCGCAGATCGCGGAAGTTTTCAGTTGTAAATGTGTAGAAGTTTGTGTGATTGAGGGTGATTAAATTTGGGGCAATCAGGCCAATCTGTTGAGCCGCCTTTGTACCGGAGCCATCAGCGTCATAGAAAATCTTACCCGTGAGGTGATCATAGAAAACCCTTGTGGTCGTCCGTGTGGCTTGGGAGCCAATTTCAAACTGATTGGCAAGGAAGAAGCTATTCGCTGTCCGGCCATCGCCAGTGGTTTGCAGGGCAATAATATCTTCATTGGGATTAAAATCGGTAACGGTGTGCATCGCATTGGGATGGATCATCATGGCAAACCGATCGCTCCCGGCTCCCCCTTGCAAGGCATCAAGCCCTTCATTCCCGATAATGACATCATTCCCTTCCCGACCAATAATGGTGTCGCTGTTTTTAGTACCAACGAGAAGATCCGCCCGCAACGTCCCGGCAATGACTGCCCCATCGTTGGGATTGACCACACCATCGCCATTGAGATCTCCTTTAACTCCAGAAGCCGGGGCATACACCCATCCATCAGGATTGTTCTCAATTGGTTGAAACGAACCATCCGGGAGTCGCACCATTTCCGTAATGTGCATCCCATTGGATTGGTCATCGGGGCGAATCAGAAAGTGGCGGTCGGGAATGTCAAAAATCGTGCCGGTCTCATAGCGATCTTGCCAATCGGAATAGTAAACCTGGGACGCGGCCGTAAACTTGACTGTGATAATGCCCTGGTCGTTAACGGTATAGGTTCCGGTATATTCATCGAAGCGTAAAATATAGCCCTCGGAGCGATTGGCGTATTGATAGCCCTCATAAAGATAGAACTTGCCATCGGCAGTGAAGTTGTAAACCCCCTTTAATTCCACCGGAAATGTCCAGTAGCTTTGGGGATAGTTATCAAGTTCAATCCCTGGGGTGCTGGGGTCTGGGTCAAACTCACCACTGGGCCGAGGATCATAGGGAATACCGGGCCGACTCACCCCATCATCCGTAATAATTGCGTAAATATCCCCCCGGCCAACCCTGACATAATCGTTAAAGTAATTCAGCTTTGAAGCATCTCCCCAAACACCAACAAAAAAGGGCGTTTGATTCTGAGTTGTGAACGTTCCTTGGTTCTGATTAATAAATGTACTCACAGACTGGGAAAGGGGATTGTTCGGGCCTGGGGTTAATCCCGTAATGCCTACGTTGACGGCAGAGGTGGGGGCCTGGGTGAGTAAGGGGGATGTCAGACTTGGGGTTTGGATTGGTGTCCCGTTTGACTTGGCAAGGGCATTGATTTGCGTATTGAGTTGATCGATGGCCTGTTGGGCCGGGGCCTGGGTCGTCCGAATTAGATTGGTTCGCCGCAATAGTAAATCTTCCACCCCATCATTTTCTTGCCCAATCAGAGCGGAATTAAATAAGCCTGACATTGCCCACTGCTCCTAATCCTAGATTTGACTTTTGATAGTTCCATCATCTCCAGGCCCCTCTGGGCAGTCCATACAGCGAATTTCGGAATTATCTCTGCTATACTTCTGATGAAATTCTGGTAAAGTTCGCTATCCCTGGATCAACATACTTGCTATGGAGTTTGAACAAGGCCTGGAAGCAGTTGATAATACTGTGTTCCAAAAAACTGGCCGGCGATTAGGGCAAGTAGAACGACTTGTATTAACTGGATGTTGGCAGAACAAAACCTATGATGAAATTTCTGAGGCAGCAGGGTACTCCCTTAGTTACATTAACCGCACCGTTGCGCCTAAGCTTTGGCAGACTCTTTCCTCGGTTTTAGAAGAGCGAGTGAATAAGAAAAATATTCGCTTCTGTTTAGAACGGCATTGGCACAATCAAAGGCTTGCTCAAACATCATCTGCTCTACCCCAGGCCAATATCCCTAAACCGCCACTGTCCCCTGAATTATGGCCATCATTATCGGCTTCATCCAGCCCTGAGTCATCCCCGTCTATTGATCAAATGGTTGATTGGGGTGAAGCGATGGACGTTTCCTTGTTTTATGGCCGTCAGCAAGAAATCAGTATCCTCAGTCAGTGGATTGTCCAAGACCGATGTCGGCTGGTGGGAATTTTGGGCCTGGGGGGAATGGGAAAAACGGTGCTTTCAATTAAATTGGCCCAAACTGTCCAAGATCAATTTGAAGCGATTATTTGGCGAACGGTTCGTAATGCCCCAACCCTAAAAAATCTATTGGAAGATATAATTCCGCTACTTTCCCATCAACAACAGATCCAAGGGGATATTGGGGCGTTACTGGAGCTATTCCGTCAGTCCCGTTGCTTACTCATTCTTGATAATTTGGAAACAATTTTAGATAGTCGGAATGCCGGCCGATTTCGCCCAGATTATGAGGACTATGGTGAGTTATTGCGCCTAGGGAGTGAAACACCTCATCAAAGTTGTATTCTGTTGACCAGTCGCGAGCGACCCATTGAGATTGGAATTTTAGCCAGCACAGAAGCGAAGGTACGCCTATGGAGACTCGAAGGTTCTTGGGAGATTGCTCAGGCCATCTTGCAAGCTAAGAATATTGATAGTTCTCTGGCTGTCCAACAGCAATTAAGCTCTCGCTATAGCCACTGTCCCCTCATCCTCAAAATAGTCGCCACCTCGATTCAAGATTTATTTGCTGGTGATGTGGCCGCATTTCTGGAAGAAGATACCCTCGTTTTCAATGGCATTCGCCGCTTGCTCGATCAACAGTTTCAGCGACTTACTCCGTTGGAATTGAGTGTGATGTATTGGCTGGCTATTGGTCGAGAGGGCTTAGGCCTGGATGTCTTACTCGGCCTGATTCTGACTCCCCTGCCAAAACGCAAACTCCTAGAAACCCTGGAAGCTCTCACTAACCGCTGTCTGATTGAAAAGCAAGCCAATGGTTATACCCAGCAGCCTGTGGTTATGGAATATGTCACTGATGTTTTAGTGGAACAGGTCACGGCGGAATTGCTCACTGGAGAACTGAACCTATTTTTGAGCCATGCCCTCCTCCAGGCCAGTAGTAAGGACTATATTCGCTCGACCCAAATCCGCCTCATCCTCCAACCTATTGGGATCAATCTCCAGTCCCAATTTCCAACTGCTGTGTCCCTCCACCAACATATGCACCACATTCTCCAGCAAATCCGCGATACAGGGCCTGGGGCAAGCTATGGGGCGGGCAACCTTCTCAACCTGATGCAAACCTTAGAACTCGATTTAACTGGGGCGGATTTTTCCGGGTTAACCATTGCCCAGGCTGATCTCCAAAATGCACGGCTACATCGGGTCAACTTTCACCAGGCCAGCTTCTCCTATGTGTTATTTGCTGAATCCTTTAATAGCCCCTATGTCTCGGCCCTCAGTCCTGATAACCGCTATTTAGCCATGACCGGCCCCGATGGCTTAGTCCATATGTGGGATGTCACAACTGGTCAACGTCAACTGACACTGGCCGCGCATCAGGGCCTGGCCTTAGGGGTTGCCTTTAGTCCCACTAGTGAGGTGTTAGCCACGGCCAGTTTTGATCGCACCCTCAAGTTTTGGCAGATTCCTACGGGGGTCTGTCTCCAGGTGATCTCAACTCCGGCTCCTATTTGGAGTGGCTGTTATAGCATTGATGGGCAACTCTTTTTCCTAGGCCTGGAAGATGGCAGGATTCAAGTCTGGGATGTCAACCACAATCAAGGGGTGCAGGAATTCTCGGCCCATGAAGCCACCGTCGCGAGTTTAGCCATCCATCCCCAAGGAACTGTTTTGGCCAGTAGTGGCTATGACCGCTGTATTAAACTTTGGCATCTTCCCAGTCGAACGTGCCTCTATCAACTGACGGCCCACAGCGATAATGTCTGGAAGGTGGCATTTTCTCCCGATGGCACTGTGTTGGCAACGGCTGGGTTTGATGGGGTGGCGCGACTGTGGGATGCTGCGGGCCTGGACACTATCCCTGATTCTCCTAACCTAGATTCCTCTCAAATTCTCCCCCTACCCTGTCGTCATACTCTCAGCCTTCACCGCGGCCAACTTTTGGGATTATCCTTCAGTCCTGATGGCAGCCTAGTGGCCACGGCTGGTCAAGATAGCCTGATTCGTTTGTGGCAAGTCAGTACGGGGCAGCCAGTAGCGACATTGGCCGGACATCGAGATCTGATTTGGTCAGTGGTGTTTAGCCAAGATGGCCAGTCTCTCTATAGCGTCAGTAACAATGAAATTAAGTTTTGGTCGGTGGCAGCGCGTCTGTGTGAGCGGACATTGTATGGATTGAGTGTCACCTGTCGCACCCTGGCCATCCATCCCGCCGGAACCCGTTTGATCACAGGCAGCAATGATCGACAAATTCGTCTTTGGGATTTAATCAGCGGCCACTCTCCACGAATCCTATCTGGTCACACCGGCCCGATTATTTGCTTAACGCTCTGTGGCGATGGTTCGACTCTGGCCAGTATTGACGATGAAGGGATACTCAAGCTCTGGGATTTAGAGACGGGCATTTGTCGGCATACCTGTAAAACGGGCCTGGTCGCACTCTATGTCAGTGGCAGCCATCACTCCGATTTTCCGTTCATCGCCATCTCCAGCACCGCCAAAGTCATTCAACTGTGGAACTATCGCACCGCAGAACTGTTTCGGACTCTGGAAATTCCCAAATCCTTGGGCCATCCCCATGTGGTTACGATTCATCCCCATCAACCCCTCATAGCCACGGGACATCACACTGGGCAGCTGTATCTCTGGCATCTGACCGCAGACCAGCCCCACCAAACCCTGAGCGGCCAGGCCAACAAACCTTGGACGATTGCCTTTCACCCCGACCAACCCCTAATTGCCAGTGGCGGTGATGACTGTACAGTGAGCGTTTGGAATTATCAAACCAATACAGCCCTCCTTACCCTGGTGGGACATACAGCTGCCGTGGCCTGGGTGGCATTTAACTCTGATGGACGGCTAGTTGCTAGTGGGGCCGGAGATAACACGGTGCGAATTTGGGATGTGACGACTGGCCAATGCTTACACACACTTACCGATCATCAAGCCAAAGTAACCGCCGTTGCCTTTAGCCCCAGGCCCCTACCAGGTTATGACTGCCCTAATCTGTTGATCAGTAGCAGCTTTGATGAAACGATTCGCCTCTGGGATGCCGACACCGGAACCTGTCTTAAAATCTTACGACCGGATCGAATTTATGAGGGGATGAATCTGGTTAATGCCAGCGGACTCACGGAAGCCGAGAAGTTAACATTACAAACCTTAGGGGCGATCATTTCCTAACCAATGGCCTGGTTCAGACTTAGATTACGCCCACCCTTACTTCACCGAGGAGATTTTTACAGGCTCAATATCACCAGGCCTGGGGCCGGGGAGTATCATAAAGCATAAGTAAAATTGCGCGTTTCCGTGAATTTTCATCTTCTCTTGGCTGAGGCATAGAATGACCCGTTCTTATTTATCTGCTCTCTTAGTGTTGACCCTAGCCACCAGTAGCGCTGGAATCGCTGATCTCACAGCCCAGGCCCAGGGAAATGTTTCTCGCCCAGCCGTCCCCACAGAACTCCAGTCCCTCATTCAGAAAATTGATACTGCGGCTAATCAACGGGATTTGGCAGCACTTTTAGAGTTTTATGCCCCCAGTTTTAGCTCTACGGATGGTCTGAATCGGGAAATACTTGAGAAAGTCATTAAACGCCTTTGGGAAGAGTATCCTACCCTGACCTATCGCACCACCGTCAATCGTTGGAAACGTAATGCCACAGGCTGGGACGTTGAACTCACTACCACCATTAACGGCAAAGGTCAGTTTCAAGAGCAACCCCTAACCCTTGAATCTAACCTGAGCAGTCGGCAAAAAATTGTCAACGGGCAAATTACCTGGCAGGACATTACCTCTGAGCAGACCAAGATGACCTCTGGCTCGGCTCCACCCACAGTCCAATTTAATCTCCCCACTGCCGTCAAGCTCGGTCAAGATTACAACTTAGATGTCATTGTTCAAGAACCCCTAGGTGAATCCCTCCTCTTAGGAACCGCTACCGTTCAACCCATCACCCCAGAAACTTACCTCAAATCTCCTCCCTTGAAACTAGAGTTATTGCCAGCGGGCGGGTTATTTAAAATTGGCCGGGCCCCCAACCAGGCCGGGAGCCAGTGGATATCCATCGCCCTAATTCGGGATACAGGTAAGATCCTCGTGACCCAACGGCTACGGATTGGTCAACCATGACAGCTATGGAGCAAAATCCTGGAGAGACCAAGACCAGCGATCTCCCTGCTCAAACCACCCCCACTGCCTCTGAATCGCCTGCCTTAGCTGAAGAATTACCAGAACTGGAACCCAGCCAACCCGTTGCGAACATCACAGATTTTGGCATCAATCTCTACAGTCAAGCGGGGCAACTCATTCTCCAACTACCGCCGGAAATGCCTGGAGACTGGGAAGCGGTTTGGCAACAATTGCAACTCCATCTTCAAGCCCGGTCTCCATTTTGGTCTCCCCAAACCCATATGGAAGTGCGCGTCGGGAATCGCCTCCTCGACCAACGCCAACTCCAACAACTCGCGGAAGCTTTTCACCCTGTCCACATTAACGTACAAAGAATTTGCACCAGTCGTCGTCAAACCGCCATTGCCGCCGCCACCCTCGGTTACAGCGTTGAACAAACTCTCTTCATCCCCCCCTTTCCTGATAGCGAAGCAAGCCCTACAGAGGCGGCCCCCACCGCTAGCCCTCTCTATCTGCAAACAACTCTGCGATCTGGCAATGAAATTTGTCATGCTGGCTCGGTCATTCTCGTTGGTGATTTGAACCCAGGCAGCACCATTATTGCTGGTGGAGATATTTTAGTCTGGGGCCGCATTCGTGGGGTTGTTCATGCTGGAGCAGGTGGGAATTTATCAGCCCGGATTATGGGACTGTACTTAGCCGCCACTCAATTGCGAATTGCTGACTTAATTGCCCGTAGCCCGACTCCTCCCAAGGGTTTCTATCCAGAAGTTGCCTATGCCACCCCCAACGGGATCCAGATTGCCCCAGTCGGCCACCTTCACCTTGCCTAAGGAAAAACCCGTCCTCATTAGCCAATCCTCAAACGCAACGGTTATTTCTGAGCCGACTCAGATAGATGCTTACAACTCCACCATGCCTAAATTCTTAATCGGTCAGGCTGAACTGTACTACACCGTATCAGGTAATCACGCAGGAGATTGGCTTCTTTTAATTCCAGGCTTTGCTAGCGACACCTCGACTTGGGCATTGATGCTGCCGGAGTTAATTCAAGATTACCGAATCTTACGCTTGGATAATCGGGGCATTGGGCAGAGTTCCACTTCTGAACATGAATACCGTGTTACCGATCTCGCCCAAGATATTGCCGTGCTTTTAGAGCATTTAGGCATTAATGCGGTTCATGTGGCGGGGCATTCCTTGGGGGGGCAAATTGCCCAAGAACTGGTATTTCTGGCCCCTGAAAAAGTCAAAAGCCTGATTTTATTGGCAACTTGGGCCATGCCGGATCCGAAATTCCAGGCCCTGATGCAATTATTGGGTGATTTAGCAACACGGCTTGAGATGCGGTTTTACCTGAAGTCTCTAGTCCATTGGTTATTTAGTCAGCGGTTTTTTGCCACTCCCCAGGCCATTAACCAGATTTTCCAGGGCATTGACTCCATCCCAAACTTACCTTCACCCCAGGAATTAGCTCACCAAAGCCAGGCGATCATCCAGAGCAACACCATTAGCCGCCTAGTCTCAATTCACTGCCCCACCTTAATTCTCCACGGAGATCAGGACTTGATCACGCCCATCAAATTTGCCCACCAGCTAGCCCAAGGGATCCCCCAGGCCCAGTTTGCAGTCCTACCTGAAACCGGCCATGGTTCTATCATTGAGTCGTCCCAATTGGTTACAGGCGCAATGTTGGCTTTTCTGGAGTCCCTCAAGGGGGAGGGGAGTAAACCCTAAGCGGGAATGGGTAAGGTTTCCTCGGCAAATAGATTGTTGGCCAAACGATCTAAATCCGCATGGAAGTCCTGGCTGACTGTGGTTCTAGCGGGGGCAATCTGGCTGAGGTAAATCGTTTGCACATCACCGGGCAGGCAATCCCGTAACAGTTGGTAGCCATTTTGGAGATGCTGGGAAATTTCTCCGAGAGTGATGGGTTGGTCTTCGGCCTCAAGAAAGGCAATCAATCGCTCCGTATTCCAGTGAAAGGTCTGTGTTGTCACCAAAATTAGGCGAGTTAGGGCGGGTAGGTAGGCTAGGGCTGCTTCCAAATAACACCAAAATGGGGGGGAAGCGACTTGGAGGGTATAGGAAATAGACTCAATGGGAGGCACTGGGCTATGGACACAGGCGGCCACTTGATTTAATACCCAGGCCCGGAATGTGGGGACAGGAGCTTGATCTTCATCGGCCATCAATACCCCCGCTTCGGTAAACTTGACGGCGTGTAAACTAACGAAAATGGTTTGCCAGGTTTTGGCGTACAAGAAATCAATTTGGACTTGGCTGCGGGCGTGGTGGGAGAGGACACTATAAACCAAAGGCGCATAGCGGGCAAAAATCGCCACAAAATAGCGGCCTTGTTGTAACTGCTGTTGAAAAGATTCCACAAGGGCCTGGTCACTCAGCTTGAGGAGGGGCTGTACCAAGGGATGAGTATATTCCATTAAAGGGGGTAAAACTGCCGTTTTGACCATAATCTCGCTCAACAAACTCAAGGGTTAGTCCAAGGCAAATTGACACATTACAACTGACCTATTGGTGATACCGTTCCGCTCCTCTGGATTATGCAGGAGTATGCACAAGGCCCCTGTTAAGCTTTTGTAACTGTCCCAGGCCACTTGTGGAGAACTTGGCTTGGTTAAAATAAAACTAACCCTGACTGGGTGGACATCATGACACTGGCAACCCAACCGGACATTATCTACCCCGATAGTGACGGGCAACCGATGGCTGACAACACCAAGCAATTTAACTGGATTGTCCTGATCAAAGAAAATCTGGAATGTTTGTTTGCCAATGATCCTAATGTCTTTGTGGGGGGTGACTTACTCTGGTATCCCGTCGAAGGTCGGCCCGATATTCGGATTGCCCCCGATGTCTTAGTGGCCTTGGGTCGTCCTAAAGGAGACAGGGGTTCCTATCGCCAGTGGCAAGAGAATAATATTGCGCCCCAAGTCGTGTTTGAGATTTTGTCGCCGGGGAATACGCTCAAAGAAATGACCAAAAAACTCCAGTTTTATGAGCGATACGGCGTGGAAGAATATTACATCTATGATCCGGATCGCCATGAACTCACTGGCCTGGAGCGGGTTGAGGACAAACTGGAATTGATTGAAGAAATCGAGGCCTGGACTAGCCCCCGTTTAGGGATTCGCTTTGCTTGGACACCAGAATTGCTCAAGGTCTATTACCCGGATGGAAAACCTTTTTTGTCCACGATTGAACTGGCCAAACAAGCAGAGGCGGCCCAAATGTCATTAATTCTAGCCCAAGAGCGGGCTGACTTGGAAAAACAACGGGCAGACCAGGCCGAGGCGGAAAACCTGCGGTTACTGGAACTTCTGCGCAAGGCTGGGGTTGAACCTTAATTAATTCTCTGGAATCTGTTCTTGGCGAATTGACCAATCTAAAAGCTGCATCGGATGATAGACGGGAATAGTGTGGTGCTGCTCTGGAAGATACTGGCGAATTTGCAACGTACAACCGACATTAGCTGAGACAATCACGTCTGCCTTGGTTTGGGTCAGGTTTTTGACTTTTTGTCGGCCCAGTTCCGCAGCCACGTCCGGCTGGAAAATGTTATAAACCCCGGCACTCCCACAACATAACGCCGCATCAATCGGTTCGCGCAAGGTCACACCAGGAATTTTCCGTAAAAGCTGACGGGGTTGCAGGCTGATTTTTTGCCCATGAATCATGTGACAGGCATCTTGATAAACCAGTGTCAGGGGATCTTCTTGGAGGGGATGGAGGGGGGCGGTTAAACCCACATTGGCGAGAAATTCTTGAACATCTTTAACTTTGCTGGCAAAGGCTTGAGCCGGTGTGGCGTAGTCTGGGTCTTCCGCTAGTAAGTGTCCGTATTCCTTCAGGGTATGGCCGCAACCCGAGGCGTTAATAATCACGGCATCTAAATCCCACTGGTCAAAGGTATCAATCATCTGGCGAGCAAGAGCTTGGGCCTGGGCTTCTTGGCCTTGGTGGTGGGAGAGAGCAGCGCAACAGCCTTGGCTAGGGGGAATCACGACTTCACAGCCATTGGCCGTTAAGACCCTCACCGTAGCTTCGTTGACTTCTGGCAAGAAAATCCGTTGGACACAGCCGAGAATGAACCCGACTCGAAATCGTTTTGTCCCTTGGGCTGGAATCACAGTTGGAAATTTATCCTGCCAGGCCTGGGGGGGAATCGGGGGCAACATTTTTTCCATCGCCCCGAGGGATTTAGGTAACAGTTTCGCTAAAGGAGACCGCCGCCAAAGGGTTTGTATCCCCATTTTTTGATAGAGCCAGAGGGGAGCCAACAAGACCCGTAAACGCTGGGGATAGGGAAATGTAGTGAAGATCAGCGTCCGTAAGAGTTGCTCTCCTAAAGACCGTTTGTGATTCCGTTCAATTTGGGGACGAGTGGCGGCAATTAACTGGTCATAGGCCACCCCCGAGGGGCAAGTCGTGACACAGGCTAAACAGCCTAAACAGGAGTCAAAATGTTGGACGGTTGCTGGTGAAAGGGGGACTTTGGCGGTGTTGATCCCATCCATTAAGTAAATCCGCCCCCGCGGAGAGTCGGTTTCCTTGCCAATCACTCGGTAACTGGGACAGGTGGCTAAACAAAACCCACAGTGGACACAGGTATCAATCAGCTTCGGATCCGGGGGTGATTGGTTATCAAAGCCAAGGAAGGGAGGATAGGTGGCCGCTGATACGGGTAATGAGGCTGGCAACTCTGACATTAAATCCCTCCGACAAAACGTTGCGGACTCAACAGGCCCTTGGGATCAAATTGTTGCTTAATTGTTCCCATGAGTGCCATTGCATTCCCGGTGTAGCCCCATAGATCCAGGCTTTGCTTGAGGGCTAAGGGCGCATCTAAGACGGTGAAAAATCCCCCGCGGGCCTGGCAGAGAGGACGAATAATAGTGACAATTTTGGCTAAAGCGGGTTCATCCCCCAACAGTTGCATTTCCCCAATCCCGGCCCCCCAATGGAACACGAGGGAACCACCCAGGCCTAGTTTAGTAATCTCAGCCAAGATCATGTTCAGACCTAACACCCCTTGATCGGGTAAGAGACCAAACTTGGCTCGCAGCCCCCCGGCCCCCAAATTCCCAGCCCCCAGGCCCGCTAATGGTTGGGGAATTTCCGTAATCTGTACCCCGGCCTGTTGAGCTAACTGCTTGAGGCGTTTCCCTTGCACTTGTACCGCTGGCCTAAAGCCTTGAAACTGCACCCGTAAGCCCAAGTCGCCCTGTAAATGCGTTGATGTCAGCCAATCGGGAGAGAGCAAATCTAGACAAGTCGGCATTAGACTATTACCGCGTAAATCCGGCAGCAGTTGGGCCAATCGATCAGAGGCCCCACCCATGAGCCAGGTTTGACTGTGTTCCGGCAGAGGATAGACCCGCAACGTTAATTCGGTGATGATCCCCAATGTGCCCCAGGCCCCGATTAGCACTTTATGGAGGTCATACCCAGCCACATTTTTAACCACTCGCCCCCCGGACTTGACCAACGTGCCATCAGCCCGGACAAACTGCATCCCCAAGCACAGATCTCGAATCGTGCCATACCGATGCCGCAGCGAGCCTGTATCTCGGGTTGAGGCAATTCCCCCCAGAGTGGCCTGGTCAGGCTGGATCGGATTCAGGGGAATAAATTGCTGTTCGGCTTTGAGTTGATCTTGGAGGGACTGGAAGCTGATCCCGGCCTGGGCTGTGACGGTCATATCCGCCGCGGCATGATCAATCAGTTGGGTTAAGTGGGCCGTACTCAGCAAAATATCGGCAATCCCTAATCCGCCCCAGGCCAACTTAGTTCCACTGCCTAGGGGTAAGACTCGCCAGCCTTGACTGGATGCGGCCTGCATGATCGCTTGGATTTGGGCCACTGATGCCGGATAAACTACTGCGACAGGGTGTGTATCTGGAGATAATGCTCGTTGCCAAATGGACTTTGCAGGATGCTCTGCCCAGGCCTGGATGCTCTCACGCCCGACAATAGTTCCGAGAGTATCAATGATTGATTGGGGAGAAATAACGGTCATTACTCGGCTAAACCCAAAATTACTTGACCGGAATTTCAAACACAAACCCTTCATAGTAGAGCAGTTGTCCCTCAGGACTAATCACCGGGCGGGCACTTTCACAAATTCGGGTTTGCGTACCATCAGCTCGATAGATCTGACCGACTAAATTTTTCACAAACCCCTGCTTATCCACCATTTGCAGAAATCGGGGCCATTGTTGATCATCCACATAGGGCAGTTTTTCATGGGCATGGGGATCATCCAGCCAGTCTTGGGCCGAGGCATAGCCATATATTTGGGCTAAGGCATCATTCAGTTTGAAATACCGGCCTGCCGGGGAACGCTGATAAATGCCAACAATGGCCTGGTCAAACATTTGCCGTGACTTTTCTTCCATCTCCTGCAACGAAGTGACCAACTCGCGCCGCTCTTCCACAACCTGATGGAGTTGCTCATTTTGCCTATTGAGAAGAGCATTCTTGTGGCGCAGACTCTTTTCTAAATTGGCAATCGTCAGTTGGTTTTTGACTCGCGCTAAAACTTCTTCGGCCTGGAATGGCTTAGAGATGTAATCAACAGCACCGGCCTGAAACGCTTTAACCTTATCAAAAACATCATCCAAAGCACTGATAAAAATGATGGGCAGAGCTTTAGTTTTGGGATTACTCTTCAGCCGCTGGCAAACCTCATAGCCATCCAAATCCGGCATCATAATGTCCAACAAAATTAAATCTGGCGGTTCAGCCTCAACACCCATCAAGGCCATCTGCCCATTAATTGCCATCCGCACCTCATACCCCTCTAACTCCAGCAAAGCACTCAAGACTTCCAGATTTTCTTGGGTATCATCCACAACCAAAATATTGCCTGGCACGGAGGTCAATTGTTCTAAGGCCATGCAGATATCTCCTACTCTCTCTCTACTCTACTAGACAAGACAGAATCCGATGAAATACGCAACCCTAGCCCTCAGATTGCTCGTTGACATTGCTCTTTGTGAAGTGTTTTATCAATAGTAAACGTGTCCTATTCTCAAAATACTCGACAACTTTCTGGTGCATCTCTTCAACAGTATTTCCCGGCGAGAGAATCTCTACTACCAAATCAGGGGCCCCCTTAAAAAATCCCTGGGGTGGCCGGCTAAAACCTGTGAGACGATCCCGACTAATAAAGGAAATATCAGGGGATCGCTTATTGCCATTTTTGAGCGTAAACGCCGTACTCGAATCACAAATCGCGCCTAACTTGTGAGATTGAATATACCCTCCCAACTGGATTGTTAAAACACTGGCCAAGTAGCCATGCTCCATCCCGGAATTGCTTATTTCCACCACTTCCCCATTCGCTAGCTCATAACGCTGCCCATCCTGAGGCAAGGCCATAAAGGCTTCATCTGTCCAAGATTTGACTTCGGCAGCAACAGTCATTTCTTTATCCTCCTAAATCCACAGCAAGACTTAAAGGGTTAACTTGACTCTGAATATCAGCTAGTGGAGTGTGGGGGCAACTCAGCCAAAATTGTAAAGCGAACATGATTGAGAGCCAGATTACCGATCCGAACCCCTTTGTCACGGTAATTTGTTGTTTCAAAGGGAATCCCTTTACTCATTTCAATGTGATACCAGGGCAGTCCCATAAAAAAACGGGTCGGATAAGGGCCCCGCTCAACCACATCATCAGGGTTAGACTCCATCGGTAGCCAGCCGATCCCCGGCACATAAAACTCCAACCAAACATGATTATAGGTTGCTGTTAAGGGAATCCCAATTTGCTCTGGAGTGGGAGGACATTTATACCGGCCAACTGTGCGGCAGGCAATCCCATTTAAGCGGGCCAAGGCTAGCAAAACTCCCACATATTCCCCACAGGAACCCACGCCGCGTTCCAAGACCACATCCGGGGTATCAATCATCGGAGTCAAACTATAGGAAAGACGGTCATAAACGTAATTGCGGATTTTCAACATCTGCCGCAAGATATTGGTTTCCGTCCCAATCGCCTCTCGAGCCGCAGCCTGGACAAGGGGGTGATCCATCGCCAAATCATCATCATCAGTTAAATACTTTGCCGCAAATTCGGTCGATAAAGATTCCCCCCTAGGCACATCATCAGGAGTCAAGTGATATTTAATCCCGCGCACTTCGACCCAGGCCCGCCAACCAAACAAACGGGCCTCAGGAGAGCGTAATTCGGGAAAGTGAAACACGGCAACCTGGTGATTTCCAACGGTTTCAACCTGATAGGGAGTTCCCAAGGGTTCGGCTTTAATGAGTCTTTGGCGGAGAGTGTCTACCGGCAAGGAGATGCGCCACTCTAGGTTATCCAAGTAGGTCTCATCCAGGGGAGAAATTTCCTCCAGATAACACATCTCAATTAGGTAGCCATTGGAAAGTGTGTAATAGTCAGCGGCATTGGGCTGAAAGACTAGGGGATGGATATAGGTGTAATCTCGATAGTCCAGTTCTAACGGATTATTCAGGTTATTGGGATTGTCCCGTAGGTAGGGTTCCTCCCCCGCATAGGTTAACCAAACGTTACCCTCTGGATCCAGGCTAATCGCCGTAGGATTGGTAAACGGTGTTAACGCTGCAGATTGAACCTTCCCCGTAGTAATGTCAAGTTGATAAACCGTTTGCTCTAACTGATCACAGACCCAAAGGTAGTTGCTAGCCAAGGTGAGATTTTCCGGCCCAATCCCCGGTTGCGGAATTTTCCGAATCAAATCGCCTGTTTTGTGGGCCAGTTGGTGAATATAGCCGGATTTTTGACAAGTAACATAAACCCCATTTGCATCCACCGTTACTCCATGAACTGGGTAGGTCAAGCGGGTAAAAACTTGCGGCGTAAAGTCGGGCAGTTGGCAGACATAAACGCTTTCGGCTCGACAAAACCAGAGAGTTTCCTGCCACAGACAAAGCCCCTGGGCATCTAAAAAGTCCTCGGCGTTGTAAGGATTGAGGATTTCAGCATGGTTATTCTCAGGATTAACGAGCAGCAAGTAACCGCGAATCCGATCCACGGCCAGGAGCGTCGCGCCATGAGTTGCAGCCGGGTAGGGTAAGCGAGACAATTGCCGCAGCCAAACAGAGTCGTCATTTACCCAGGCCAGGCCATAAAGTTGATAGCTACCTAAGGGACGGACAATTCGCCAACTCGGAGTCGGAGGATCATCAGCGACTAACTCTGCCTCAATAATCTCAGTCACACTTTATCCTTTGACAGGCCAGAATACGCCCATGCCTAATTGCCGTTTACCTTAGCCTGTTTTTTCCCTAGGTTTCAACCCTGGCAAATTACTTCACACGATTCCCTTGCCATAATTCAGAGCGGGAAGCTATGAGGATAGGCCGCTGTGGATTAAGCAACGCCAGATCACCAGCTTCGTCAACGAAAGAGTGACGATAACATTGATCGGATGGCATGACAACAAGATAGGGAACAGGAACTAGAAACCTATTTATTCCGCAGCCGAGACTAGTTCCCGTTGGGGGGGCGTAATCAGCACCTTAACTTGGCCCGACTCATCCACATCCACAACGGCTGTAGCCCCCTCCTTCATCCGGCCAGTAAGGAGCTCTTCCGCCAAACTATCTTCCAATAAGCGCATGATTGCCCGACGTAAAGGTCGCGCCCCATAGCTAGGGTTATATCCTTCATCAATCAGCCGCTCTTTGAACCGATCCGTAACCGTCAAGGTGATATTGCGTTCGGTTAAACGGGTAAAGACTTCCTTGAGGAGAATATCGGCAATCTCTTTCACCTCGTCTTTGGTGAGTTGCCGGAAGACAATAATTTCATCCAAGCGGTTGAGAAACTCAGGACGGAAGTATTGCTTCAGTTCTTCATTCACCAACGACCGGATGCGATTGTACTGAGACTCGGCCGGGTTATCACTGGCAAACTCAAAGCCCAGGCCCCCAGCCCCTTTCTCAATCACCTTCGAACCAATGTTTGAAGTCATGATCAAGAGGGTATTTTTGAAGTCAACGGTACGTCCCTTAGAATCCGTTAACCGCCCATCCTCCAGGATTTGGAGCAAGAGGTTAAAGACATCGGGGTGAGCCTTTTCGATCTCGTCAAACAGCACCACCGTATAGGGCCGTCGCCGCACCGCTTCCGTTAATTGCCCACCCTCGTTATAGCCGACATAGCCAGGAGGAGACCCAATCAGTTTAGAAACCGTATGTCGTTCCATAAACTCCGACATATCCAAGCGGATCATCGCCTCTTCCGAACCAAAGAAGTAGGCAGCCAGAGCTTTTGTTAACTCGGTTTTACCAACTCCAGTGGGGCCTGAAAAGATAAAGCTGGCAATGGGACGATTCGGATTTTTGAGACCAACCCGGGCCCGGCGAATCGCCCGAGAAATTGCTTTGACAGCCTCATCTTGACCGATCACCCGTTGATGGAGTGTGTCTTCCATATGGAGCAGTTTTTCCGATTCGGTTTCGGTTAACTTGCTCAGCGGCACACCCGTCCAAGAGGAAACAATATGGGCAATGTCTTCTTCGGTGACGACTGGAGATTTATCTTCATCCGTGGTGGTTTCTGACTTCTTCTGTTGAGAAATATTGCGGATTTGGGCTTTTAAATCCATTTCCTTATCCCGCAGTTCCCCGGCCTTATCAAAGTCTTGGGCCCGCACTGCATCATCCTTATCCTTCAAGACTTGCCGCAGTTCTTTATCCAACTCTTTAGCGGCTGGAGGCAATTGAGAATTAATCAACCGCACCCGTGATCCGGCTTCATCAATCAAGTCAATGGCTTTATCCGGCAGATAGCGATCTGAGATATACCGATCCGCCAACTTAGCCGCAGCTTCCAGGGATTCATCCAAAATTTTCAGTTTGTGGTGTTTTTCGTACCGCTCCCGCAGACCATAGAGAATTTCAATGGTTTCATCAACAGACGGTTCACCGACCATCACGGGTTGGAATCGGCGCTCAAGAGCGGCATCCCGTTCGATGTGTTTACGGTATTCATCAAGAGTGGTGGCCCCAATGCACTGGAGTTCGCCCCGAGCCAAGGCCGGCTTGAGAATGTTGGCCGCATCAATGGCCCCCTCGGCCGCCCCCGCTCCAATCAGGGTATGGACTTCATCAATCACCAGAATCACATTGGAGGCCTGGCGAATTTCGTCCATGATCTTTTTCAGACGCTCTTCAAATTCCCCCCGATACTTGGTTCCGGCCACGAGTAAGCCAATATCCAAGGTGACAACACGTTTCTCTTGAAGAATATCAGGAATATCATTGTTGGCAATCCGTTGGGCCAGGCCCTCGGCAATGGCGGTTTTACCCACCCCAGGTTCACCAATCAGGACAGGGTTGTTTTTTGTCCGCCGTCCTAAAATTTGAATGACCCGCTCAATTTCTTTTTGCCGCCCCACAACGGGGTCTAATTTACCGTCAATGGCCATCTGGGTTAGGTTAGAGCCAAATTCATCCAAGGTGGGAGTTTTTGTCCGTCCTGAACTGGAGCCAGCGGCAACCTCGGCTGTTTCGCCCAGCATCCGGATCACTTGGGTGCGAACTTTAGAGAGATCGACCCCTAAGTTTTCTAGCACCCGGGCCGCCACTCCCTCTCCTTCGCGAATTAGCCCCAAGAGTAAATGCTCTGTACCAATGTAGTTGTGGCCCAATTGACGCGCTTCTTCTAAGGACAGTTCTAAAACTCGTTTAGCCCGCGGTGTAAAGGGAATTTCTACTGCCACAAAGCCAGAGCCACGACCAATGATTTTTTCGACTTCAATCCGGGCATCTTTGAGATTGACTCCCATGGATTTGAGGACTTTGGCAGCAACCCCTGTTCCCTCGCCAATCAGACCGAGGAGGATTTGTTCTGTGCCAACAAAGTTGTGACCCAGTCGCCGGGCTTCCTCTTGCGCCAGCATAATCACCTTGATGGCTTTTTCTGTAAACCGTTCAAACATGACCTTACCCCAAATGGTTGCTGCGTGCTGGTAGAGACAATCTTAACACGGGATTTTAGGTGCTAAGTTGTATGCAAACCTACAACTACTCTAGTGTTCTGGCTTAAGTTTGGGGGAGGGGATTGGGGTTCGGTTTTTACGCCTAAATTATTTTTAAGTTGCTTATTGGCGTTAATTCCCTAGGCTCCAATCACCAGGCCCCGTTGGCGCAGTTGATCGACAAAAAATTCTTCTAAAGAGGGTCGCCCTAATTTCAAACTCAGCACTTGCCCACCCATCTCTTTGACGATGGTTAAAAACCGCTCTGGGGATTCCTGGATGATTCCCTGCCAGCGATCTCCTTGGACTTCCAACTGTTTTAGCCACTCCTGCATGCCTTCAATGTGACCGCCCCGACCCTCGACATGATAAGTATTTGTGCTGCCCAGCAGTTGATCAATCCCCCCTTCACAGATCAGTTCCCCCTGGTGCAGAATCCCAACCCGATCACAAATTGCTTCCACATCCGAGAGAACATGACTGTTAAAAAAGATCGTTTTGCCCTGTTTCTTGAGGGATAAGATAATTTCCCGAACCTGATACCGGCCGAGGGGATCTAAGCCAGACATCGGTTCATCTAAAAAGACGAGTTCTGGATCATTAATCAGGGCCTGGGCCATGCCAACCCGTTGGAGCATCCCTTTGGAATAGCGGCGCATTTGTTTTTTGCGAGCATCTTTTACCGATAAACCAACCATTTCCAGGAGTACTGGAATCCGTTGTTTTTGAATCGTGCGGGGAATCCGAAATAGCCCAGCCGTAAACTCTAAAAATTCCCAACCCGTCAAATAGTCATAAAAGTAGGGATTTTCCGGTAAATAGCCGATGGTTTCTTTCATCCGTCTATCGCCAATCGGATGTCCCAGAATTAACCCGGTTCCCGCAGTCGGACGCACCAGGCCCAGGAGTGTTTTTAGAAGTGTCGTTTTACCTGCACCATTGGGGCCCAGTAAGCCAAAGGTTTCGCCCTCATAAATGGTCAGGTCATAGCCCTTCATAGGGTTAATTTTTTGTTGGAGCCAAAATCCAGTCCGATAGGTTTTACGCAGTTGCTTAATTTCAACAACGGGCCGCTTGGCCTGGCCTGGCTGGAGATTGGCAGAGAAACTATCCATAGAAATAGAGGCAGAACAAACAGGTGACGAGTTGAGCTTAATTGACCTAGATCCTACTCCAGGCCTGGGGATTCTCCAAGGTTTTTTTTAGGATTAGGGCATGGGTTCCCTGACTGCTTGAGGAGTCGTGCACGCCCCTGAACCTGTTTAGTCCTCAATCCTCAGCGGTAGAATCTGGCGATTTAACTTGGCCCCACCTTGAAAACTCTATTTTCTGTGTAAAACTCAAAATGTCAAAATGCTAGAGTGCAAAAAGTTGCCAGAAAATCTATGTCCAAACGTACCCAGGCCCCTGACTTTGAAATTCGTCTCCTGCGCGAAGGAATCGTTGAGTCTGTCCATCGAGGTCATGCTGTTGTCTGTGATCAACGGGGACGAATTCTTTCCTTAGCTGGAGATGCGGAAACTGCCGCCTTTATTCGCTCCTCCCTCAAACCCTTCCAGGCCTTGGCGATTACCACCAGTGGCACCCTTGAGCGTTTTGATCTCAGTGATCGGGATCTGGCGGTGATTTGCAGTTCCCATCGGGGCACCGTCGAACAATTACGGCAAGTATTTAATATTCTCTGGCGATCTGATGTTGACCCCACCAATCTCCAATGTCCTACACCCACTGGTCAACAGGGCCCCTTAGCCCACAACTGTTCTGGGAAACACGCTGGGATGCTGGCGGTTTGTCAACAACGGAACTGGCCCCTCAACACCTACCTGAATCGGCAGCACCCTGTCCAAGAGTTAATTTTGGCGAAAGTTGCGGAACTGTTACGGATGCCCGCGGTAGAATTTATCTACGCCCATGATGACTGCGGCGCCCCCACCTACTTCATGCAACTTGCGGACATGGCCACTCTCTATGCTCAACTCACCTCTGGGGAAGACTGGGCCATGGAGCGAGTGATTCGGGCCATGACTCACCATCCGATCATGGTTGCGGGGGATGGACAATTTGATACGGAACTGATGCGTCTCACCCAAGGGGAACTGGTCAGCAAGACAGGGGCAGAAGGGATTCAATGCATCGGACGGATTGGGGAAGGCATGGGCCTGGCGATCAAAGTGACCGATGGAGCTAAACGAGCTAAGTATGCAGTCGCGATTCATCTGCTTCGTCAAATGGGCTGGATTACCCCAGCTATTGCTGAAACCTTGGCGGAAACTTTTTTGAATATCACCCATTTTACCCGCCTTGAGGTAATTGGGGAATTAGTCTTAACTTAAATACTTAAATTTGCCCCAAATGTAACAACGGCAACATAGGTTTTTGTAATAAAAATTATTCTTACTGTAGGGGGCTTTGAAATTAGGTTTCATGGCGTGCCTGGGCATATTCCCTAGCTCTCTTCAAGAACCAACAGTGACCAAATTGCCTGTGTAGTGTTGTGATTCATCAACTCATCCAGGATCGCTATTACATCCTCAAACTTCTCGGCACAGGGGGGTTTGGAGAGACCTACTTGGCTAAAGATATTGGCCGGGCCAGTAATCCCCTCTGCATTATCAAGTACCTCAAACCAGCTAGTACAACCGCCGCATTTCTCAAAAAACTCCGGCAGCTGTTCCTGCGCCAGGCCGAGATATTAGGGCGGTTGGGACATCATGAGCAAATGCCCGCCCTAGTCAGTTACTTTGAGCAGGACGGGGGCTTCTTTATTGTCCATGACTACGCCGAAGGGCATACCCTTGATCAAGAGTTTCAAACTGATCAACGCTGGAGCGAGTCTCAGGCCACAGAATTACTTAAAAATGTTCTCGAAATCCTCAGCTTTGCCCATAGCCAAGGGGTGATCCATGGGGATGTTAAGCCGGAAAATCTGGTGCGGCGATATCGGGATAACCGGATTGTTTTAGTTGATTTCGGCACTGTTAAACAGGAGCAAACTCAATTTACAACTCCCGATGGGGATGTCCATGTCAGCATTGCTGTTTCCACACCTGGCTATGCGGCGGCGGCCGATGGAACAGTAATTCCTGATTACGGGCGTGATGTCCAGTCCGTAGGCTATCTCGGGATACGCGCCTTGACGGGAGTGTCCATTGAAGCCTTACCCCGCGATCAAGAAACTGGAGAAATCATTTGGTCCTCCCTCGCCTTAGCCAACTTTGAACTAGAGGCCTTCATTAGCAGACTCGCCCACCCCCTCCCGGAAGAACGATTTAGCAATGCCAGTGAAGCCTTACGGGCCCTGCTGCATCTAACAGATTTTTATGCCCCAGTCAGTGTGGCCGCCCTGGCAGCTAATACAGCCAACAATGTCGCCTTACTAGAGTCTCCACCGGTTCTTTTGACAACAACAGTAGATATCCCCCCAGCAACTTCAGTCCATGGTGGACTACTAACGGATAGTGAACTGGCCAATCTGGATGCTTGGTTACCCGGAGAGACCGCTGAAGAGCAGACCTCGACGCGCGACTCTGCCCAGCCAACACTGTCACCCCTGACAGGGCTACAAAAAATATTGATATTTGGGGGCACGATTTTGGCCCTCATGGCGGGCATTATGGGCCTGGTTGGCGGCCTGGGTTTTGTCACCCCCCCCTCGCAATGGCAAACAGTCCTAGACCAAGCCCACCAACGGCGGGGAACCGGAGCCTTTGATGACTGTCTCAAACTGGCCCAACAGATCCCCAGTACTGACAAGCTCTATGGCCAGGCCCAGTCCTTAATAATTCAATGTCGGCTAGATCCCGCCAAAGCCTTAGATGAAGATGGTCAACGCCCCCAGGCCATGGCCCTCCTCGCCACAATTCCCCAAGCCGACCCAGCCTATACCGCTGCTCAAGAACTTTTGGGGTTATGGTCTGATGCCCTTCTCAGTCAAGCTAACCAGGCCTATCAAAGTGGGAATCTTGACCAGGCCCAAGCTCTCATTCAAGCCATTCCTCCCACCAGTCCCAGCCATTCAATTGCCCAGGATGCTCTGGCCAGTTGGCGGGCTGAATTTGCGGCTAATCAAACAACGCTGGCCCAGGCCCGGCAGGCCTTTGATCAACAACGATGGCCGGAAGCCATTGCCCTAGCCCAACAAGTGCGTTTGAATGGCCAGCCAGTTCCCGAAGACTCCGACTATTACCGCCAAAATATCGCCCCCCTGATCCAGAATGCCCAGACTCGGCAAGCTACGGCCCCAGAGACCAATCCGGTAACCCCCGATGGAGCAGCCACCAGTCCTGGGTTGGATAGCAATTCCCCACCCCCAGAAGCAACACCGGAGGTAACAGCAAGCTCTTCTCCGGAGGTAGAAACTTTAAATAATCCGAATCTGGCATCACCAACCCCAACAGCCAGCCCAGAGGCCATTGGTAATATTGAAGCCGCCGTTGCCCAGTAGCTAGCCTAGGCCTGGTGATGCTCATAGGCTGCAATGATTTTTTCTACGAGTGGATGCCGGATAATATCACCCTTGGTCAGATAGCAAAACGCAATTTCAGTCACCTGCCCCAGGATTTGTTCCGCCACCACTAGGCCAGAGGGTTGATGTTGGGGCAAGTCCGTCTGGGTGACATCGCCGGTGACAACGAGCTTGGAGTTAAAGCCAATCCGGGTCAAGACCATTTTCATTTGGGCAGGGGTCGTATTTTGGGCTTCATCCAGAATCACGAAGGCATTGTTCAACGTCCGACCCCGCATATAGGCCAGGGGAGCGACTTCAATTACGCCCCGCTCCATCAGGTTGGCGATTTTCTCCGGCTCCACAAACTCATAGAGAGCATCGTAGAGGGGGCGCAGGTAGGGATCAATTTTTTGCTGCAAGTCCCCGGGGAGAAAACCGAGCTTCTCTCCCGCTTCCACTGCTGGTCGTGTCAGGATTAAGCGTTCAAATTCGTGACTGAGGAGGACTTGAATCGCCAGAACCGTAGCCAGAAAAGTTTTGCCTGTGCCGGCCGGGCCAATGCCAAAGGTGAGGGTATGGTTGCGAATTGCTTGAATATATTGCCGTTGCCGAAACGTTTTAGCCCGAATCACCTCCCCCCGTCTGGTGCGGGCCAAAACATCGGCTTGTAGGTCTCGCAGTTCTTCCGTTTGTTGGGTATCCAGGGCTTGCCGGGCGGTCAGAATATCTACCTGAGTAATAAATTTACCATCCTGCCAAAGATGTCCGAGAGCTTGCAGGAGGGACTGGCTGAGGGTTTGTTGGGATTCGGTTCCACAAATGAGTAAGTCTTGTCCGCGCAGAACCCACTTGGCTCCGGTTTGGTCGGCCAATAGCCTTAAGTTCCCCTGATTCTCACCAGCTAAAGCCACAGCAGCGGCCGCAGTTGGGAGTTGAATTGTCAGTACCTCTGGCATAGACAGAGTTTAGCGGTTCCGCTTGCGGGCGGCCTCCTGCTTACGTTTACGTCTTAAACTGGGCTTTTCGTAGCGCTCCCGGCGTTTGACTTCCGAGAGAATCCCAGCTTTTTGGATTTTTTTCTTGAATCGCCGTAATGCAGACTCAATGGATTCATTTTCACCTAAACGCACTTCAGACACAGATTAACTTTGCCTCCTTGGGGTGGGTCGGGGATGATCTCGCTGGGGTCGCCGTTTGGAACCTTCACTTTCTTGATCGCGAGAACGAGAACTGGATTTAAAATCACGTTCGCCAAAAACTTCGAGATAGGCTTGCTGCCCTTGGTTTTGTCCGGCGGCTTCAACAATAGCTCGAATCGATTGAATTGTGCGCCCACCCCGCCCTAGAACCCGGCCTTTATCTGTGGGATCAAAGGCAACACGAATCCAGGCCTTGGTATGGTTAGCCCGCAATTCCGTGTGCACCCGTAAGGCTTGGGGCATATCCAAAAAGGGGGTGAGTAAAAACTCAACGAGGGCCGTGTAGTCAACGGAGACAGCAGTCATGGACAACTTAAGCCTTTGCCGGAGTGAGGATGCTTGCTTTCTCCAGAATTCGCCGCACAGTTTCCGTTGGTTGGGCCCCGGCTTCTAAACGACGATGAATGGCTTCTGTTTCTAAACGGGTGACTTCCCGAATTGGATCGTAAAACCCTAATTCTTCCAAAGGCCGCCCATCGCGCCGATCCCGGCTATTGATGGCCACAATACGGTAGGTCGCATTGCGTTTTTTGCCATATCGTTTCAATCTCAGTTTAATCATGCCAGCGGCAGAAAACTCCGTAATTATATGAACCGGTCTCTAACTATAACATAGCTTCATCCCCAAGGATAGTCATCTTTTTTGTGCTTGGCTGTTATCAATGGCAGGGAGACATAACCTTGGGTTGGGAATTTTGACTCGTTCATCTCGGTCTATCTGAGGCTATACAATCAAGTTGGATTAATTTTGACCATCTAGATAAATTTAGGAGGGAACCGATGCCGACCAAGGTGCAGAACGAATCCCTAATTAAATTGATTAACATCGAAAAATCCTATCGGCAGCCCAATGGTCAAGTAATTACGATTATGGAGCAAATTAACCTGGAGTTAAGAACCGGGGAAATTGTTGCGCTGTTGGGGCCATCGGGATCGGGGAAATCGACGTTAATGCGGATCATTACCGGACTGGTGACTCCGACCCAAGGACAGGTGCTTTACCGGCAAGAACCGATGCGGGGCTTAAATCCAGGGGCAGCGATTGTTTTCCAAAATTCGGCGTTGTATCCCTGGTTAACGGTGCTGGAAAATGTGGAGCTGGGTCTCAAAGCCATTGGGGAGGGCCCGCGCTCTCGGAAACGAAAAGCCCTGCGGATGATTGACATCATTGGCCTGGATGGATTTGAAAATGCCTATCCTAAGGAATTATCCGGGGGAATGCGGCAACGGGTTGGGTTTGCGCGGGCCTTGGCGGTGGAACCAGAACTCCTCTGTATGGATGAACCTTTCTCAGCCTTGGATGTCTTGACGGCCGAAAACTTGCGGTTTGAACTCTTGGACTTGTGGCTAGAGAAGAAGATTCCGACCCAGAGCATTTTAATCGTTACTCACAACATTGAAGAAGCGGTGATTTTGGCGGATCGGATTATTGTTTTGGGGAGTAACCCAGGCCGGGTGCGGGCCGATTTTCCGATGACGTTGCCCCATTACCGAGATCGTAAACAAGCCGCATTCCAGGCCATTGTGGATCGGGTTTATAAAATTCTCACCAATCCCGATTTAGATGAGCCGGAAGAAGAAACACCAGAGCCGATTAGTGCCGGACAAACGGGCAGTGAACCCCAAACGCCGAAATATCAATTATTGCCCCATGTGCGAATTGGCTCGATTGCGGGCTTACTGGAACTTCTAGAGAACCGCCAAGAGGATTTATATCGCCTTGGGCAAGAACTTCAGCTTGAACTGGATGATATTTTACCGATTGTGGAGGGGGCCAAGTTAATGCAGTTAGTGGCCTTAAATGAGGGAGATATTGCCGTCACCGCATTGGGACAAGCCTTTATTGCTGGGGACATTGACCAACGCAAGTTGATTATTCGACAACAACTGTTAAATCATATTCGTCTTGTCCAGCAAATTTTTGCCTTTTTGAATGCCAAGCAAAATTCCCGTATTCCGGAAAGTCTAGTCCTGGATATTTTGGAGCGTTATTTCACCCCCCAAGAGGCCAACCGCCAACTGGATACAGCCATTGATTGGGGCCGCTATGGGGAATTATTTGGCTATGACGAACCCGCGAAGGAGATTTTCCTAGAAACCCCAGTCTTAGATGATCCGTTGGCCTTAACCACCACTGAGGTATAGTGCCTTGACCCGTCCCTTAACGCCAGAGAACCAAACCATTGATCGTGTCGCCTGGACTTGGCAGGATGGCTTAATTATTTTGGCCGTGATTGCTTTGGCCTTTTTTGTCGTCAGTACCGCCTCGCGCTTTACGGGGGTTTACGATCCGGAAATTCAAATTGACCTCAGTCCCAATAGTCTGCCAAGTTATACGGCCCAAACCTTGTTACGGATGGTGGTGGCTTATTTTATCTCTCTGCTTTTTAGTATTGTCTATGCCTATTTTGCCTTTTATAACCGAGTTGCCGAGCGGGTGCTCCTACCGTTATTAGATATTCTCCAGTCCATTCCTGTGCTTTCCTTTTTACCGGGGGTTGTCTTGGCGCTGATTGCCCTATTTCCTGGCCAACGGATTGGGATTGAATTGGCAGCGATTTTGCTGATTTTTACGGGCATGGCCTGGAACATGACCTTTAGTTTTTATCAGTCCTTGACCGGGGTGCCGCGGGAATTACGGGAAGTGGCAGAAATTTATCGGCTCAATCCCTGGCAATGTTTTTGGACAGTGGACTTACCGGCGGGGGCGATTGGCCTGATCTGGAATAGTGTCATGTCGGTGGCCGGGGGCTGGTTTTTCCTGATTGCGATTGAGTCATTTACATTGGGCGAGAGAAACTTTACCCTCCCTGGCTTAGGCTCCTATTTGGGAACTGCGGCCAATGCAGGGGATTATCAAGCACTCCTCTACGGCCTGGGGGTGCTGATTGGAGTCATCATTCTGATTGATATTCTGGTCTGGCGGCCCTTAATTGCCTGGGGTGAGCGGTTTAAGTTTCAGTTGGTAGAAGCAACCAATGTCCCCCAATCGCGGATTTTAGATTTTCTCCGCCGTTCCCCAACCCTGCGCTGGCTCAATCAAACCTGGACCATACCCCTGCAAGAAACTCTGGATCGGCGGATTGTCAAGTGGGTTAAACGGGGACGGACAGATTCTTTAGGGCAGGGTCTCAGGGGTTGGCGTAAACAGTTGAATTGGCTGATGCTGATTGGCCTGGGCTTGGGGGTTGTTTGGGGGACGATCCACGCCATGCTCTTGATGAGCCAAGTTCCCTTAAGTCGTTGGCAAGACATTGGCCTGGGGGCGGGTTTAACCACTATCAGAGTATTAGTTGCCTTAGTTCTTTCCCTGTTGTGGACAGTTCCAGTGGGAGTGGCCATTGGGCGAAATCCGCGAGCGGCTCAACTCCTGCAACCGATTGTTCAAATTGCCGCCTCCGTCCCAGCGACGGCCCTGTTTCCGGTTCTACTCCTAAGTTTGGCAAATTTGGGGGGTGGCCTGGAGATTGGTTCGATTGCCCTGATGATGCTAGGGACAATGTGGTACATCCTGTTTAATGTGATTGCGGGGGCCCAGGCCATTCCCACCGAACTGTTTGAAGCGGCAACCGTCTATCAATTAGGAACGCTCCAACGCTGGCGGACATTAATCTTACCGGGAATTTTCCCCTACTTAATTACAGGGATAATTACGGCGGTGGGCGGGGCCTGGAATGCCAGCATTGTCAGTGAATATGTGGAATTTCAGGGGCGAGTTGAGACCACCAATGGCTTAGGGGCATTAATTTCGGAGGCCAGTGCCAGGGGTGATTTTCCCTTGTTATTAGCAGCAACCATTGTCATGTCTTTGGTCGTGGTTTTGACCAATCGTTTAGTTTGGCGGCGACTCTATCGCTTGGCAGAGACAAAATATCAATTACTTTAGTGTGGAAGTTGTCAGAAAGATGATTTAGCTACTTTTGGGACAATCAAATGGATCGAGAGGACTTTAATCTTAAGTTGACAGATTGATTGAATTGGCCCCGACTGCCCCGTATATCTTATTTTTCCCCTCGTTCCTCAATGATATAAAAATGACCAATCCAGCTATCATAGACATTCCCCAGGCCCTGAAAACAGCCCAGCACCACCTCAATCAACGGGAATTTGACCAAGCTCAGTCTCTTTGCCAGCAGGTGTTAGGAATTGCCCCCCATACCCCAGGTGCATTCTATCTTTTGGCGTTAATTGCCGATCAACAGGAAAAATACCCGGACGCAATCCAACACTATCAGCGGGTGATCCAACTCCAGCCGGACAACCCCACCGCCTACAATGATTTGGGGAACGCGCTGCAACGCTCCAAAAATATTCTCCAGGCCATTCCCTGCTATCAAAAGGCCATTGCCCTCAAGCCCAACAATGCCCAGGCCTACAGTAACTTAGGGGT
The DNA here is from genome assembly GCF_000316685.1 of Synechococcus sp. PCC 6312. Lineage (NCBI taxonomy): Bacteria > Bacillati > Cyanobacteriota > Cyanophyceae > Synechococcales > Synechococcaceae > Synechococcus > Synechococcus sp. PCC 6312. Next base: position 3,616,708 of record NC_019680.1, on the reverse strand, counting down.
CGCGTACCAAGATTTAGGACGTTATGAGGAAGCCCAAGCTGCCTATCGCCAAGGCATTCAAGTCGAACCCACCTACCCCCATACCTACTACAACTTAGGGAAGTCCTTTCAATCCCAAGATCGTCTAGAAGAAGCCATTCTTACCTATCAACGCTGCATCCAGATTGATCCTAGTTATGCCATGGCCTACAACAACATGGGTCTGGCCTTTTACGATCTCGGACAAGTCGAACCTTCCCTGAGAGCCTATGAAAAAGCCCTAGAGATTGATCCCAGCTATGCCAACGGACATCAAAACTATTCCCTAGCATTGTTGTTGGCAGGTAATTACGCCCAGGGGTGGCAAGAATATGAATGGCGGTGGCGTGCTAAGGGCCCCGATAATCGCCCCCCGCGTCCGTTTACACAGCCTATCTGGGACGGCCAAGACCTAAATGGCAAAACGATCCTGATTCACTCTGAGCAAGGCTTTGGGGACACGATTCAATTTGTCCGCTATGCCACGATTGCCGCAGCAAAAGGGGGACGGGTGATTGTGGAATGCCAGGGGCCACTGGTGAGTTTAGTCCGCACTGTCCCAGGAGTCGCTGCCGTGATTCCCCGCGGGGCTGATTTACCCGATTTTGATACCCATGCCGCGACCCTGTCTTTACCCTACATTCTCAAAACCACGGTTGAAACGATTCCTAACCAAGTCCCCTATCTCCGGGCCGATGTTGTTTCCTTGCCCTTACCGACTCCCCAAAAACCAGTCCGCCTCAAAGTCGGGATTGCTTGGGCCGGTAGTCCGGGAAATCGGAATGATCACCGCCGCTCTTGCCCCCTCCATCACTGGCTGCCCCTGTTCAACTTACCCGATGTGGAATTTTACAACCTCTATAAGGGGCCACGCCTGCGGGAAATGCACACGTTGTTCCATGAGGGGAAAGTTCAAAACCTGAGCGAACGGATGCGGACTTTTGCGGATACAGCGGCGTTGATGGCCCAATTGGATTTGATTATTAGCGTGGATTCTTCGCCAGTGCATTTGGCGGGGGCTTTGGGTAAACCGGCCTGGTTGTTACTCTCCTGTGCCAGTGATTGGCGGTGGTTACAAAATCGGACGGATAGCCCCTGGTATCCCACGGTGCGGATGTTTCGCCAGGCCCGGTCACAGGATTGGGATACTGTCATGGCCGAAGTGATCACCGCCTTAAAGAGGGAACTGCAATCTGTAACCCTGCCACCCCCACGTCCTATCAGCCTCCCAACACTCAGACCGACCACAACCACTCCCCCCCGCCTGGCCATTGGCATTAGTTGGGAAATTGGGGTAACTACGGGTTGGCGAGTGTATGGGTTGAATTTAACCTTGGCTCTGCTGAAAACCGAAACCCATTGGCCCTTGCCCCTAACTCCCTTACCGGAACCCCAGGCCCTCAACCCGCTCCATCGCACCCTGATTGAGCCAACCCTACAACCTCAAACCCAACTCCGCTCAATTCTTAGTCAACACCCAGCCAACGAAATTCTCCAGGCCAATTTTGTCTGTCTCCATGCTTTAGGAAATAACTGTGCTTCTTTGCCACTGATGGAGCGACTCCGGGGACAAGCCAATATCGGAGTGATTTTTTCCGAAGACACGGCCTGGGAAACCGAAGCAGTCACGAAAGCAAATCGTTATGACCAAATTGTGGCGGGTTCGGGCTGGAATCAGGAAATTTTACAGAGCGTCGGGATTAAAAATGTGACTACAGTCCATCAGGGGATTGATCCCACCCTCTTTCACCCGGCCCCCAAAGCAGGATTATTTGCTGAGAAGTTTGTGATTTTTTCTGGGGGTAAGTTGGAATATCGGAAAGGTCAGGACATTGTCATTGCTGCGTTTCGGGAATTTCTGGCCTGTCACTCGGATGCTCTTTTGGTCACGGCCTGGCATAATCCCTGGCCAAAAACTATGACCGAAATTGAGCGGGCCGGCCATGTTCAGGGCATACCGACTCTCAAAAATGGGCGTTTGGATGTGGTTGGCTGGTTAGCTGAAAATGGGATTCCACCCCAGGCCGTGGTAGATATTGGTGCTGTTCCCAATCCCCAAATGCCGCCGATTTATCGAGAAGCAGATGTAGCAATTTTCCCAAATCGAGGTGAGGGGGGGACAAACCTAGTGGCGATGGAGTGCCTGGCCTGTGGAGTGCCAACCATTTTGTCAGCCAACACTGGACATTTAGATTTGATCGGGCCTTTAGAAAACCCGACTCATTGCTATCCCCTCAAAACTCAGGCCCCAGTTACTCCAACCGCCCAATTTCGCGGCACAGACGGCTGGGGAGAATCTGAAGTGGCCGAAATTATCTATCACTTAGAGACAATTTATCAGAATCGTTCCGAAGCCCAACAACGCGGTCAAGCGGCGGCTAAGTTTATGACCGACTGGGCCTGGGATAAGCAAACTAAACGATTATTACAAGTCATTCAGGGCCTGGAAACTCAGTAGGTTCATAATCAAGATATTCCTGGTCTCATCATGGCCTACGATAATCTCTGTAAATCCCTTGTGGAGAGCAACCCCAGGCCCTTGGTCACACGGCTGTTGGTCGAACCTGTTGCGGAAATCAAGATTCTCAAAACTGAACTTAGGCAATCACCCGTTGGCGTAAATCCAAGCTGTAACTCATCACCATTACGGTTAACAACAATCATTGAGTGTATCCCTGTTCTCTCCTCTCTGTCCTACTCTTACCTGGAATAGCTATAGTTATCGTTTTTTTGCATTTGCCTACACTTGTTTTTTTACTGAATACTAAGATTTATTGATGACCAGGCCCGAACTTTGACTCCGATTCAAGTTGTTCTAGTAGCCAGAGATCAACGGGTTTACCATCTTTGCGCTTGAGAATGACCGCTACTTGATAAACCAGGCCTGAGCCAGGGGGAGCCGGACTTTGTTGAAATTGAATCTCATAATCCTGCGGGTTTTCTTGGCGTAGTTTTAACCAATCTGCCACCTTGGCCTGGGCAAAAAAGGACTGACCCTGGGCAAACATCTGGCTGATTTGCAACACTAAGCTGTGGGGTAAATAGCGGGCCATAGATTTAATTCCCTGATTATGCTGATCTATACAATTCAATCACCAGACCTAGTTCTAGATATTTTGCTCTATTGCCCAAATTCCGAGCGGGCCTGCTCCACCAATTCTGGGGTGACTTCATCTAGGGCCTGTTGACGGGCCAGTTCTTCAATCCGTTGCCGGGCCTGGGTACGGACAAAGTAGGGGATGTTCTGGAGTTTTATTTCTGCCGCTTTTGACCAAGGTAAGGCCCCACCTAGATCCCTGTTGTTCATGTGATCAATCTCAATCAATTGTGTCCCCATCTGTCCTGATCCTAGCCCAGAGGTTCTGCCCTAGCTGAGTTTTTTGTTCCAGGGGCCTGGGAATTGATAATTTTTAATGGTTGTCCGAGCTGATTGAACGCTATCCGCTGATTTCCGGTGAAGATTCTTGCCAACAGGCCCTTAACCCTGACTAAATCCGCTACGATCAGATCTCGGCCTGAATTTTGGCATCTTTCTAGGCTCCGTCCCAGGCCCTAACCCTTTGGCGTTTTAGTTTAGACATTGGCAAGAGGCATTATTTTGACTTCGACACAGACTCCCCTTAAAGTTACCCAAGAAAAATTACCCGCCAGCCAAGTTGGCCTGGAAATTGAAATCCCCGGAGCCACCTGCCAGGAAGTCTATGACAAAGTGGTTGCCAAAGTTTTGCGCTCCACCTCTGTACCAGGTTTTCGGAAAGGCAAAGTCCCGCGCCACATTTTGCTCCAACGGGTCGGGATTGGTAATCTCAAAATTGCGGCTCTTGAAGAATTAGTTGACACCAGCATTAAAGCTGCAATTCGCCAAGAAGATATTCCGGCTTTGGGTAATTTGCAACTTCGCTCTAAGTTTGAAGACCTGATTGCCACCTTTGAACCCGGCCAACCCCTCGTTATTTCCGCCAGTGTCGATGTCAACCCAGATGTAACTTTGGCTACTTACACCGGCCTGGTTGTCGAGTATGAACCGGCCCAGCCAGACCCCGATTATGTCAGCAAAACCCTGGCCCATCACCAAAATGAGCGGGCAACCCTGCTCCCCGTTGAAGATCGCCCAGCCCAGGCCGGGGATGTTGCGGTTGTTGACTTTCGCGCGGTTTTTGCCGATACCGAGGAACCGATTGAAAATGCCCAGGCCGAGGACTTTCAACTGGAATTAACCCAAGGGCAGTTTCTTCCGGAACTGATTGAGGGCATTGTTGGGATGGAAGTTGGCCAAACCAAAGAAATTAATCTGACCTTCCCAGCAGACTATTCTGATCAAGACTTGGTGAATCAAGCGGCAGTTTTTTCAGTCACGCTCCATGAGCTTAAGGAAAAAGAACTCCCGCCTTTGGATGATGACTTTGCCCAAGAGATTAGTGAGTTTAAAACCCTGGCCGAGTTGGAAGCATTTTTAAATAGTCGTCAAGCCGAAAATGTTGAAAAAACGACCCGAACCAATCAAGAAGCGGCCCTTCTGAATCAGCTAGTTGAAAATTTAACTGTGGAACTCCCAGAAGTGATGGTTCAGCAGGAAGTGAATTATATTCTCAGTCGTACCCTCTCCCGCCTCAAGAGCCAAGGCCTGGATGTGGGCAACAACATTCCTGAGGAAATACTGGACAGTCTTCGGCAACAGGCCCGCCCAGAAGCCATCGCCCAACTTAAGCGCACCCTAGCTTTAGGTTATGTAGCCAAACAGGAAAAAATTAGCCCCGATCCGGAGGCGATTCAACAGCGAATTGCAGAACTGAATGCATCTATGCAGGATCGCCGTCTTGACCAAAGCCGTCTCAAGGACGTTGTTGAAAGCGAAATTCTCGAGGAGTTAACCGTTAATTGGCTCTTGGAAAAATCGGAACTCAAAATTGCTGCACCCAAACTAGACAGCGAAGCTACCCCTGAAGTCCTTGAGGAACCCCCGGCGGCCACAGCTACCGTTGAAATCTCAGCCACCCCTGTTGATTCCCAGTCTGGGGATGAGGCCGACTCAGAATCTAGCCCAGCCCCCAAAGAAGGCAGTCGTAAACGCAAAAAGCCAAATCCGTCACCAGTCGCGGATAGTTAGGCATAATGAGAGTAGCTAACTCGGGCCAGGCTGGAAGTTCTGCCTAAGACCCACTGATCCAGGGTTAGAAATCAGCGCAGTTTTAAGGTTTTAGTGAATTCTATGCTGCATTCTCGCTCCAACTATCTCAGCCCCACTTCAATGGCAGCACCCTTTGATGCCCAGGCCCCCTATCCCCAGGTGATTGCTCCCCAAGCCAATATTGTGCCGATGGTGGTGGAACAGTCTGGACGGGGAGAGCGGGCCTTTGATATTTACTCACGTCTGTTACGGGAACGGATTATTTTCCTCGGTGGCAGCGGTGGCCAAGGGCGCGGCATTGATGATACGGTTGCCGATTCAATCGTGGCTCAACTCCTGTTTTTGGATGCCGAAGATCCAGAGCGGGATATTTACCTCTACATCAACTCCCCTGGGGGGTCTGTGACGGCGGGGATGGCCATCTATGACACGATGAAACACGTCCGCCCGGATGTCTGTACCCTTTGCTTTGGCCTAGCTGCCAGTATGGGGGCCTTCTTGCTCTCTGGCGGAACTCCGGGTAAACGGATGGCCTTGCCCCACTCCCGCATCATGATTCACCAGCCCTTAGGGGGCGCGCAGGGACAGGCGGTGGATATTGAAATCCAGGCCCGAGAAATCTTGTATCACAAGAAAAAACTCAACGAACTCTTAGCTAGCCATACCAGCCAACCGATTGAGCGGATTGAAGCTGATACGGAACGGGATTTCTTCATGTCAGCGGAAGAAGCCCAGGCCTACGGTTTGATTGATCAGGTGGTCACTCGCCAAACCTTACCCAGCCATGTTGAAGCAGTTCCCGCCTAGGCCTTAAATTGCCCCTAGGTTGCTCATTGAGGTTCCTCATGCCCAAATACGATGCCCATCTCAAATGCTCCTTCTGTGGTAAGTCCCAAGAGCAGGTCAGGAAGTTAATTGCCGGGCCTGGAGTTTATATTTGCGATGAGTGTGTCGAACTCTGTAATGAAATTTTGGATGAGGAACTCTCGTCCCTGGGGGTAGCTCCCCGCCGTGATCCCCAACCAGAACGCCCCCGCAAGCCCCGCTCAACCCTGCCTCCTTTTAACCAAATTCCCAAGCCGCGGGAAATTAAACACTATCTTGATGATCATGTGGTGGGGCAGGATGAAGCTAAAAAAGTCCTGTCAGTGGCTGTTTATAACCATTACAAGCGCCTCAGCCTCTTAGAACATCCCGCCAAGGGAACTGAGGATCATGTCGAGTTACAAAAATCGAATATTCTTTTAATTGGCCCCACTGGCTCTGGGAAAACCCTCCTGGCCCAAACCTTGGCCAAGATGTTGGATGTCCCCTTTGCGGTGGCCGATGCGACTACCCTAACGGAAGCGGGTTATGTGGGCGAGGATGTGGAGAATATTCTCCTGCGGCTTTTGCAAACAGCTAATTTAGATGTAGAAGAAGCCCAACGGGGGATTATTTACATTGATGAGATTGATAAAATCGCCCGCAAAAGCGAAAACCCCTCCATTACCCGAGATGTTTCTGGCGAAGGGGTTCAGCAAGCTCTGTTGAAAATGTTGGAAGGCACAACAGCCAATGTTCCCCCCCAAGGGGGCCGCAAGCATCCCTATCAAGACTGTATTCAAATTGACACCACAAATATCCTCTTTATCTGTGGTGGGGCCTTCGTTGGCTTGGAAAAGGTGGTAGAGCAACGGGTGGGTAAAAAAGCGATGGGGTTTGTCCGGGATGGAGAGAGCCAGGCCAAGGAGAAACGGACGGCCGATATTCTCAAAAATCTAGAACCTGGAGACCTAGTCAAGTTTGGGATGATTCCAGAATTTATTGGTCGGATTCCGGTTGTGGCTGTGTTAGAGTCTCTGGATGAGTCAGCCCTGGTGCGGATTTTGACTGAACCCCGCAATGCCATTCTCAAGCAATATAAGAAACTCTTACACATGGATAATGTCCAACTGGAGTTTCATCCAGCCGCTATCCAGGCCATTGCCCAAGAAGCCCATCGTCGCAAAACCGGAGCCAGAGCCTTACGTGCGATTGTGGAAGAAATTATGTTGGATGTGATGTACGAGTTACCATCCCGAAAAGATTTAACCCGTTGCCAAATTACCCCAGAAATGGTCGAGAAACGCTCTACTGCTGAACTCCTACTGCATCCTTCCTCTATTCCGACCCCTGAATCGGCTTAAGGGCTGTTGCGTTCTCCCCGAGTAATAAAGGCTATCCGTTGACCAATGTTGGCGGCATGATCGGCCATTCTTTCCAAGTTACGAATTATCAACACCAGGACTAAGTTGGGTTCTACGGTTCCGGGGATTTCTAGTCCTTGCGCGAGGGTTTGATATAAGGATTCATAGTCACTATTCACGACTTGATCGAGTTCCCGTAAGTCATTACCGACCGTTGCATCCAAATTTGTAATTGCTAATAGGCTTAAGGACAGCATCATCTGAACGCGCTCAAACATACCGCGGAGGCGGGGTAAGCAAGGGGGGGGGGAGTGGGTAAAGAGCTTTGTTGCCAATTGACCAATTTCTTGGGCATAGTCGCCAATCCGCTCTAGGTCTCGCACCAGTTGTAGCATGGCACTCAGCAAGCGCATATCGTTAGCGACCGGGGCCTGGAGGGTGATAATCCCAATGCAGTTGGCTTCGATGTGATGGTAAAGGCGGTCTGTCTCGATTTCTTGGGCAATAATGGCGGTGGCGGCGGTCAAGTTCTGCTCAAAAATTGCTTGAAAGGCCAGGGAGCAGGATGTTTCAACGAGGGCCCCCATCCGTAGAACATCGGCCTGGACGCGTTTAACCTGGCGTTCAAATTGTAAGCGGAGGGGCCGGGAATTAGTCATCGTTGAGCCAAGGAGATCAGGTCATGGTTGTTGGCGTTGATTTAACCTCTCTTTATCATGATCGAACCTAAGCAGGTTATGGGATAGCCAAATGGCTCTAAAAATCATTTGAAGAATTTTTATCCTTTATGATGATAACCCTCAAAATAATTAATCTTTGATAGCGAAGCAAGTAGTCGAGATAACAGCCAGGCCGGGGGAGATTTGATAGGGTAGTGAGGCTTGGCTGACAGATATCCTGATGCAGTCTTTGAAGCTTAGTAGAACCCCTAATGATGAAATTTTATCCAGTTTTTAGATAGTAATCTCTCGCCTACAGTTCATCAGTATTTTTAATTTACCGGATGTTTGAAGTCTAGTTGTGATCATGCTTCTTTCAGATTAACGTTTCATAGTCAGGTAAATCAGCTATATGTTGCGGGGAAGGTACTCAAAGTCTCGATCTCGGCGATTCCGATCACGACAGCGGGGATTTGTTTTGCCCTTGGTTTTGGGGATGGGCCTGTTGATGCTGCTGGTGGCTGTAACGATGACTTTTCGGTCTCAAACTCAAAACACAACCGCCTCAGCCCAAAAAGCCTCAGAACGGAGTATTGCTGTTGCCGAAGTTGGCCTGGCTCGAATGCAGGATTTTTTCAGTCGAAATCGCGGTTTATTGCGTCAAAACTACCCTTGGGCTGGAGCGAGTGGTCGTCCTTTGGATAGTTTGGGCTGTACGTCTGCTAATAACACCTATACTGAAGCCAACAGTTTCAATAATCTAGTTAGTGTTGATGGTGGGCAATTTCAAGTTGTTAGTTATGCCGCTCCTGGTACAGTTCCTGGTACAGGTATATTAACGTTACAGGGAGATGCCACAGTTGGAAGTGAGGTCAAAGCAAAAACTCAACTGAGGGCTAATATTCCGATTTCCCGCAGCGTTGTCCCTTCCTCAACGACACCCGTTCTTTGGGCTGAAAATTACACCTTTTCTGGTTCCGGGACACAGGTAAATACAACTTCTGCAGATCGGATTATTGAAGCGAAATGTGGCACGCTCAGTTCATCAGTTGGGACAGGAAATCGGATCGCTGCCGGACAAGTAACCTCTAGCCCGACTCAAACCCTACCAACACCTTTAACGGCCCCAGCTTCAGTAATTGCCTTGGGAAATGTAAACTCAGGTGTAACAATCTTACCTAGAGCAACAGATATATCATCCTACCCAACAGGAAATGGTTCAGTTGCAGGTGAGTATGTTTATACTGCTAACGTCAACCTTCCGACTGGAACATCTCAAGTTATTGTCACTCCAGGCCGAAAAGTAACGATTTATCTCTCGGGCGGGGCGGCTAATTTACTCACGGCTCTTTCAGCAGGTGGTTCTTCCACAACTCGGGTAAAAATTGGTCACGACTGTACTGATACTGATTCACCAGCAGATGGGATGTCTAATGGTTCAACTGTTGTGACGGGATGTACGGCAAGTAACTTTAAGATTATTGGTACAACAAATACCGATACAATTACCCTCGCTAGCCGTCATACGGTGGGAGGTAGTTCAAACTTACAGACAACAACTGAGGCTATCATTATTGCCCCCAACGCAACTGTTACGATTGGTCAGTCAAACTATACAACTCGTTTTAAGGGGATGATTTGGGCGAAAACAATTGATTTATCCCAAGGAACTTCGACTTTTGAACCTTCTAGCGTGGCCTGGACAACGTTGCAACCAACATTACCGCCCATTAGTCCCCCTGGTAGTGTTCTGCCCCTGAGCATGGATACCTTTAGTAAGTGGGAACGGGTGGCGATACCATGAAGCAACTGTTGACGCTCCCGATGTTCCGAGTTCGTTATTCATTACTTCTGAAGTCTAAAAATCAAGGCTTCTCATTAGTTGAAGCCATTGTGGGGATGTTGATTGCTCTGCTGTTTGTGACAACCTCATTGCAGCTAATGGTTTATGCGTTGGTGTTGGCCTCTCAAGGACGAGGATCCAGTACGGCTAAAAATTGGATTCAAGAGGATTTAGAACAAGTCAAAAGTTTAGCAGCGGCATATAAATCAACAATTCTAAGCTCGGCGACTACGGTGGGAGCAACAACATTAACAGTGGGTTGGACTACGGGGTTTGCCACTGGGGATATTGTTCGTGTCGGCTCTGACCCCAATAACTACACAGTGAGCGGAGTTTCGGGAACTACTTTAACCCTCTCTTCGGGGATGACCACTGTTCAATCAGCTAATGCTAACGTCACCGCCGTCAATATGTGCAATGCTTCAACTGCTGCCTCTGGGTTTGCCTTTGCTTTACGTTCTAATCTTCCCTCTGTCGCCACAACAACTAAAACCATTGGAGGGAAAAACTACACTTTGTCTCGTGGGAGTGCCGGAGGAGGAACAACCCCAGCTATTTCGTCTACCCCTCCCTTTAATGTCTTACAAATTTCCTACAAGGTTGTCCCAGCAGGTGAGACCAATCCCATTGCGACTCTTGACACAGAGGTGATTCCCGATGCGGCGATTAAATGTCCCTAATTCTAAGGGGTTTACGTTACCAGAAATGCTAGCAGTGGTGGTCATTATTGGCATTTTAGCGGCTATTTTTATCCCTAGTTTCCTGGCCTGGCTCAATAATCAACGGATTAGAGACGGGTTGGTTAGAGTTGAAGGAGCGCTGAAAGAGGCCCAACGAGAGGCTATCCGGCAGAGCAAGACTTGTACAGTAAATGTCGTTACAGGTAGCAACGCGAGCTTGTCAGGTAATTGCCTTGTAACGGGTACTAGGAGATTTGATAGCAACTGGCTAACTGGTACTATTCAAATTGACTCTAACCGAAGTGACATAAACTTCTTTGTTGGCGGTACTACAAATGCACAAGGTACAATTGTTGTTTCTATGCCAAATACTAATGCTCAGTCACTTTGCTTAGTAATTTCTAATGGAATTTCCTTGATGAGAAAAGGAGCCTATACCGGAGATATTTCTAATCCTGTGGCTACTTCATGTAATACAATTCAAATACAATAATGAAAAATAAGTCTAAGAGATTGCAAAATAAAGGCTTTACGCTGACAGAACTTCTTGTTGGGGCTGCACTTGCTGGTGTAGTTATTGCTTTTTTGGGATATGGACTTGTTGCTCTACTGGGACAAGACAGAAATACTCAATCTAATGGTGAGCGTTCTGTTGAGATCGATCGGGCATTGGGCTATTTATCTGGCGATATTCGAGAGACTAAGTCTATAAGCCTACCCACCGGATACACTATTTCTGGTTCCGGATGTGAAATACGCACTCCAGTCCTTTATCTTAAGAATCCTGACAACAGTAATACTATCTACTATATTCGGGACATAAGTGCCTGTACTGGCTCAGAATGGTATAAGCCTAATGTACTTCATCGAGTGGGCCCTCCCGGCACCAGTCCGGCTGATCCGCCAACTTCGTTCAGTAGTTCACTAGGTAATGTTCTTCTTGATGGTTTGCAGGATCCAATAGGAGGTTTCTCTTGTACTACAGGAACACAAACTGGTACTAAAGGTTTTTATGCCTGCATTGAAAGTCCTCGCTCTGTTACAGTTCACATTTTTGGTCGGGGTTCAAAAGGTGAAACAATGCCAGTTCAATCGACGCGGGTGGCGGTGCGGGGACGTTAAGACTTATTTGCGCTTGCCCTTATTCCAGGCCCTTGGTACGGTAACGACCCAGAAGATGCGCGTAAACGTAAGAAAGTTGACAACCCATGAGGAAAATAGCACAGGTTAAATAGATCCAGAGTAGCAAGATCATCACGTTGCCGATAACACCATAGGAGAGAAAATGACTGCCAATCGTAATGATGCTATTGCTAACTAGCTGTTGTAATCCCTTGAGTAATCCCGTTGTTAGTAGTGCTCCTAGCCAAATATCTCGCCACTGAACCCGAGCTGATGGCAGAATCTTAAAAAGAATACTAGTTGCTAAAGCTAAGAGAAAGAGGGATGAAACACCTTGTAGGCCCTGGGCTAGTTTGAAGTTGTCAAGCTGGAGAAGCGAGAAGCTATCTTGAAACGTCGCAACCAACATTAAAATCAATTCAACAACGATATTCATTATTAACGAAACAAAGAGTAGTAATGCGGTACCAATGACTAATAAAAAGGCCAACAGTCTATTGAGCAGAATTGAAAGCATTGCCCCTTGTAAGGATGGCGGCTGAGGCCTGGGGTATTGGGACTGCCAAATCTGATTGATGGCGGTTCTTAAGCTGGTAAAGACTGTACTGGCTGAAAACAGGAGGAGAATGAACCCCACCAGGCCGGCTCCCGTACTACTTTGATGAAGCGCATACATCGTCTCCTGGACTAGATCATGAACGGTTGTGGGGAGGAATGGCTCAATACTGGCTTTGATGGTTTGAAATCCTACGCTACCCGGCCCCAGGAAGTATCCCAGGCCACTGAGTGCCACTAGTAGCAACGGAAAGAGAGACAACAGGGCATAGTAGGCTAAGGCTGCGGCCATCTGTGTGCAGTGATTTTGGTTCCAGAGTCGCCCCGTTTGTACGATCAATTGGGTGGGGGTGGCGGGTAAAACCACAGACTGTAGATAACGGATAATCTGCGCGACTGAGGCACGGGGGAAGTTATTTCGTTTCAGGGGCATGATAGTTTGGAGTTACTCCATGGTTGAGGTTAAAATGCCATTGCCAGAGCTTGAGCAGCTTTCCTTGCCTCAATTAGTGGCCCAGATGGTAGTGGTGCGGGCCAGTGGTCATATTTTTGATCAGGAAATTCAGTATCCGGCCTGGGAGCCACCTACAGATATTCTCAATCACTGGGTCAACGATTTGGGCGTGGGGGGTGTCATTTTCCTGGGGGGGAGTGCGGCGGAACTATCCCATCGCTGTCAAGAATTACAATCCCAGGCCCCGATTCCTTTACTACTAGCGGCGGATATTGAAGAGGGTGTTGGGCAAAGATTTTCAGGAGCCGTAGAATTTCCACCCCCATTAGCCTTAGCGGAAATTGCCCAAACTCAACCGGAACGCGCCCAAAACTACGCCACTAAAATGGGGGCTTGTATTGCTAGGGAAGCTCTCGGTATTGGCTTAAATTGGGTCTTGGCCCCGGTCGTAGATGTTAACAACAACCCCGCGAATCCGGTGATTAATGTCCGGGCTTTTGGGGAACGTCCTGAAATTGTCAGTCAATTAGCCTGCGCTTTTATTCAAGGGGCCAGAATCTATCCAGTTTTGACGGCGGCGAAACATTTCCCAGGCCACGGGGATACGGCTACAGATTCCCATTTAGATTTGCCCGTTCTCCCCCATGACCGTAACCGTTTAGAAACCATTGAATGGCCGCCTTTTCGAGCCGCAATTGCCGCCGGGGTAGATACAATCATGAGCGCGCATTTATTAATTCCCTCTTTAGATGACATCTATCCCGCGACCTTATCCTATAAAGCTTTAACAGAAGAACTCCGCCAGGCCTGGGGCTTTCAGGGGTTAATTGTCACAGATGCGTTAGTCATGGGAGCCATTGCCAATCGTTATGGTGCAAACCAGGCCCCAGTCATGGCCGTCAAAGCGGGGGCTGATATTTTGTTAATGCCCGTTGATCCACCGGGTGCGATTGACGCTGTTGTTGCGGCCGTGGAAGCTGGAGAAATTAGTCGCCAACGGATTGAGGCATCAGTGACTCGCATTTTTGCCGCCAAAGCGAGAGTTTTTACTGAACCCTCAGACTTTCGGTTAAATTCACTTTCTCATCCCGAAGATTGGCAACTCAGTGCGGAAATTCTCAGGGCATCGCAAATTGCCAGTGATCTGCCTTGTCAACTACGAGCAAATCCCAATGGCATTAATTGTCTTATTGTGGATGATTTGTTACATCAAGATTATCTGAGTCGCACTGCCCCGGCGGTAAAATTACCTGTTCAGTTTGGCTTTAAGCAACTAGAGCTTGTTGATTGCAATACATCTTTAGGGCAGTTAAAGCAGATACCTCAACAACCAACCTTGGTGCAAATTTTTAGCCGTGGGAATCCGTTTCGGGGCCTGGCCGGATTAAGTGAACAAGCCCAAGTTAAAATTCAGCAACTCATCGCCTCAGAACATCTCGTTGGTATCATCATTTATGGTAGTCCTTATGTTTTAGACAGTATCCAGCCTAATCTCCCGAAAGATATTCCCTATGTTTTTAGCTACGGTCATAGTCTAATTGCTCAAAATTTTGCGATTGAAACTCTCTTTCGTCACCCCTAACTCATAAAAATCATGGCTGAATACGACACCATTGCTAACTTGTTCCAGGCCTCGCGAGAGTTACCGTTTCGCTGGCATAGTGAAGCCTACACCTATTTAAAAGAAATTGGCGATGTAACCGACTTAAGGATTCTTGATCTGGCCTGTGGGGAAGGAATCTATAGTCGTTATTTCAAACAACAAGGGGCGGCTCAGGTTGTTGGTGTGGATATTTCACCGGAAATGATTGCCTTAGCTAGGGCGGCTGAAATCCAAAATCCCTTGGGAGTTGAATATTTAGTGGCAGATGTGACAGGCCTGGAGAAGATTGGTGAGTTTGATTTAGTCGTTTCTTCCTATCTAGTTAACCATGCCCCTGATCAATCTACCCTCTTAAAAATGCTCCAGGCCATCGCTAAAAACCTCAAACCCCAGGGGCGAACCATTCACGTTACCAACAACTTAGGCCAGGCTCCGGAAACATTTGATATCTGTACTCCCTATGGCTTTACCAAAACCGCGCAACTACCTTTAACTGAGGGAACTCCCCTAGAAGTTGGCTTCATTTTGCCCGATGGCACTGAATTTAAGGTGATTGATTTTTACCTCAGTCCAACGACCTATGAACAAACTTTTATCCAGGCCGGGTTTACGCCAATTCAATGGATTGCTCCCGAAGTCTCTTCCGAAGGTATCAAAGAGTTAGGTAAAGACTACTGGCAGGCCTGGTTAACTTACAAGCCAATTATAATTATTAAAAGTAAATTAATCTGAAAACCTGGAGTTGATTATGTTTCCTGAGTCTGTGCATGAAAAGTTGAAGCAATTAATAAATAGAAATCAAGAAATCATTGATACCATAAATTCAGAGAGTAAAAATCGTCCAGCACGAGAACTAAAATCTATTGCAGAGTCTCAAGGGTGGTGGTTAGAACGTACTCCTGGGGATCACAAAATTTATAAGCATGATGAATATTTTGAGCATCCCAGTTATTCTGGTTACATTACGATTGATGATTGCAATGACAATTTATATGCCCGCCAAGTCAAAGCTGAACTACAAAAAATATTTGCTCCTAAACAAAAGAAACTCATTCAAGAACTTATTGCTGAGCCGGAGATTCAATCAACTCTTAGAAAATGGTTAACATTTAATACCGAGGTAGCTGAATCTTCAGAGCTTCAAAAATTAGTCAATGAAATTGAAAATTTAAGGCACCAACTTTACATTCGTAATCAAGAAATTCACTTGCTGGCTCACTCAGTTTCTCTTGATACGATTCAAAATAATGTTGAAGATCAGCAAACCTTAGAGGCAATTCTGAATGAAAATCAGCAGTTGATTGACCAAAAAAATGATGAAATTAATCAATTATTTGATAATCTGGCTCAAAAAGAATATGAATTAACTGTATCTACGTATAGAATTGAATCTTTGCAGATAGAGAAAATGAATCTCTTCGCTGAACTTGCACAATTTCAAGAACAGCAGCAGCATCTTGTTGAGTTAGAACAGGAGTTAGTTTATCTCCAACAGTTAGTCGCTAATTTACAAGCTTTTGAGCAACAAGTCGCGCAACTGCAAAGCCAATTAGCTCAGGCCGAGGTTCAACGCCAAAATCAAATTGAGGCCCACCATCAACAACGTCAGCAACTCATTCAACAACATCAAACCATTCAAGATCAACGACAAACCCAACTAGCGACCTTAAATGCCCAAATTCAGCACTTAGAAGCTCAAAACAACCAGCTCCAGGCCTGGGTTGCCGAATTAAAACAAAATCTGAATCAAGCCACCCTAAGCCAGCTTCAACTAGTCCGTACAACTCGCTATGATATTCAAAAACCGCTCTGGATTTCCTCGGCCATTGCTGCTGTGATTGTTGCCTTTAACCCTGGCCCAAAATTGATCAATGCAGTGGCTGTTGCGGCGATTCCTACAGCTACTCTTGCGATGCAAAAACGGCGTGAAAGTCACAGGTTTTAGATTGCAGCTCAAACAGGGGTATAGGCCGATTTCTGAATCAGTTTAGCGATTTGATTGACTAAGTCCACAGGTTGGAACGGTTTCACAAAATAGGCATTTGCCCCCAATTGTTGAGCTTTATAGCGGTGTTGATCGCCACTGCGAGATGTCAGCATTGCCACGGGTAAAGCCTCCCACTGGGGATGATGGCGGACTTCCTGTAACAGGGCAAACCCATCCATACGCGGCATTTCCACATCTGAAATAATTAACCGGATGGGATCACTAATCCGATTGAGCTGCTCCCAGGCCTCTTGTCCATCTCGGCAGGAAATAACCCCATAACCGGCCTGGGTTAACACGCGCTCTAACAGCCGCCGCACCGCTACCGAATCATCCACGATCATCAGGGTTACTTGATCAGGGCGAGACAATTCGGGGGGCGGGGGTGGAGAGGCTGGCAGTTCTGCGGGGCTCTGAAGTAAGAGTTCAAATTGGGGGGGGGAGAGGACTGGCACAACCGCACCTGTTCCCAAAACTGTACAGCCCATCACATAGGGAGGTACTTTAATGGTGGTGTCAAAGGGTTTTAAGACAAACTCCCGCTCTTCTAATAAAGCATCCACCCCTACAGCCATAGGTCGCTCATTCACCTCCACCACCACCCCAATTGCAGCCGTGAGGGGAGCCGCCTTGGTGGGGCGAGCATAGGGTAAAAATTGTTGCAGCGGTGCATAGGGAATCGTCTGATCTTTCCAGATAATTCTAGTTGTCGGGATGCCTGGCTCCATAAACTCGGACAGCTTAATCACCTCCAAAATGTTCACAGAGGGAATTGCCAGGGTAAAGTCATGGGTTTGACACAGCAATAACGGCAGAATGTTCAGAGTTAGGGGTAAGGCCAAAGTGAACGTTGTACCCTGTTGGGGTTTGGTGCTCACCCGAATCGTCCCTCGCAATCGCTCCACTTGCAGCCGCACTACATCCAGGCCGACACCCCGCCCCGATAAATCACCTACTTCCGCCGCTGTAGAAAATCCGGGAGCAAACAAAAATTCTAAGATCTGCTCTTCCGTTAATAGGGAAACCGCCTCGGCCGGACAAAGCCCTTTTTGGACTGCTTTTTGGGTCACTTTTTCCAGATTCACCCCCTGCCCATCATCCACCACACTAATCAAGACCTGATTGCCCGACACTTTAGCCGAGAGAATGATTTTTGCGGTGGGATGTTTACCATTGCGTTGACGGACTGCGGCCGGCTCAACCCCATGATCAAAGGCATTACGGACAAGGTGGGTGAGCGGGGTTTTCAGTTGCTCCAGAATGGCCTGATCTAGTAAGGTATTTTCCCCATGAATTTCCACGCTCAGGGGTTTTTGATAGCGTTGACTAAGGCTATTTAGGGCCGGGATAAATCGTTCAGCAACGACTCGAAAGGGGACAAGCCTGGCATCTGTTAAATCAGCCCGCAAACTGCCTAAAAACTGCCGCCCATCATCTAACGCCGCTTGTAATTCCCGATTGAGGAGGTCAATGTCGGCCCCCGTTTCCTGAATTCGGGCCATGATTTCCTGAAAGTCTTGCAGGGTGGAATGAAGTTCTGTGTAGCGATCAAATTCGAGACTGTCAAATTCCGGGGCGGGATCAGGGGAGACCCCTAGGGGTAAATGATGTCCATTTGCTTTGAGGCTTGGTGCTGTGGCCAGGCGGTCATAGAGGGTTTGCACCTGTTCTCGAATCGGCCCAAATTGGCTAATTCGGCGTTTGAGTTCGCGGCTAATTTGCTGAAACTGGGCCTGGTAGAGGTTTAAGCGTTCTTGACTAATCAGTAACTCACTGACTGTATTCCCCATCCGATCCATCCGGGTGAGTGGAATCCGCAAATTCAGGGATGCTTTTTCGGATTTTGCGGTTGGTTCTAATTGAGGTGGACGAGAAGTTGGCTCTAGAGGTGGAGAAGATTCTGGCGTTGCCGGAGTTGGGTTCTGAGGGGATGGAGCAAGTTTTCCGGCTAGAAATTCCGCCCGTTTTAACCGGATTTCACTAATAATGGCAGGGACTAATTCAGCTAATGGGGCCTCACTGCGGAGAACCGTAATGTGTTCAACAACCTCTGTCAGCCAGGCCAGGTTCAGGGTTTGCCCCAACAGTTTTGTCTCCACCAAAAAGGTATTTAGAGCCGCATTAAGAGCTTGACTGGGGTGGGACTGAGCGGCTTCTAATTGCTTGAGGCTATCCTCCAAATCGGTTGTTAAGACAGCTTGGACAATTGGGGAAATCCCGGTGGAGCTAGTTTTTTGGGGTAAGGCCTCACTGGGTAAATCGTTGAGAAATTGATCCAGGGCCTGGAGCAGAGCATTGCGGTTGGGGTCTTGCTGGGGGGATTGCGCCTCGGTGGCAGCCACAACTAAGCCATGAATTTCTTCAACCCCCAAGGCCAACAATTCATGGGCCGTACTGTAGTCTCGGGCCCGCCCCTGATGTAGAGCTTCTAATAAGTCTTCCAAGCGATGGGCTACTTGTTGTAAATCAGGCAGTTGGGCAATTCCAGCCCCCCCTTTGAGGGTATGGGCTGCCCGCATTAATTCTGAATAGGCGGCGAGGGAGGGTTGGGCTTGGCGAGTTAGGGCCTGGACTCCCTGCTCCAGCATCCCCAAATATTCCGGGGCATCCTCTTGGAGAAAGCAAAGGCGGGCTTCACGGGTAATAGCATCAAGGTCAGCAGCATTCAGAGGCATAGGGCATCCACCTAAGACGATTTTCCGCTAGTCAACTTGGAAACGTGAGACCGTACTTTGTAGTTTTTCAGCCACGGATACCAATGTCTGCATAGAACTTGCTACCCCTTCCGATTCTGAGGAGGTTGTTTGGGCAATTGTCGCGACTTCTTGAATTGTTTCGTTGACCACTAAGGAGGCTTCTGTCTGGGAAACCGTGGATTTGGAGATGCTTTCCAGCAGAGCATCAATTTCTTGGCTGATACTGGCCAGGCCTTGGAGGGTATCTTTAGTTTGGGCCACCAGTTGTGTGCCTTTAACCACCTGGGTTGTACTAGCTTCCATTTGGCTTAAAACGTCTGCGGTTTCCTGTTGAATCCCGGTGACTAACTGTTCAATCTCGTGGGTCGAGTCTGTTACCCGTTCCGCCAGTCGGCGCACTTCATCTGCCACCACCCGAAACCCTTGCCCATTTTCTCCCGCCCGCGCCGCTTCAATCGAGGCATTAAAGGCCAAAAGGTTGGTTTTTTCCGAAATCCCGGAAATGATGTTGACGATTTTAGAGACCTCCTGGGACGATTCGGCCAGCCGTTTCATCCGTTTTGAGGTTTCTGCCACACTGGTGCGAATATTTTCCATACTGTCCACCGTGGCATCCATGGTCTGATCCCCAACTTGGGCAGATTCCCGGGCCTGGCGAGCAATCTGGGCCGCTTCTTGGGCCGAGGCGGCAACGGTCTGAATGGACTGGGCAATATTCGCAACTGACTCTAGGGTGTTGGCAATCACCTCGGCCTGGGTACGGGCTTCCGTGGATAACCGTTGGACGGATGTTTCACTGGAACGAGCCGCGTCTTGGACTTGGTTTGCCGCCGCTTGCACCTGCATAACAATATCTCGCAAGCTCCGAACTGTGGCGTTAAAGGCATCGGCAATAGACCCCATTTCCCCTTCATCCACCTTGGCACGGACGGTTAAATCTCCCCGCTGTGCCCCCTCAATATCCAATAGCAGATTAATCACGGCTTCCTGAACTCGGAGGCGTTCTTGTTTTTGCTGTTGAGCTTCGGCGCGGCGTTGGGCCTCCAAATCTGTGACAGTCTGGTAAAGAGCCTGAAATTTCTGGTCAATGTTTTGTAAATAGCTAACCAATCCAACCACTTGTGGATCCTGCCAGTCCACCTGTGGTAACTCACTGGCCCAATCTTCCCCATGATTATGAAAAATATTGAGTAAGCGACTTAGCTCTCCCCGGAGTTTCTTATCGCCTCCCCCCAGAAAACTAAAAACAGTTGGGGGGGGGGCAAGGGCCACTTTGGGAAGACTGGGGACAAAGAGAGGAATGGCCTGGCCCGCGATGGCTGCCAAACTATTTTGGGCACTAATCCCATAGAATCCATTCTCATCCGCGGCGACGAGTTGCCGATAAATGGCTGTTGCTTCCGCCGTTAACCCCTGTTGCTCATAGGCTGTGGCCAAGCTAAATTGAGCTAGGTAATCCTGGGGATCAGCCGTGATAATTTGCTGAAGGGCGGCCACATCTTGCCGGATAATCGCTTCAAAATAGGCATCGTTACTGGGAATACCCCCAGAGGTGGTGAGGGAATCGGTTGTCAGAGTCATAGGAGGGCCATTGAGGTAGGGGAAGAGTAAAGTTGTACGGCAGTAAAAATGGCTTCAACATTTAATTTCAGCAAGGAGTACCCAGGTGGATGAATCCAGGCTGAAAAAAATTGATGCATCCGTTGTTCGAGGCGAGGAGGGACTGGGCTAATGTCCTTGGCCTGGCAGGCAACAATACCCCGTAGGTGGCTCGTTAAACAGCCAAGATGATACTCAGCCTCTTGATCCTCAGATTCATCAGGAAGCCAATTAACGACCAGGGCTGGAGACCGGCGGCGTTTGCTGGAATGGGTTGGCTGTAGGCCCAAGAGGTATTCCAAATCAACCATCCAGAGTAACCGCCCCCGCTGGTTGACAACCCCCAACAAGGCTGGCGCAACCCCCGGAATGGGGCAGAGCTCCGAGGCTTCCACCGTCAACACCTCTGCTGTTTGGGTCAGTGGCACAGCAATATGAACAGATTTGGTTAATTCAATATGGAAAAACTCTTGTTCCATGCATCCCCCAACGTTGCTCTAGCCCCTAATCATGTAAGTATTCGGCAACAGTCTCTAACAATTCATCAGGGTCATAGGGTTTAGTAATGTAAGCATTTCCCCCCTGCCGTAACGCCCAAAACCGATCAAACTCTTGATCCTTTGATGAACAGAAGACAATCGGAATCTCTTTGAGATCTGGTTTCGCCCGGACTTCCCGACATAGCTCCAGGCCATTGGCTCCAGGCATGACAATATCTAAAACAATTAAATCCGGCGGTTGATTCTCAGCCAGCCATGTCAAGGCCAGTTCTGCTGACTCGGCTAAAGCAACCTTATGGCCAGACCGCTCCAATAAACCCGTCAGCAATTGTTGCTCTGTGCGCGAATCTTCTACAACCAAGACTGTTTTCATGCTTTGTATCGTCCTTTTCCTTCTTTTTGCTTCCTATTAGCTAAGCGACTGTTGGCCGGGCCTGGCGGGCAAAACGTTCTGCCAACGTCAGCAACTCTTGGGGTGTAAATGGCTTGGTTAAATAGTCTGTTGCGCCGACCATCCGAGCCCGAATCCGGTCAATTAGCCCATCTCGTCCGGTTAACATTACAATTGGCACATCCTTAAGGAGATCAGACTGGCGCAGCATACGGCAAAGTTCATAGCCATCCACTTCCGGCATCGTAATGTCCATTAAGACCAAATTCGGTTTTTGTCGGGCTAAGGCCGTAATTGCCCGGGCTGGCTCTGTAAGTCCCATGACTTGATAACCCGATGTTTCTAAAATGAGCCGGACATTGCGCTGAACGGTTTTACTATCGTCAATGCAAGCCACGACTGGGCGTTGAGCTTGTTTGGGTTGCACAAAGGGGCCAACATCAATCCCGCCCTCAGCGATCAGAGATTTGAGAATAGTGGCGGTGTCGAAGGTGGACAGTTTGAGCTTGGTCGCCAGGCTGTAGATACTCACGCCAGGGGTAAGATGGGTTGTGAGTCCCTTAAAGAGGGTTAAGTTAGTGCTGTGTTCCCAGAGGCATTGTTGCAGTTTGTTGGGGTTCGTGATTGTCACACGCTGGAAGGGAGAACTGATGATTGTCCGCAGTTGGGCCCACTGAGAGATTTCGCTGCGCATCGGGAGAATGGCCTGGCGAATGGGGACGGATAAGATTAAGTTTTCTAAACCCAAGACCCGGTCGAACTCAACTTCTGCTTGGGGCAGGGCCAGTAAATGGACAAGGGCTTCTTGGCTGAGAAGAAAGATCAGCTTGCGAAGTTGGTTTAGATTCAGTGTGCCTGCTTTCCATAACTGACAGAGCCACTGGTAGTCGGTCTGGTTTTCTGTAAAGTTGACGGGCAGCCGCACTCCAATTTGCTGGAGCAAGTAGGTGATTCGTTCTGGCTGTCCCATTTTGCTATTGGCGTAGTGGAATTGACCATTGCCCACATAGAGTTGCCAAATGACCGATTTATCGTTGGGGTCGAAAAAGGTAAACCGGCCAGACAAGTGGGATGCCGTAACTTTCTGAAGTACCTTGGCCGGAAACACCATTGGGTTGCCCTTCGATGTCGGCTTCGGAGGAGCAGTGTTAGAACTCGGTAAGGTGGTGTGTGTCATGGTCGCTGTAGCTAATCCTCAAGGTATGTAGTATTTGTGTCGTGTTGAGCCGTAATCGAAAACTCTACGAACCTAGTCAATAAGCAAATGTTAACTTCCCCTCAAATTCCCCTCTAAAGTCTTTAGTCCACACCCCTTTCAGTGAGCTAAAGCTTCAGTGACTCAAAGATGTTTAGGCATCATATCTTACTGAGTTGATTTTGACTATAACCCCCTTGGTACAGCTTAGAGAAATCTCCTCTAGCAAAATGTATCTAAATTAACAATTCCTTGGGGATGGAAAACACTATAAAATTCGGGAGATGCGGAGGAAAGACTTTTTATGGTTACCCCCACTGCCTATTAGTCAGTATCTTCCAGATTTTAGCCAGGCCTGTAATTAAAATTTTCTATTGATATCATCAGGTTTTATGAATAATCCAATGCTGATTATTAACAGACCTTATCTGAGCTTTGATCAGCCTGACTGGTTAATTGTTCAAATGCCTTAAGCTACGCCCCAAGCCATATCGGGTTGTCCAGATTAGGACTGGTAAGGGCTAGTTAGAAAAACTTTGGCTCCCAACATGAGATTTTTACAAGTCAATACTCTCCATAGGTTCAATGTGCTAGTTAAAAATGAGTAAGCATCGTCTCAATGAGGCTTGAACCAGGCCTAGATTAAGAAAACGAGGATAATGATGACTAAAGAAACCAGGAAGCTAGTTGGAATCAGTCGTCTGCCTAAACGTCTAATTATTTTTGTCTCCATTTGCTGTTCTTGTTGTCGTTTTGTCAGATAAACATTAATGACTAAGGTCAGGAAGATAGAAATACAACAAATTAGGAAGAAAGCATCAAAAAAGGTTAAATAACTTACCCGCGGTAAGCTGCTACTAATACTAAAGTTAAACGTAATTGCAGTGAGTAAGGCTCCAATGGAAAGGGGGAAAGGACCAGTGGGAACATTAAATAAAGGAACCCAAAGAGATAACCAGGCCACGATCACAATCAGCATTAATGGCAAGAATGCCCGCCAAATGTAGAATCCACTCCGCCGTTGGGTCTCAATCTTAAATCGAGCTTGAGAATAATCATCAGTTTGAGGAATTAATTGAGTTGTTGTAACTTCTTGAGTAATGTTGTTTAATTTCCATTCACTGAGAAATACCTCTTGTCGCCACTGGCTTGGCTTGGGACTCACCTTGAACACAACGTTATTGATACTGTAGTCCTCGGATTCTAGAATGAGTCTTAACTGCTGTTGATCAAAAGGAAAATGGGCCAAATTTAATTCCGAAGCCAGTTGTAGGTTAATCTTGCGAATATAGGTGACCGTTCCATCAGGTTCAACAATGACATCGCCATCAGTCGGTAGCTCAAAGTTGCTACTATTCACGACTTCTACCTCAGGCGACCAGATTTTTGCTAAAGGTATTAGCCTTTCTGGTTTCTCCTCTGTATCAGGCGTAAAGGCCAATCGCGAGTCCTGCCAAATCAGCCAAATCACAGTATTTAACTGATACTTTTGCAGAACCTGATTGATTTCCCCAATGTCATAGACAAAAATTCCAGCTTCGACCGTTACAGGTTGTTGTGAGGGCAGTTGCAATTGGGGGCGCAATTGCTCAAGTCTTGGTTGGGCTGTGGGGGGCCTGTTGACAGTTGCTAGAGGTTCTGCCAGGCCGGGGGGATATCCCATTCCAATAATCAATAGGAAAATAACCAGCCCCCACCCCCATCTGAATCCCCTTGAATACAATCTAACGCCCACCCACCGTAATACTATCTACCTTGATATGGGGTTGCCCGACCGTCACATAAATACTGCCACTGACAGAACCACAAAAACCCGCTGCCAGGCCCAGGTCTTCCGAACACATAGAGATCCGGTTCATAATTTCCTTGGCTTCCCCAATCAGAGTTGCGCCTTTGAGGGGTTTGGTAATTTTGCCGTTTTCGATCAGGTAGGCTTCTTCGACTGCAAAGTTAAATTGTCCCGTTGCCCCCACACTGCCGCCGCCCATGCGCTTACAATACAGTCCTTTATCTACGGAAGCGAGCAAATCATCAAGTGAATAGTCTCCGGGCGCAATGTAGGTATTTCGCATCCGAGACGCGGCGGCAAAGGCATAACTCTGGCGGCGACCACTACCCGTGCGAGGATGACCTGTCCGTAATGAACCAGCCCGATCACTGAGGAAGTTTTTGAGAATGCCGCGTTCAATTAAAAGCGTGCGTTGGGCGGGCATCCCTTCATCATCCATGTCAATCGTGCCAAATTCCCCCCGCGAGATCCCTTCATCCCAGGCCGTCAGGTTTTCATGGGCAATTTTCTCGCCTTTTTGATCAATGAAGGGCGTGGTTTGCCGCTCAATTTGGGTTGTTTCTAGTAAATGCCCACAAGCCTCATGGAAAATCACACCGCCAAATTGGTTAGCCATGATCACCGGATAAGTTCCCGATTCAATGTAATCAGCCCGCAGCATCCGCCCCGCCGCTTCAGAAACATCGGCAGCCGTAGTTTGATAGTCCCAGGCCCGGAGGAAATTAGGATTACTGGTATCTCCTTTTCGTTCACCAATAGAGGTTCGATGTTCCCCATCAGCACACAACACCGAAGCTCCCGCCGATTGGGTCAGGCGAATATCCCGGGCAAACGTCCCATCACTGGCCGCTACTAAGATTTCTTGCCAATCCCGAAAATAGCTAATCCGCCGCGATTGCAAATGTTGGGTGACGTTGTTAATTTCGGCACTGGCCGCCAAAAGAATTTCGCCCGTTTCTGAAATAGAGCTACAGGTATTTAACCAAAAGTCTTTTCCTTTCTGCCCGCCATAATCCCGCAGTAGCTCTAAATAAATTTCCGGAACATAGGCCTGGGGACTGGGGAGATTGAGGCCCATCAACAATAAAGCTTTTTCAAGGGCGGCCCGTAAGCCACTAAAACTTAAATCGTTGGTACTGACATAACAATCAGCAGTGCCCCGAAACACCCGTACCCCAGCCCCAGTGGTTAAGCGCGGTGAAATACTGGTAATTTTCTCTTCTTCGGCCAAGCAACTGATATAGTTCACTCTTTCTAGAAAGAACTCGACTAAATCAGCCCCGGCTGCCCGGCCCAGGCCCAGCAAGGTGGATAACGGTGCTTCCCAGGACAGATCAAACCGTTCTAGATTCGGGGTATAGGTCAGGCTGGGGAGTTCGTGGGAAATTAGCAAAGTAGTTGCAGGAGCCATGAAAAGATAATTCCTTGATCAAGACCGAAGTGGCGAGGACAAAGTAAATGGTTTGGGTGCGGCTATGTCCTTACAAATTTAACAAATCTCCGCCATCCTAAAATAATGAGGCCAGGCCCACAGGTAATTCTTTGATGCTGATGAATGGATGGCAGTGGCAGAGCCTTGTTAGTAATCCGCCCCAGGCCTGGTAATCATTGACTCAAAGGGTAAAAATCTAGCTCAGACTTTTGTGTTGCTCTTGATGGAGGGGCAAAGTAGAAGGGTTAGTCTAGTTATCAAAAAGAAAAGCTCCAGGAGTCTTGCCGTGTTTCGACCCTGAAGCTTTCTGTTTGCGAATCACTCCTCACTGAATTCATATTAGTCCCTCTGATTTAGGCTGTTCATCATCTGAGTGCCACTTTTGGGATCGTCACCAGCCATATGGGGATAGTCCGAGGGGTGCCAACCGAAGTTTGCATCTTGCCGATCCGGGTTGCCCTAGAGAGTCTCTTCGGCTCTAACCGTTGCATGGCGGACATTTCCTTGGGAAGATTGGAGCAATAGGTTAATCAGCAAACTCTTATTTAGGAGTGTCACCCCTTGAGTACATCAGTGGCAATTGTCACAGGCGCGTCCCGCGGTATTGGCCAGGAAATTGCGTTGACGCTGGCCGCCCAGGGCGTTCAGGTGGCGATTAATTATGCTCGCTCGGCTGAGGCGGCCCAGGCCCTGGTCGAGAAAATTCAGGCCCAAGGTGGGGTAGCCCTGGCCGTTCAGGCAGATGTCTCCAAAGCAGATGAAGTGGATCACTTGGTTAAAACAGTCACCGAGGCCTGGGGGCGGGTGGATATTTTGGTGAACAATGCCGGGATTACCCGAGATACCCTACTTCTGCGGATGAGTCTTGAAGATTGGCAAGCGGTGATTGATCTGAACTTGACAGGGGTTTTTCTCTGTACCAAAGCTATTAGTCGCCTCATGCTTAAACAGCGATCAGGACGAATTATTAACATCGCTTCCGTTTCTGGACTCATGGGCAATCCAGGCCAGGCCAACTACAGTGCGGCCAAAGCGGGGGTGATTGGCTTTACCAAAACAGTTGCCAAGGAGTTTGCCAGTCGCGGGGTTACGGTTAATGCAGTTGCGCCTGGTTTTATTGCCACAGAAATGACCCAAGACCTCAATGCTGAAGAAATTCTCAAGTACATTCCTTTGGGGCGGTTTGGGCAACCTGCGGAAGTGGCCGGCATGGTCAGGTTTTTGGCTCTGGATTCGGCGGCGGCATACATTACGGGGCAGGTGTTTAATGTAGATGGCGGCATGGTCATGGCTTAAGCTGAGGTGAGATTGATGTCGGTACTCTCATGGCTGATGTAGTCGTCCCACCCCATTGGACAAATATCACCCAGGCCTACTATCCAACAGTAAAGCGAGACTCTTGGTACAGTTCTGTGGCCCAAACCTATGATCGGGTAAGGCCGCGCTATCCCCAAGGGTGCATTCAACAGGCCTTAGATTGGGCTAACCTCTCGCCGGGCAGTCATATTTTGGAGTTAGGCTGTGGGCCGGGGATTGCCTCTCTTGCCTTTGCGGAATTGGGATTTCATCTGACCTGTTTAGAACCCAGTAAGACGGCTTGCGAAATTGCCCAGGCCCAGTGTCGTAAATTTTCTCACGTTGAAATTATTAACACCACCTTCGAGGCCTGGAGTGGTTTAGAACAGTCTTTTGATGCAGTCTTAGCGGCGACTTCGTTTCATTGGTTAGACCCAGCCATTCGGTGTCAAAAAACAGCAGAATTATTAGTTCCCCACGGCCCATTGATCTTGCTCTGGAATGTGCCACCCCAACCCCACCCGGATGTGTTCGTGACGATGACTCCGATTTACCGTGAGTTTGCGCTGCACCTAGGGCAGTATGAGGAGGCCGAGCAACATTTAGTCGCGATGGATATTCTCAAAGGGCATATTTTGGACTCAGGTTATTTTGAAGATTTTCAGACCCATACCCAGGCCTGGCAAATCACCTACTCTGTGGTGGATTATTTAGCTCTGCTGGGAACCTTATCCCCCTACATTGTCTTGGCAGCCGACCAACGAGAAACTCTTTTCAGGGAGCTAGAAAAATCTCTAACCCAGGCCTGGGGGGATACCCTGACCCTAGATTGTTTGACCGGGGTACAAGTCACCCATAAGAAAACGGCAATCCCCGGACAAACTTAAACTAGAATTGTCTTGAATAGGGTTTGCACCTGTGACCAAGCATCGCTGGCCGCCGCCGCATCATAACTTCCCCGTTGATCACAGAAAAAGCCATGATCGGCCGGATAGCGGAAAATATGATGTTTAATCCCAGATTTTTGAAGTGCCGTTTCCATGGCGGTTACTTGTTCCAGGGGAATACTG
Source organism: Synechococcus sp. PCC 6312 (assembly GCF_000316685.1). Classification (NCBI taxonomy): domain Bacteria; kingdom Bacillati; phylum Cyanobacteriota; class Cyanophyceae; order Synechococcales; family Synechococcaceae; genus Synechococcus; species Synechococcus sp. PCC 6312. The sequence goes on along the minus strand of NC_019680.1, from coordinate 3,588,523 downwards.
GCATCCTGATCGCCAAAAAAGGCATAAATTGTTCCCTTAATATCTGGGGTGCGAGTGATCGTAGGTTGGCCGCCGCCAGGGGTAGATGTGACAATTCCGGCCCCATAGAAAGAGGCTGTGGCTTTAATTTCTGGCAAGGTTGCGGCTAAATAGGCCACATGGCCCCCAAAGCAAAATCCAATCGTCCCAATGGCCTCAGGATTCACATCCCCTAATTGGCTGAGGTAGTAGATCGTGGCCTGGGTATCGGTGAGGAGATGGGCCGCAGTGGTGGCATCCTTATATTTCCGACCCATTTCAATGTCTGCGGCGGTATAACCCGTCTCAAAGCCTGGGGCCTGGCGCTGATAGAGAGCGGGGGCAATGGCCACATATCCCTCCTGGGCAAACCGTTCGGTGACATGGCGAATATGGCTGTTGACCCCGAAAATTTCTTGAAAGACAATGACGGCGGGATGGGGGCCTGGGGAGTCGGGCAGGGCTAAGTAGGCATCAATGGCAATGTCACTACTGGGAATTTGCACGGAGCGGGTCGTAATCGTCATCGCCAGTTATGCCCTAAACCCCGTCAACATCAGGAAAAGTGCGCTTGAATTCTTCCAAGAGATCATCCAATTCTTCCAAGGCCTGGTTGATGTCAATGCGTAAGGTGCCAATGTCGGGCTGCTCGAGCAACTGCACTAAAGCTCCTCGTTGTTGGACAATGTCCCGTACCCCAGTCCGTAATGCTTCCTGATCCATACTGCCCTCTCAAGCAGAACCAACGCTTCACCATCTTAACGAGTTCTTGGGCATCTTTTCCTAGTCGTTGTTGTAGATCTAAGGCCCGCTGGGCTGGGCTACCTTAGAGACCGGGGGAAACTGGCTCGGCCTGGGGCGTGGCTAAGAGTTCCTTTAGGGGGGTTGAGTTGCTGGTTAAGGTGGGCTTTAATTCCTGAAAATCCCGCCCCAACTCGAAAGTGGCAAACTGGGGTAAAATTTCCCGACAAAAGGTATCTGCGGCCCGCGACCGATAGCGGTTGGGATTAGTGATTAAGGACAAGGTGCGCTTGATAACGACATTTTCTATTTTGATGCACCGCATATCTCCTAATTGCAGTTCTTTATCAATGGCTGTGACCGAAAGAAACGCTGCCCCCAGTCCCGCCTGTACCGCATTTTTAATCGCTTCAATCGAGTTCAGTTCCATTTCCACCTTTAAGCGGCGAGGGTCAATATTGGCTCGGAGGAGAACCTGATCAATCACTTTGCGGATTGTGGATTGGGCATCCAAAGTAATAAAGTTCAGCTTGTATAAGTCCTCTTTAACAATTTGATCGGAGACCGCTAAGGGATGGCTTGCCGGTAAGACAAGGGCCAATTCATCTTCCGCATAGGGCGTAACGCTAATGGATTCCGTTAATTCGGCTGGAACTTCGCCCCCAATGATCGCCAAATCCACTTGCCCATTGACTAAACTCCAACAGGTTCGCCGCGTCGAATGGACATGGAGTTGAACGGCCACCTGAGGATAGAGATGGCGAAACAGACCCATCATCCGCGGAATCAGGTAGGTTCCAGTGGTCTGACTTGCGCCTAAAATCAGGGTTCCCCCCTGGAGTTTTTGCAGGTCATCCACGGCCCGACAGGCTTCTTGGCAGAGGGCTAAAATCCGGTCTCCATATTCCAAGAGTAACTGTCCGGCCTCGGTCAGTTGGGCCCGCCGCCCCCCCCGGTCAAACAAGGGGACATCGAGTTGTTTCTCAACATTTTGGATTTGTAAACTGACGGCGGGTTGCGAAATGTAAAGGCTTTCGGCGGCGCGCTTAAAACTACCTTCTGCCGCAATGGCTTTGAGAATACGGAGATGATCCAACGTAAAGGGTAGATCGGTCATGAACGACTCACAGGCTTTAGCCATAAAGGGAAGAGGATCGCAATTTAATTGAGGAAAGGTATCAGTCTGGTCAGTGAGGAATTGCCAGAAGCTTAATTGCTCATTGTGGCAGCTTATTTCATCTCGGCCAATAGGTTTAGGCTACAATCCAGCCAGGGAGAGCGGGTAATGGTCGCACTTGTGGAAATATAGTCCACTCCGGTCAGGGCGACAGTGCGAATGGTTTCCTGGGTGATATTGCCCGATGCTTCAATTTTGACCTCTGGGCGTTGATGGCGGATCATATCCACGGCCTGGGTCATCCGCTCAATAGGCATATTATCTAGCATAATGATGTCTGCCCCAGCGGCTAGGGCGGTTTGGACTTGCCCGAGGGTTTCGGTCTCGACTTCAATTTTGTGGGTAAAGGGGATTTGGGTGCGAATCTGATCAAGGGCCTGGGCAATACCACCAGCAGCCTGAATATGATTGTCTTTAATCATCACCGCGTCGTCTAAGCCCAAGCGATGGTTAATGGCTCCCCCCACTTGAGTGGCATATTTTTCCAGCAATCTCAGACCAGGTGTCGTTTTGCGGGTATCAACGAGTTGGGTTGGTAAATCGGCAATGAGATCGGCATATATCCGAGTTAAGCTGGCCACTCCACTCAGGTGCATGACTAAGTTGAGGGCAACCCGTTCGCCGAGGAGGAGCGTTTCTAAACTGGCTGTCACACGGGCAGCGATTTGACTAGGGTTGGCTGGCTCACCATCCTGAATCAAGAGCTCAATTTGGGCTGTGGGCTGGAGGAGTTGAAAGACCCGCCCAAAAATTGATAGTCCAGCGATCATTCCAGCTTGTTTGATTTCTAGTTCGGCTTGTCCGGTTTGTTCTCCCAGGCCCAAGGCTTGTGTTGTCCGATCACCCCGGCCAATATCTTCCTGGAGCCAGGCCTGGAGAAGCGTATCTAAGATCAGCCAATGGGGTAAAATCGCCACAAAATTTTGCTTCCCTACACAACTGCCTGCCAAATCCTTTTTAATACTCTAGGGCCAAACTCCAAAAATCCTCCATGTTTCGGACAAGTCTGCAGTGAGTTCAGCACGATACTGGGAATCAAAACTGCGCCAGGTTCTCTATCCCCGCCCCGGCCGTCTTCGTCTGGCCTTGCAATACCGTGGCTCGGTGATTCCAGCGATTATGCCGCCAGTGCTACTCTGTACGGCTGTTGGGATTGTGATTAGCCTCCTCCATACCTATGTCTATCCCCTGAGTATGCCGATTCTGGGGACGGTAATTCCCACCATTGTCCTGGGGTTGCTCTTAGTTTTTCGGACGAATACGGCCTATGAACGATTTTGGGAGGGGCGGAAACTATGGGGCCTGATGGTGAATACGAGCCGGAATCTGACCCGCCTAATTTGGGTGGCCATTCCATGTGAGACAGAAGCAGATCGCCATGCCAAGGTTGCTGCCCTGCATTTGATTTTGGCGTTTGCAATTGCAACGAAACAACATTTACGGCAAGAACCTTTGCAAGAAATAGCCCCATTTTTGACCCCTCATCAGCTCCAGGCCTTGGCCACGGTACAAAATCCCCCCCTGCGAATTGCGTTTTGGCTTGAGGACTATCTCCATCGACAATATCGGCAAGGGAAAATTCCCACCTATCAACTGACGGTTTTAAGTGATTATGTGGGGCATTTGGTGGATGTAGTCGGTGGTTCGGAGCGGATTATCAAAACCCCGATTCCTTTGGCCTATGCAATTCACCTCAAGCAACTCCTCCTGCTTTATTGCCTCCTGCTGCCTTTTCAATTAGTTGGACAATTGGGCATTTTTACTGGCCTGGTGGTGGGATTGATTGCCTTCACATTATTTGGAGTAGAAGAAATTGGCCTGGAAATTGAAAATCCCTTTGGTCGCGATTGTAATGATTTGCCCCTAGATGCCATCTGTCAAACCATGCAACAAAATATTCAGGATTTGATTGATGCTCCATTAATGCCGTTCATAGCTCCACCTGACTCAGAATTACGGTCAGGTTACCCCCTTACCAAGATGGATCAATAGCGTTACTGTTTATCCAGGGTAATTTAGAGACTTGCATCGAGTCTCGCTCGGCCGGTGACGGATATCAGCCTGAAACATGGCCAACAAAGTCACGTACCGTCCGTAGGGGGGCCAGAACCGCCCCACTTGCCCCAGGTCACGTCATGCCAAATTGTGTTCACTTGCAAATGCTGCCCCTGCGGATTGATGTAGTGGTACGCAGACTGTTATGAGAGAGTAGAAATCTTAAAAAGACTGCCTTCCTGACTTGTCCCAATAAGAACCCTAAATGAGTAACGCTATACATCTCTCGTGATTGTCAACATCTCTCGCCGCAACCCCCACACTTCGGGGCGGGACAACTATCTGTCATTAGTCCCAAACATCGTATCCGCAATCAATCTCTCATTCACAGAACATAAGAAGAAAAAGTGTTTTTAGAGGGTTAAAAATTGGGGACTCTGTAATTTCCAATCAAGAGTTGTGAATTAAAGAAACGGATTGATTAAATTCGCCATAAACGATCTCTGGTATAAGCCAGTGTTCTATTCATTAACCACATCAATGACAGCATTGATCGCAAAGTCTCTGCGGTTCCTAAAAATTCAAGTTCGCTCTACTAAGGCACAGGCGTGATCTCAACTTCCATTTGATAAAACTTGAATGTGTTCACTTCCTCTGGGTTATCCGCTGCCACTAACTGGTAGGAGTCCAGTACGTCCGTAATGAAGCTCTCCCATTCGGATTCTGGTAGATGCTGAGTCCATTCCACAAACGTGGCCCAGGCAAAAGCAAAAAACGTCTTGCGGGTTTTGAAATCCCAGGCTTTATCCTCCACGTTCAACTTCACAACCCGAAATCCAGCCTTCTCAGCTAACACTCTGTACTCCTCGGGCGTGAAATGCACATAGGGTTGGCAAAAGCCCGTGAAGTTGTTGATCCAGCGCTCCCGATGACAGACCTCTTCAATAATATCTTCCAGGCATTTGCGCTGGCCACTTGGTACCAAGCGTAGCAGGGCCCGTCCGCCTGGCTTCAGTACCGCTCGAATTGAGCAAAGGGCCAAGTCTTGCTCTACAACCCAGTGAAGAGCATTAAAGGAAACGACAAGATCAAATTCATTCTGGTAGGGTAATTGGCGAGCATCGGCCACCTCGAAGTGGAGGTTCTCTAGAACAGGGCGACCGAAGCGGCTCGATGCGAAAGCAACCATCTCTCGCGACGGATCAATGCCAAGCACCCAGCCACGGGGAAGCCGCATAGCAATTTCCGCTGTGATCTTTCCGTCTCCGCAACCAATATCAAGAATCCGCTCGTCGCCTTCCAGAACCAACCGCCCAAGCTGTTCCTCCGCCATCACCTGCTGAAGACCCGATTGGCGGTGATAATCGTCTGCGTGCCACTCTGTCATGAAATGTCCTCGGGTTGCAGCTGCTTGACACTAGACGTTATTAGACTGCTTCATCTAGAGATTATCTTTCAAATTCTTGAATAATGTTGTGACATCGAGCTATTTGCTTCCATTCACTCATTAATATGCTACCTGCATTTGCTCTAATCTCAATTCTAAGATGCAATCAAACATTACCACAGATGGTTATGTGCTGAAGAATTAAGCATATCTCAAATCTGACAACCTAACGCTCTTTGTCTTAATAAGCGCGAAAAGGAGAATCTGCAGCTTTAGCAATGTAGCCACCACCTTATTTAATTACAACACGGAAGCCTCTGTTATCACGAAAAACAAGCTTGTCCTGCAATGAGGGAAATGCTTATGGTTAAAAGCTGATGGATTTGAGATTGTGAACTGTTGATTCTGCCACCAGAACTCCAAACAGAAAGTCTTAAACGGGTTTATGACAACAGATTCTCTCCTGGACTGGTACAAATTAAATCCCTATATAGCAAACATGAATTATTCATGAGAACGCATCATATAGCAAACAGTAATGAATTGTGAGATTAGGATGGAATTATATCTATCTGAAAATTTCTAGTTTCACCCTAGGTTTACGGAAAGGCTATTCCTTGCCAAGGCCTGTGATGATCAATCATTCTCACAAATCAAGATGGACTGCTATACATACTGAGATGAGAAGAATGGAGAACAAAATGACTTAAAAACTGTTCAAACAGCCATTTAGTAATCTTAAACGTCTTCAATAAGTGCCACACTTTACTCAAGAAGTTTTTAACTTTCAGCCACACTGCTTCAAATCGCATATACTGATCAATTTACGGTTGAATAAAAAAGTCATTCTAATTTAAAAAAATAGTTTTGTGTTTAGAATTAGATAATCTTTAGTTGATAATTTTTCAGGATTGACTTGAAGATATTTGCAAAGAAGTATAAGATACTTATAATGGTTCTAATTTTTTATAAGGGCATCAACCTTTGATTATTATTTTAGACTTTTCTACTTGAAGTACTTCTCCTATGGGAGGAAGTATGAAAAATTACACATAAAGAAAAGAAAAAAATTTACTGAGCAACAGATTTGGCGTTGCATAGTCAAGAGATGATATGAGAATAACGTGGAATTTCCCGGAACTTGAGGTAATGAAGTAATAGTTTTATCGAGGCAGCTAAGACTGTTACCGACTTGGAATAGCAAAAGGTTTTCCGGTGTGGTCGAGCTAAATAATGACGCAAGCGACTGTTTTCGCCTTCAACTCAAGTCATCGCAGTTTTACTGACCAGATGGTCGCCATCATCTTCGAGCGAGCAAAGCTCTACAATAAAGCACGGATAGACACAATAGTCATCTGTAATATACAGAAAACAGTGCCAACGACGAATGACTAACCATAATTGTCAAAATGTTGGAGCATTTCGTTGCCCCAATACCCAAGCCATAATCCCAGCACAATGGGCATTTACAGATGTCCACAGCCAGATTTTGTTTTTTTGAGCTAACAAATGTTTCTAGCTCATCCACCTGAGCAATTTGTGGAATTTCTGCGGATTCTGGTGCATCGGGAAGGACTTCACCTAGCGCTTTGACTCAATTAATCTACGAAAGATAAAATATCTACACGGTGTTGTGATTCACCCCAGTACAGCGTTCAATGGCTCGGAATCCCAGACCGTTGACATAGAGTTTCAAGCAGTGTTCTTTCACTGTATCAGGGTAGCCTTTGGGTGAATAGGAGTCGATAAATTGGCGACCGCATTCTACACAAAGATAGTTTTGCTTCGCACCACGGTGGCCGTTCTTACTCACATGGGTAGATTGACAATTAGGACAGTTTATCTTTCCATTATGCAACGCCAGAAAAAGAACCTGATGTCCGGCCGTCTCAACGAGGTCTTGTAGACTAACGGTCGTGCGCAGCATCACTGCCTTTCGGTGTATTGAGGCATTATCCAGAATCAGGAGTGAGGGTTGGTCTAACTCGGGCAAGCAATAACGGCTCAATCACCCGGCAAATCCCACTGCATCCAAAAAGCCATTAAAAATCATCCGTGCAATAAAATCCTTCATGTGAGTTCGCCGAGCAGCAACTAGACTCTCTCGTTTCCGTCGTTTCCCCTGTTGGTCTCCAAATAACCGCTGCCCCCGTTTTGACCAGCCATAGATACAGGTCGGATTGGTGTCAAATCCCGTCTCATCAATGTAAACAAGACTTGAACTGCCGGACTCTTTCACCCACCCTTGCAGCGTCTTTAAGTAGTTAATTCGCTCAGTGCGACACCGTTCTTGATACCGGAGTTGTTTTTTTATGGGTGATTTTAAGTTAACTCAAGGCATAGGCAACGGTCGAAATCCCCACGCCCAACCGCTGGGATCGATCCACTAAACGGTCATTCTACGAACGTTGGCTTAGCCTACCGGAGGTGCAGCAAAGCTCTAGGGGTAGGCTCTCACATCTGCTTCCAGCGCAGACCAGTCCAGTTTCCGGGGACGACGAGTGACCACGGTTGGGGCTAAATTATCCCGTCCCAGCCACCGATAAATCGTTGAGCGACCCACCTGGAAAATTTTGGATGCTTGAGTCACTTGACCACCCTGTTGGAAATAGGCAATCACCCGTTGGCGTAAATCCAAGCTGTAACTCATCACCATTAGGGTTAACAACAATCATTAAGTGGATCCCTTTTCTCTCCTCTCTGTCCCACTCTTACCTGGAATAGCTATAGATTTAACCAAGTCCAGACAAAAATTTTAAAAATCGTTCAATCTGCCTACATCCCAAAATGGATAATGCTGTAATTAACAGCTAAAATTAGCGGGTGATTGGAGGCTGGTGAAACTGGAATTCCAGATAGTTAATCGCTTCAGGACTGGTGGGAGCTAAACCATGCAAAATACCAGCAGAGTAATAAATAATGCTCGGTGCAGTTGCCACAAAGCCCAAAATATCCATCTGTCCAGTTAGGAGAATAGCCATAACATCATAGTCATGGAAATGGATGGGAAAGCCAGTATAGGGATGATGATAAGCTCGATAGAAAGTAAGACTCCCGCCATTGGCCAGGGGTTGATTTTTCCAAATTTGTTTTTGTTGATGAGGTTTTTGACTATCCCAAGCCTGTAACTCTATTGGATCAAATAAGTGAAACTGGGCAGTGAAATCTTTTTGGAGTTTTGGTTTTAATTCTTCAATCCACTTAAAAATCAAAAAACTAGCTGGCTCATTGCCTACAGACTCAATGGTATGTAAGTCCCCCGGTGGATGATGGAAGCAACTGCCCGGCCCAATCCGAATCCGATGATCAGGCGAAATAATCTCTAACTCACCATTGAGGAGAATAATCATTTCTTCTTCAGGGTGTTGATGAATCCCATGGGGGCGATGCCCAGGCCACAAAGCTGAATAATATGCAGAAATTTTGCCCATCGGCCCTTTGTAGTCTTTGATTAAAGGCATGACCACCCAGTTTGCCAATGGATGAATGGGAGGATTTTGGGGTAGAGACCGAATCCAGAATGTTGATTTCATTGGAATCTAGAAGCCCCCAGTTGTTTGTGAGTTTTCACGACCCCGATGAAATTCAAATTCAATAATAGTGATTGGGGCTGGGCTGACAGGTGCAAGAGCATGGAGGGTACCAGCAGGGTAATAAATAACAGCAGGTGCATTAGTGTTATGCCCGAGGGCTTTCATTTCACCATTGAGTAGAACTAGCATCAAATCATGATCATGGCTGTGTGGGGGATACCCTCGATTGGGTGCTAGATGAATTAAACCAACTTTGAGCTTCCCGCCATTAGTCAGGGGTTGGTTTTCACAAAGTATCTGGAGTTGAAACCCTTTCTCCTGATCCCAAGGGGCTAAATCCTGGGCATCAAATAGGAAAAATTCAGCAGTTTCAGATGTTTGCGGTTTAGGTTCAGACTTCCACTTGAATACCAGAAAGCAGGCAACTTCCGACCCAACGGCCTCAATTGTGTGGGGATCATGGGGTGGATGATGAAAAAAACTCCCCGGCCCAATGGAAATTCGATGATCAGGAGCGAGAATATCTAATTTCCCAGAAAGCAAGACAATAATTTCATCATCATCATGGGTATGAATTGCATGGAGAATATGCCCAGGAGCTAGGACGGAGTAGTAAGTTGAGAGTGTCCCCACCAGGCCTGGATAGTCTTTATACAACGGCTTAATTACCCAGTTTGACTCTTGATCGATCGGAAAATATGCGGGGATAGACCTGACCCAATAGCCTAACTGACTCATATTCATATCAACGTCCAAAGGTCACATGAAATTTTATGATATTTGTAGGTTCCATTGATTAATAATTGATTTAACTGGATTAGGACGAGTTGCCGTGGCGTGTTTTTTGGAAAATTCAGTAAGATTGCTTCCTAAGTCTGCTCCTAACCAATTCTCAAGTTGATTATCGGATAAACCCTGGGGGCTAAACCAATTGGCAGTCTGGGCTAAGTGCCGTTCTTGGAGGCGAGTTCCCAAAATAGCTTTTTCTAGATCTGAGGGGCAAATTAAGAGTGTGATACCCTGCCGGAGAAAAAATGAAGCTGACAACGTACCACCGTGAACAACCACAGCCCGGCAGCTTTCCGTAATTATTTTGAAGTTGATCAGGGATGGTAAGTATTGAATCTGTGGGGGTGGGAAAGATGTTTGAACCGTTTCAATACCCTGTCCAGAAAGGTAGGCTAGCACGGGAATCTCTTTGGCAGTGAGAAACCTGAGCAATGGCACCAGAAAACGATTGTTTGCTGACATATAAATAAAAACACCAGAATCTATATTTTCTAAGCTTTTCTCCTCAAGCCTTACTGAAAACACGGCATCAATCCCTCCCCAATAGGTTTCTCCTTGGCGAATTGGATAGTGATCTAATTCCGGTTCTATGCACAAAAAACGCTCGACCCTGTCAAATAATGCCGCAACTCTGGCTAAAGGAGGGATCCCCATTTCCATCAAAACAGGGTTGACAATCCCTAAGAAAATCTGGTCGGCTTGCTGTAACTGTTCAATGGACAACGAAAACCAGGGATAGAGGCTTGGCATTGGCTCCGAGAGGGGGGGTAGCGTAAACCCATGTCCAATAGCCACGCGGGGATAAGCGGCATCACGACTGGCGAGCAGCGCAGATGGGGCATGATCACAAATCAAAAGATCAGGGTCTAGCTTGTTCAGAATGTTCTGCCAGGCCTGGACTCTTTGCTTAATTGTTTCCGAATGCCAAAACCCATTTCGCAGCAGATTCGCCGTGTAGTTGACTGAGAGGGGGAAATCCCGTGGTGGTGCAGCAGGAACAGGCAGTTCAATTACCCTGATTGCCAGTGGGAGTAGTGAGTAGGCAGCCGGCTGGAGCTTGGGAACAATAGCCGTTACAGAGTACCCATAGCCAATTAACTCACTTGCAAAGGCTGCAATCGAAGTAAGATGACCAAAACCCGCACCTAACTCCCAGGCAAGCACCACATGGAGCATAAGTTGATTAATTTTAAGAAAAACTGATTAAGAATAAAAGCCACCGTCAGCACCTGAACCAGCGAAACTAGCTTGGGTAAATTCATTAACCGGAGACTGAGAGACTGCTGGTGTGACCCATGCTTTCTTGGCCTGGCTAGGGGCCTGATCTGAGTGGGCAGTAGAGTTGGTTTGGCTATTGTCGCTCATGATTCAAAAATCTCCAATAGAAAATAAAAAATCATTCTAGCTGCTGAAGTAATCCTACCTCAAGACAATGGGTAATAAATCCACTAACTTCAGATCTGCAAACATCATCCTGGACATCGTAAACGGCCTGGACTTGTTTGTAAATATCCCCTAGAGTGCGCGGCGTAGCTTTATCTAAAAGACTAAAAATATAGCTGGCACTACTGTTTAGATTGAGAAAAAAGCCCGTTTGAATGTTTAAGGCAATAATTTCACCGTCAACATCGCCAAAGGTAATGTCTGGGTTGAGCTGAAGTTGGGTATCAGGATTAAGAGTAAAAGCGGTCATAACGATTGTGGAGTTTGTCCATGGCCAACAGCATAGCCGATCTTTCAGATGTCGTTGAGATAAAAATCTGTTTTTCGGCTTAGGCTTTGTGGAGAAGGTTAGCAAGATGATCCACCCAGGCCGGGAGTGTTAGGGTTTTGGGATAGCCAATGATTGATATGGGAATTGAGTTCGCAATGTTAATCCACTGAGGAAAAAAATGTTCAATCTGCCCCAGGCCCCGCACTAGTTCTGTCATATAAGTAAATTGGCGCAGGGTTTCTAGTTTTGCCTTGCCCAGAATCGGCGTAGTCAATTGCTCACAAGCCCGATCTAACAGCCAAATTTGCCGGAGCGGTCGCAGTTGATCACAAAAACCTGTTGGGGGCAACCGATAGATGTATTTCAGTTGGTTTGGGACAGGATAACTTAGATCCGGGGGAGACCAATTCAACAGCTTGAGGGTTGGTTCAGTCAGGCGTAAAAATCCCAGGCCAGGTGCGACTAAAAACTGATTTGCTTTTGGCGTAAGAGCGGCAATATTGTCATCCAAAATTCGGAATCCCTGGGCCAACATCAAGGCCGTCAGAGTTGATTTACCCGCCCCAGAATGACCACAAACCACCACTACCCCCGTGGGCGTTTCAATACTACAACCATGCAGGGCTAATGTTCCGCGTTGGATTAATACTCCCCCGGTCACGCCTCCAAACAACAAATTACAGAGTTTGAGGGGGTCTATAGTAGGCTTAGGCGCAATCGAAATCCGTAACCCATTCGCAACAAAAAAATTGGCAATGGTTCTGGTTTGACAGAGTAACTGGCCGGGTGCAGCCGTATAGATCTGTGACTGGTAAAGCGGATGCGGCAAAGCAGGGGGGACAGGCTCCACAACCACTTCCACATCATAGGCTTGGCCATTCTCTGGAATTGCGCGTATTGGAAAACCAGCCATTTGAGACCGAAACCTTAAGCCAAAGGCCGGGTGGACGATATACTTTTCCGCTTCTAGCATTGATAATCAAATATCCCGGTTAGAACCGCATTAAAAATAAGCCAACTCCAATCCCCCGTAAGAGGGAACTCACTCGAACTGTTTTGGCCGGGGTGATTCCTGTCGCTAATTCTGCTAGGGTCAAGCGCATTTTTGGAATATCTAACCAGGCCTGGGCCAGTGAATGTGCTTCTAGTTTGTCAAGAGTAGTCGAAATAGCATCCCGTTGGGCCCAAACTCGATAACCAATATCGGCCGCTTGCAGCCCTTTCCGTTTGCTATGGAGAACCATTTTCGGTAAAGACCCGGCCATCCCCTGGCGAATTAACCCTCGTTGTAATCCCTTGGCCCAAAAGATGCGATCTGGAACTCGCCAACAAAATTCAATTATGCGCCGATCACGGGTCGGATCTCGGACATCCATGTGATGGGCTGCCCCCAATTCCATCCAGATTTCTCCAATGCCCCCCAGGCCCCCTAGCCGAAATTGTTTAATCCGTTCTCTTGAAATTGCCTGAGATGCCCCCAATATCCGGTGATACCCCATGGCTTCCATCCGTCCCCAAAGATCAACCTCAGCCACTAATTCTGGGCCGATGAGGGCATCATTTCCCCAGGGAGCTTGATTAAGGGTTTTCAAATGAGCCAGGACATCTAGAGAGGGTTGTAGGAGCGGGCGGAGAATTTGTCCCTTCAGGGTTTGCCAAGTGCCCACGCGACTCTGACAAAATTCAGTTAAAAACCGCTGCCATTTCCCCTGGAGGACATAGGGCCAGAGAGTCCCAGACCCATTAAAGGAAACCGTGGCATTCCCACCTTGCCCAGTCAGCATCACTTTGATTCCTTGGGCCTGAGCCATTGTTAAGATGTCGAGGATCCAGTAGTAATTCACCGCCGCATGGCCCGGCCGATCATGAATTTCCAACAGCTTCTCAAGGGAATAGATAATACTACTCTCAGTTGAGAATACAGGAATAAAATTAATATCACCAATATATTCCGCACAGGCCTGGGCTAACCCTGTCTCATCTCCCAATCGTAGTCTCGAGGCTCCATCCGGTTGAAACTGTGGCACAGAAGTATAGGCCTGCAGGGTTTCATGTTGTTTTTTCAAGATCGGAGCCGCCAGCGAGGCAACTGAACCAGAATCTAAGCCAGAACTGAACATCAGTCCCACAGGCCCATGACTGTTGGCAAGCCGGTCAGATACAGCTGTACGATAAAGTTCCCGAAAGGCCTGGTAATAATCCTCATCATCGGCCCAGGCTAACTCTGATAAAGTCTCAGGCTGCCACCAAGTGTAGAGTTCTACTTTTGCGTCATGGCAACGAATCGCATTTCCCACCGGCAGTCGCATAATTTCCCCATAGGCCGTTGCCCCCTCTTGGCTCGGATCCATAACTAATGCTAGTTGGCGGGCAATCTGATAGGCATTTGGTTGTTTTGGGACAAAGGGGTGGGCTAATAATGTCTTCAAACTATTGGAAAAAATTAGCCACTGAGAATTATGCCAATAGTAAAGGCCCCGATTTCCGCCTGCATCTCGCCCCAACCAAAGAGATTGTCGGTGTCGATCCCAAATTCCGCAAGCCCAGTCCCCATAAAGGTAATCCACACAGTTTTGACCCCAATGCTGCCAGGCCTGGAGAAAAAGCTGACTATCTGATAGTTGCGAAAGCTGATCATCATTAACACCCAAATTCTGCCCCAGCCGATCGCGATCATCCAGCCGTATTTGACCAACCAAGACAAAATCTTCCGTCACAAGAGGCTGTAACTCAAACGCATCATGGGGATTAATTCTTAGTAACTGGCTGTACAACAAAATTGGCCCCTCTTGCCAAATTTCATGACCAGTTCGGCTCCAATCTGAGGTTGCCCCTACCCTATTCCAATGATGATCTGGATTTAGCTCATGTCTAAGAGAATATAGTCCATAAAATTTAGTCATCTTTTACTCCATCTCATCCCCCGTTAACTGCCACTACTAGGGTATTTATTACGATCTAAGTCTGAGGAATAGACTCAATAAACATACCCTTGCCCAGAGCGCCTATTCATCTCGATGTAAGTCCTACCATTTAAATCAATAGACTGTTGTAGAGGATTGCATGTTGTTTAGATATAAATTATCAGTATTCAGGTGTCCTTACGCTCTATTACAGCTTAGAAAACGTTTCCGAATCAGCATCAGGAACCAGTAATTTTGTCACATAGCTCTCCAGACTAAATTAAAAATCTCCAGAAGAGTGCAAAATACCCTAACAGCCCTGAATTGCTCTACTTAACTCGATTCTGTAAATTACGATCAAATCCATCCCAAGGGTTCGAGAATACCCTAGTCTTGGGTTAACAACGCCACAGCATAAACTGCAATTCCTTCTTCCCGGCCCTCAGGCCCCAATTTCTCATTAGTAGTGGCTTTGATCGCGACTTGATCCAGATCGAGTTCCAGGGCCTGGGAGAGTTGGACTTGCATTTTACTGAGATGGGGTTTCAGTTTGGGCCGCTCAGCCACAATCACCGAATCAATATTATTAATTTGCCAACCCCGTTCCTTCACCAAGCCCGCCACCTGTTTCAAGAGGCGCACACTATCGGCCCCAGCCCATTGCGGATCATCCGGCGGAAAATAATGCCCAATATCTCCTAGGCTCAAGGCTCCCAAGAGGGCATCCATAATGGCATGGGTCAGAACATCCGCATCACTATGGCCCAACAAACCCAACTCATGATCCAGGTGCACTCCACCCAAAATAAGGGGACGGCCAGGCACTAGGCGATGGATATCGTAACCGTTACCAATCCGTAACTTCATACCATAACTCTAAGGCTAGGCTTCGCTATCAGGCATAAAATTGAGTGCAGCCGAATTCATGCAATAACGCTCACCCGTGGGAGGTGGGCCATCGGGAAAGACATGGCCGAGGTGGGCATCACAGACCGCGCACAAAACCTCAGTTCGGCTCATGAACAGGCTGCGATCCACTTCCCGACGAACATTTTTGGGGTCAATGGGTTCCCAAAAACTGGGCCAGCCTGTGCCCGAGTCATACTTGGTTTGGGACTTAAAGAGGGGTGTACCGCAACAAACACAGGTATAAGTTCCAGGTTCTTTATTATTCCAGTAGCAGCCCGTAAAGGCCCGCTCAGTCCCTTTTTTACGAGTCACATGAAACTGCTCTGGGGTCAGTTGGGCTTGCCACTCCGTATCTGGTTTTTCGACTTTGGTTTGGATATTTTCAGTCATAATATCGCCCCTTCAGAGCAATCAGTGATCCTATACTGACGCAAAAACCGGTCTTCCGGCAAGTATTTTTAGGACTGAGCCAACGCCGGCAAACTGGGGATTTAGCGGTTATTTTTTTGGGGTTTACTGCGATGAAACTGACCCGAATTGGTCTGGGGATTTTGGAGTTCTGGAGCGTTAGGAAAGAGCTTAGCGGCTAATGTTGAATAACTGCCTTGGAGTGGGCAGCGATATTGGAGAGAACAGGTTGGGCAATATTGACCTTGACTGTAGCGTTCGAGGTTATCCCGATTAAAGAAATAGGGTTTATGACTAAAGGTACTGGCTACCCACTGCCACGAGAGATTATTACTAGCCGGATCACCATCCAGTAAATGGTGCAAAAACCAAGCTGCCCCGGCTTGCCAACGGACTTTACGCCAATGCACTACATAGGCCGCCAACCACATCCGGGCATGGTTATGGAGATAGCCGCTGTTTTTGAGTTCTTGGCTAAAGCCATCCATACAGGCCAGGCCAGTGCGACCGGCATCAATATCTGGTGGTAACTCCGGTTGATAGTCCCTCGGTTGCCAGCCTGTCTTATAAGGTTCTAAGTCTTGCCAAATGTGATCCCCCAGTCTTTCATAGAGTCGCTGCCAATAGTCGCGCCAGGCCAGTTCCGTAATGAGTTTTTCTCCCTCAGTCCAGGTTTGAATTTGGGCTAGAACAGCGGTCTTTACCTCGGCTAGACTCAACACACCATGACGCAAATAGGGAGATAGGCGAGTGACGGCTCCAGCCAAATAGTTACGGGTTTGACCATAGGGGCCAGGTTGGATTCTAGCGAGAGCCAATTCAGCCGCAGTCCGTCCGCCAACCACAGCACTCACCTGATCCCCTTCGGCGGCAATCTCTGGGAATTCCTGCTTTAGGTAGTGAATTAAATCGGCTCGATCCGTAAACGTTCGCCGCAGCGCAGAAGACATGACACCTAAATCTGGAGTGAATTTAGCATTTGTATCATAATGTAAAGGAGTCTCAGAATTCAGTGTTAATATATCTACAGATTTTAATGCCCCTATGCTTCACTCCAACTTACCAGAACCCCAATTGCTGAAAGCTCTCTTGGAACCCTTGTTCGATGATTTTCACTATTGGTTTGGACGGGCCGAATCCCTATTACGGCAGGAGGTGCTGTCCTTTCTGGAACCCGAAGTCCAGGCCCAGCTTTTAGCCCGCGTCATTCAGGCCCAACAAGAGGTCAATGCGGCCCAGAGCTTATTTGCGGCAACGGAGGGAACCGCCGGGGTCGATACCGAGGTTTTAATGAAGTGGCATCAACTGGTCAATGAGTGTTGGCGAGTTAGCTACCAATATCGCTTATTACGCCCGTAGAATTTCAAGGCAGTCGGTCTCTTTAGCTATGATTTAGGCAGAGGCTTCTAGACACTGAGATACCAATACCTGAGACACATTACCAAGAGATAATTACACTGGGGTTTGCTGATTATGGAAGGGTCGTTCATCTTGCAGTTAATTTATATCGTTGCCTTTACCATTTTGGCTTTATTGGCAATGGGCAACCTCATTCGCAACCTCATTACTCTGGGGATTGAGTCACAGCGTACCTACCCCTATGCCCGCCCAAATCACCCTAGAGTCAGTCACCCTGAACTCCTGGATAGTCGTGGACAAGTGATTGATGAGCCTTTGCTGGTGATGCGTTCCCTCACCCTAGAGGATGCTCGCAATCAACTCGATGCTCTTTATAAGGACTCTCCCAGTTCTGGAGATGAAACTGAAGTTTGAGCCGCGCAAATGGTTAGGGCAAGGAACCCAGGCCTGGCAGTCTTGGTTTCAGGTGGATCCAGAAAAACTCAAGGAGATTCTGGCCCAAATTCGCAGTCAGTTGCCCACCACGGAAGTTGTTTTAATGGGCAAGCCCCAGGCCGGCAAAAGTTCGATCACTCGGGCCTTGACGGGAGCAGATTTGAGTATTGTTGGCTCAGGCTTTCGGCCCCATACTCGCCATACGCAGCAATATGCCTTTCCAACGGATGATCTGCCCCTGTTGATTTTTACGGACACGGTGGGCCTGGGGGAAACGAGCCAGGATACGGATTTAATTTACCAAGAGTTAGAAGCCCAACTGGCTAACGGCAAAAATGCCCAAATATTAGTCTTAACGGTCAAGATTACGGATTTTGCCACGGATTCTCTCCACCACCTTGCCCAACAACTGCGGCAGAAGTTTCCCCATATCCCCTGTCTATTGGTCATCACGTGCTTACATGAGGTCTATCCAGCTAACTCAGCCAACCATCCCCCCTATCCTCCCGACTTTCCCCTGCTTCAGGAAGCCGCCCAGGCCCTCCAGGCTCAATTTGCTGATATTACAACTAACACGGTCTGGGTGGACTTTACCCTAGCAGAAGATGGATTTGAGCCGGTGTTTTATGGCCTGGGAGAACTCGGTATCGCCCTAGAGCAACTTTTACCGGAAGCCGAAGCCGGAATTATTCACCAACTGTTAGATGAAAAAGAAATTTCGACCCAGTTGGGAACGGTGTATCGTAACGTTGGGCGGCGATCAATCTTACCCTTTGCCATCATGGCCGCAACTCTAGCGATTGTCCCCTTACCCTTTGCCACCATGCCTGTTTTAATTGCCATTCAGACCACGATGGTAATCTTAATTGGCCGGCTCTACGGACAAACCCTGTCTCCAGCCCAGGCCGGGGGGATTTTAACAACCATTGGGGGTGGCTTCCTAGCTCGATTGGTGGGGCAACAACTGATTAAATTTATTCCGGTCTTAGGGAACGTCATGTCCGCCTCTTGGTCGTTTGCCTATACCTGGGCTTTGGGGGAAGGGGCCTGTGTTTATTTTGGGGATTTAATGGGGGGCAAGAAACCCAACCCCGACCGGATTCGCCAAGTTATACAAGACTCCTTTCAAGAAAACACTCGTAAATTTCGACAACAACTTATGGCTCAAGGGAAAATAAATTAAGTGCAGTCGCTAATTTATAAAACAGTCTATGTCAGCCATACTACTGATTTGGAATTATCGTCATTTCACTTAGGAATGAAACACAGAAATGCTTGAAACCACTATCAGTTGTACTCTTGAATGTCTGACTTTTGGCAGAAATGACTATACTAATGAAATAATCTGATTTCTATTTTTACGCTGAATCTGAAAATCACTATCCAAAGTCAATAAAGTGCTATCAGAATAAAGCTCAGTTATCCGTACTAGGCAAGTATCAGCCAGAGACATAGGTACAGATTGATACCGCTGCATAAGTTCTTGAATGGCAGGCGATCCCTGGTTAAGTTGAAAGGGAATTTTTAGTTTTTGACTGTGGATAAGTTTCAGGACGATTTCTTGTCCTTGGTAGACATTTTAGAAGAGAAAACAAGTTTCTGTAATGACGGCTTCACAGGTGAGAAACGGGGCGGTAGTTTGGCTGAGTTGAGCTTTTACCCAAGGATGATACTGTTTGCTGCAGTTGAGGCGCGCAACAAGAAATCCATCTTGATACCATTATTGACCAAATCCTGCCATGTGTTTTTATCAGTAGCTAGGTTGCCAGGCCCCCCTTCTAAACTGCCAATAAACTTACTCGCGTCTTCCCAAAGGGAGGTAATAGGTTGTGCTGAAAAAGGAGAGGAGAACTCATGGGGAGAAGGGATATTGTTCTTGAGAAGTTGGATAAAATCTGCCAGGAAGACTAGGAATTCTGGAGGTAGAGTTTGAATATCTTTTTGGATTTGCTCGAGGGTTGTCATGATAAATAATTGATGACTGCAAATCTTAGTTTAGCCCAGGCCTTGAGAACTAAGAGTTAAGTGTCGTTCTAATGTTTTGTAATAAACCCGATCACAGCGTTGAGTTTCGATTCCACTGGTGGGCTGATAGCCATTTTTCTCATAGAGTTTCACGGCCTGGTTCATAATGGTCGCTGTTTCAATCCAAATTAAGTCAAATCCCCGTTGGTGAATCTGCTGTTCCAATTGGCTCAGGAGAAACTGGCCTAAACCTTGCCCGCGGGCCTGGGGATGGAGGTACATTTTGCGAATTTCTACGGCATTCTCCCCGCGTGCAATTGGATAATAGGCGGCCGTTCCGACAATTTGCCCCGCTTGTTCTATGACCCAAAACTCGCCCCCCTGGGCTTGGTAAAACGCTTCAACTGCGACCACATCTGCGTCTGCCCCTTCCGGTTCCCAGGCCAGGCCAAATTCACCCAGCACCGTGGCAATGAGGGCGGCGACTGCTTCCCGATCTTGGGGTTGCCAGGGGCGAATGTCAAAGTCACGATAAACCAGCATCAAGCACGCCTACGGAGCGATTATCCCCAAAATTATCCCAATCTTAGACTGGCCTGGGCCTATTTGCTCTTAACCTTTCCTTAACCCAAATCGCCCTCAACAAACGAAGACGGGTCAAGCATACAATAAATTTTGAAATGGGTAAATCTATTGCTAAAATAGCTAAGGCGAAATTATTCAGCCGCCTAAGCTTTTTACTGCCTTTAGCTGAAATGTGGGCCATCAATCGGGGTGGTCAATTTTTAGCCTGAAAATATTAAGTTTTCCGATGGAGTTTGCTACTTCTATGTCATATCACAAACTTTGGTTTCGTCAAACAGCCAAAAATCTTAAGCTCTTACATCCTTATCCAGAATTCTCAAAAATACAAGGCCTGGTTAAAAGTGCCATGCCACAACTGATCACAGACTTAAAAGCAGAAGGGGAAGACCTCAATGATCCCCAAGTCTGGTGGCAAGCATTGTATATGGACGCTCTCTTACTGGTAGAAAATTCCGCTGGAGAGAGCTTCAAAATTGCTGTGGGCCTGCAAGATAAGTGGAAGCCCGCTCTCAATGCCCATCGAACAATTTCATCCCCCACCTTTCAAAAATGCCGGGAAAGACTAGATATTGATCAGCATTGGTTATTTTATGTCACAAGTAAATATCCCTACGGTGAAGAGGTTTGGATTGACCTAATTTATGCCCAGGTGGATCGGGAGCCGCCCCCAAGTACCTGCGTCTTATTGGATGTTGATGCTTAAGGGTTATCAGGTTTTAAGAGTTGACGCAGGCCCAAAACCAAGAGGATCAACATCGTTGGGAGAAGAAGCAAACTGATAATCATAGTCGGTGTTTCTGGGAGTGGGTATTGACTGCCCAAGGTTTTAATCGCCACTGCCAAAGAAAGCGAGACGATCATCAGTTTGCCAATCCAGGCCAAGTCAGATAGCATAGATTTCCTCACGCTGCCTATGGAACATGAATAATCCGGTAAGTGTTGCGCCCTTCTGCTTTAGCCTGATAGAGGGCCTGATCCGCTGCTTCGAGAAGATGGACTGGAGAGCTTTCCGGGGTTGGCCGGCCAGTGCTGATGCCAAAACTCACCGTCACCACGGGGCTAACTCGAGAGGCGGCATGGGGAATTTCCAGGGCTTTCAAGGTGGCTTGGATGTTCTCAACCACACGACTAGCCCCGGCTCCATCAGTATGGGGCAAAATGATCGCGAATTCCTCACCACCATAGCGGGCCACTAAATCTACAGCCCGCCTAGCCGTAGTTCCGAGGGCTTGGGCTACCAAGTATAAACACTCATCTCCAGTTTGATGTCCATAGAGATCGTTATAGGCCTTGAAGTCGTCCACATCGCAAAACACCAGACTCAAAGGGGCTTGTTCTCGCAACAAACGATTCCATTCCCGAGCTAGACATTCATCAAAGTGACGGCGATTGGCAATTTGGGTTAAGTCATCGGTAATCGCAAGGCGACTCAGTTCTTGGTTGGCAGCTTGCAGGGATTGGTAAAGCTCCGCTTGACGAATGGCCACCGCTAATTGATCGGCAATCACTTCTAATAAACTGACCTCGCTGGGATGCCAGGCCTGGTCGGGGTGACTTTGTTGCAAGGTTAAGCTGCCCCAAGTGTGGGCTTCAACCTGGAGTGGCACCATTAACCAATTCCCCGGGAAGGAGGTGGCTAACTCCCGATTAAACTCGCCTAGGTTGGGTTCTGTTTCGGCCTGGTGAATTTGTACCGTTTGCCCCTGTTTGAGGGAGGTAGCAATCGGGTTCTGGGCATCAGGAATAATGAGTCCTTGACTTGGGGGTAGGGAAGACTCTCTCAGGTATTCAATAATATGATCCCATTGCCCCAATTCTGGCCGATACTGAACAATCGCCACCCGATCAACATTTAATAAGTGCCCAATTTCATCCACCGTGGTTTGAAATATTTCTGCCAAATTGAGGGAGTTGCGAATGGCTTTAATCACCCGGTTCAGGGTTTGTTCTCGCTGGGATTGATACCGGAGCGCATCTTCCACTTGTTTGCGTTGGGTAATATCACTCAGGGTAATAACGACTTGTTCTAGCTGCTGGCTGGCGTTGAAATGGGGTTCGGCCGTGACTTGCAACCAGATTAGATCTTGGCTTGGACGGTTGACCCCCAAGACCACATCCCGAATGGGGATTAACTGTTCTGTGGCCCTTGCCGAGGGAAATTGGGCCGCCGTTAAACGCTCTCCAGTTTCATTTACAACATACCAATCTAAATCTTGGGCTGATTTTCCCAGGAGTTGATCAAGGGATAACCCCAAAATATTGGCTGCCCGTTCATTGGCCAGAATAATCTCCCCTTGTGGGTTGTGAACAATAATACCCACCGCCACATCTTCAACAAGCTGGCGAAAGCGGGATTCACTCTGGGCTAGTTCCAACTCGGCCTGTTTCTGAACTGTAATCTCGATGGAAATACCATCAATATACTGAGCTTCCCCAGCCGCGTTATGGATCGCTTGTCCCGACTCATAAAACCAGCGCACCTGACCATCGGCCCGAATCACTCGGTATTCAACTCCATAGTGATTTTGTCGCTTGAAGATTTCCTGAATGGTGTCATAGACATACTGCTGATCATCGGGATGAATGATGCTGGCAAAGGTGCGGCGACAGTTGTTGATAAAATCCGCGGCCGGATAACCGACAGTTTGCTCAATGTTGTCACTCAGGTATTGAATTGTCCAGTCTGGATCATTAGCACAGCGAAACACATGGCCCGGCAAATTGGCCACTAAATTCTTAAAGCGCAATTCATTGCTGGCAATAGCAGCCTCAGCGTCTTTACGGCTACTAATATCGGCCACTGCACCTAAAAGCCGGAACTCTCCAGATTCGGAATGGAAATATTGACTACAATCGCGCACCCAAGCATAGTGTCCATCCTGGCAGCGAACCCGATATTCACAACAGTAAGGCGCACCAGAGCTTTGACTGCTTTCCCAGCCAGCTTGTACTGCTGTCACGTCGTCCGGATGAATTAAATCTAACCAGGCCTGGCCGGATTGAGGCATGGCATCTAGGGGATAACCAAAGAGGCTGACAGTATTACCCACCCAGAGCGTTGTGTCGTCTTGAATGTGCCATTCCCAAAAAACTTGTTGACTAATCTCGGCGATGGTTTGAAGGCGGTCATACCAGCGGCGCAGTTCCGTCAGTTGGGCTTGATGCCAAATCAGTTCCTCTTGCTGAGTCGTCAAGTCCCAAAATATCAACCATATAGACCTATTAGCCTTGGGAACAAGTCCCACCTGCCACCAACGCTGATGAGGGGCATCAAAAATTTGGGCATATCCAGTTTGGTTTGTAGTGATAGTCGCTTTGTAGGCCGGCTGGAGATGGTCTTGCCAGGCCTGGGGGAGCAAACGCCAGAGATTTTGGTTCAGTAGAGATGTTTCTGAATAATCCCAAACCTGATTCATGGCAGCACTAAAGGCAACGATTTCCCCTTGGCTATCCACCACCACCAGGGGGATTGGAAACTCCTCAAACATCATGATATTGGTCAACGTTGACGGGGGAAGAAATTGCGTCATGCAGTGAAGAAAGCTAGGCAAAATCTGAGCAAGTGGGGATATTTGCGAAGAGTTTCAGATAACCCTAAATTTATCCTATCTTGATTATTGCCTTGACCTTAAGATAACGTCCCAAGCTCCAAAAAAATGATTAAATCATCTCGATATTCATACATAAATTCAAACAATTTTGATAGGGACAATATTGCTTGGCAATGATTTGTTAAAGATCTAAGACATTGACAGGAGGTCTAATTGAACAGAGGTGGCTATGGGTGTGATCTCGGAAGCGGGGCCTGGGGGGTGAGACGGAGTTGTACCTTCTTTTTCCCAATCTTGATGATCTAGCAAGGATGTTGCCGCCATTAATAACTCAGATTTTAAGGGTTCAAGGTCGGGGCGTTGTTCTAAATACAGTTCCAAGGCGGCTAAGGGGGCAATGGTCTGTCCCAGGCCCAGTTCTGGCAGGCGGGCCCGCGGTAGTTGGGTGACTAGTTCGGGGTGGATGCTAAAACTGTGGGCGGGTGTCAGGGCCCCATGCAAACTCGGTAGATCAATCAGGGCCGTTTGATCGGGACGGAGGCGATACCGCAGGCGGACAATGGCCTGGTCAATGCTGGCCTGAGTAATCATCTCTAAAAGCCGGGCCTGGGGATGCTCATGAATCAGGGATAGATCCACATCCAAGGTTAAAAAGGGACGGGTGGGAATTGGACAAAACTGCCACTGGGCCTGACCTTTACAGATTTCTACAAGAATAAACCCCTTTTCTTCCCCCTCTTCTCCAAAATCAACCCGCTCAATACTACCTGGGTAAATTACGGGGGGCTGCTCGCATAACACCTGATGCCGATGGACATGGCCCAAAGCCACATAGTCAAATTCTGACTGGGCCAGCAGAGAAAGGGGAATTGTAAAGCCTTTCCCGACACTTAAGAAGCGCTCTGCCCCAAACCGGGCCGTATCCACCATGGCATGGGCCAATAATACCGTTGGCTGTTCGGGATCCAGTTGTCGAATTTCCCCTGCTAATGCCACCATTAACCGCTGAATTAAAAGTTGCCCAACTTCGCCCAAGCCCAGGCCCTCGGTTTCCGGTTTTGTCAGGAGAGCGGAACGAGTTAACCAAGGCAACGTTACCACTTGCACATCACCCTGTTTTGTTCTAATCCGGTGGGTAGAAAGCTGATCGCCGACAATAAAGCCAGGTACTCCCAAGGTGCGATAAATTACTAAGCTGGCTCCCCCCTGGCCTTGGGCGTGTTGATCATGATTACCGACTAATAAAACCGTGGGAATCTGGGCATCAGCTAACCGGCGGAACTGTTGGGCAAAGGCCTCCTGCACCAAGGGAGGTGGGGTGGCATCGGGAAAAGCATCTCCTCCAAACAACACTAAGTCAACGGCTTCCGCCAGGGCCTGGTCAATGCAATAGGTTAAAGCGGCGACAAAGTCTTCTAGGCGAGTATTCAATCCTGTGAGGGGATTCAAACGACCATGGCCCAGACCGCTGCCGAGGTGAATATCTGATAAATGAAGAAGCTTAACCATTGCCACTGTTGCCCTGCATCTCTTAAGGGGTTGCGCTCATCCAGGCCTGGTTTCTATCTTAACTGTGGACGATGGGGGGGACGCGACCTGTTCTCAAGTCTAAACATCTTGGCAATTCTGGCCATACGATGCGACTTAACTGCCTCTAATCAGCGTCCTAGATGGGATCTGCGATTGTTCTTTGTATATATTTTATTTCGACTTGTGTCTCGCTCCCGCTGTGAAGCTATAGTGGGGTTGCCTATTTTGGGGCACAGTTGGCTGAAAGTTGTTGATTAATATTCCGACTGAATCATGCCCAGCCAAAATCCTAACCCGGCCTGGTTAACCATTCATAGCTCAAATAAGCTCAAATATGACGTAGAACTTTGGGGGGGGATCAGTTGGACTATTGGTCGTTCTCAAAGTTGTCGGATTGTCATTGAAGATCGCTATGCCTCTCGGCTCCATGCAGTGATTAATTCAGTCATGTTTCAGCATCAATTTCTATATTTTGTGATGGATAACAACACAGTTAACGGTACATTGCTGAATGGGAATAGCTTAGTCTATCCAACTCTCCTCCATGATCAAGATGTCATGGTGATGGGAACGACAATTCTGGCATTTCACTATCCGACTATGTTTGAGGTTAAAGAACTCAGGATTATCAAAGAAATTCAAAAATTTTCCCAAACCGTTAGCAAAAGTATTCCCTGGACGGGCTAAGGTCAGGCTAAACTAGACAACTTTAAGCGAGCAAAAATCATCCGCCCCGCAGAGGTTTGGAGGGCACTGGTAACCACAACAGGTAATTGATCACCAATGTGGGTTTGCCCCTCTTCCACCACCACCATTGTCCCATCTTCGAGATAGCCAACCCCTTGCTCTGGCTCCTTTCCTTCTTTAATAATTTTCAGTTCCAAGGTATCCCCTGGCAAGTAAACCGGACGCAGGGCCTGGGCTAATTCATTGACATTAAAAACATTTACCTTTTGAAACTGGGCGACTTTATTGAGGTTGTAATCGTTAGTGACTAAGATACCGTCAATTTCTTGGGCAAGTCGGACAAGCTTGGCATCAACGGTCGTCAAGTCTGGATAATCAGCGGAATGAATTAAAATCCGTCCATTTAGATTAGCCTGCAGCCTGTTCAAAATATCCAGGCCCCGTCGTCCTCGCGACCGTTTTAAGTCGTTTTGAGCATCAGCAACCAGTTGCAATTCCTGTAAGACAAACTGGGGAACAAGAATTTGACCCTCAATAAACCCCAAGGTGAGTAGCTGCTCAATCCGGCCATCAATAATACAACTCGTATCCAGTACCTTTGAGGCGGCGGCCTTTAAGGTACCTTCGGCCACAAGAGAGGTTTCGACAGAATTAGGATTAATTAACCGCAACAGGGCCCGCCCCTGACTGTCTGCTAATGTGGTTCCGGTATAAGCGAATAAAATGCTCGTTAATACCGCTGTCATCGGCTTGATGAACGAGAAATCATCAGGAATGGGTAGTAGAAAAATTGGTGCCAGGAGCAAGTTAGCCAACAATAACCCCACGACCAGGCCCACCGCCCGTGACAATAAAACATCGGCTGGTAAATGGCGAATATCGGCCTCAACTCGGTGATAGACCGTTTGTACTGCTAAACCAACCCCAATCCCAATTAAGCCGCCAAATCCGGCCACAACCCACCGTAATGCGCTGATGTTGGCCACTTGTTCAAGGGTCATGGGAGGAAGAAGATTGACCGCATGAAACCCAATGGCGGCTCCAGCAACAATAAAAATAAAGGAAAGTATGATGTCGAGCATGGCTTAATTACCCTGAGTGGCGGGGGCGGGGGGCGTTGTTTCCATCATCTCTGAGTTTGGGGCCGAGACAGGGTCGGGATTACCGCTCTTTAGAGGCGCAATCGTCTCAGTACTCCGAACAAAATTCCTGAACTGTTCTTATTGGATTATAATTCCTCAGTTTTAGCCTGGTTTGACTGGGGCTGTTTACAGGAAGCAGACTCTGTATTCCAATCAATGATTCGGCCGGCCCGACTACCTGCTTTAAGACCGACGGCCTCGGCCTGGGGGCCCAAAATTAAGCGCATTAACAGTCCCCCCAAGGTTGCCAAAGCTGTTTCCCCAACAAAGGCGCGACTCGTTTTCATCCACCATTCCAGAACAATATTAACCGAGGACGATGTCGGGGCTGTTGTGTCAGGTTTTGGATCAGGGCTGATGACTTGTCGGGCTGCGTCTTCGGCAATTTGTCCGCCGACCATATTCCCCATCATTTGCCCAATAATTTCTCCGGGCGGCCCAAGCAAAGCTCCCCCCACCAGGCCCCCCGTGATTTCCCCAGCTACCTCTCCGGCTTTACTGCTGGTGCGAATTTCTAAACTTTGGGTGACCTTTTCTTTAGTTTTATCTAAACAAAGCGTTTGCAGATCAAAGGCATGCTCCTTGAGGGTTTGCATGGACTCTACACAAACTCTTGCCCCAATGACACCGCCTACAAACGTCCCCACCTGTGTCCCCAAAACTACCCCGGCTGGCCCGATTGTGGCCCCACCCACTGCCGCCCCAGCTATCCCGCCGACTACATCTCCAACTTGTCCCCCAACAATAAAACTGCCAATATCCTGGGCTTTGTCGCTGACTTGTTCTGGTTCTAGGGCAAAGGCGCGGGTGAGGTTCGTGATGCCATGATTTCCCTGACCTATCACCTCTAAGTCCCCAATGGCCTGGAGTTGGGTTAACAGTTGCGGGAGGGAAATGACTTGGGGGTTCCAGTGAAGGGTTAAAGATTGGGCGGTTGAGTTGAGGCGAACTTCGGTGATCCCGGTCTGGGCCTGGAGATGCTGTTGGAGATAGGTTCCGTAGCCTGGGTCTTGGCGGAGATGGGGGATTTTCAACCGCAACCGATCTGGAGTGAGATGGACGAGCTCAGCCTGGATAACAGGATCGGGGCCTGGAGGTGGCTGGCTAGAGGATGGGGATGTGCTGCTCATGAGGGGCCAACTGCCAGGGGGGCTATTTTGATTTTAGTTAGTCTCTGGTGTCAATAATTTTGAACATAATTGGGATCAAGGGGCCAGGCCATTTTCCAGGGCAAAGCGGACTAACTCGGTGCGGCTGCTGGTATTGGTTTTAATAAATAAGCGGCTAACGTACTTTTCAATATTGCGGACACTGGTTTGGAGTTGACTGGCGATTTCCTTATTCATCAAGCCTTGAACAACCAAATCTAAAACACTCTGCTCTCTGGGGGTCAGATCCAGTTTGATCGGGTTGGGATTTAAGGGGGTACCGCGTTTGACTAAGAGGGAGCGTAATTCGGCAATTTGTCCGGCTAAGTCGGCAATATCCGGTTCGCTAATCGCCGCGGCTTGTTGATAACGGCGCAGGAGGTTTTTGACAATGGCGACCAATTCATCAGGGTCAAAGGGTTTGGAGAGATAGGCATCACAACCCGCGTCATAGCCCTGGACGCGATCTCGTTTCATCCCGCGGGCAGTTAAGAACACAACGGGTAAATAACTAAAGCGTTCGTCTTCCCGCAGCTTGGCCAAAAATTCATAGCCATCCACTTGGGGCATCATCACATCGGTAATGACTAAATCGGGTCGCTGTTGTTCGAGCAGTTCCCAGGCCTGGGTGGCATTACTGGCGGCGGTGACGGTAAACCCACTGTCCTCTAAGTAGGCCTGGACGGCATCCCGCAACCCCGGTTCATCATCCACTAACAACAAATGCTCAGACATAGTGATTCCAAGTTTTCTGACTCATTCAAGGGGGCTAATCGTTCCGCCTGATTTCTAGTGTACGCTGCCAACTTCCTCTAAAATTGAGTGAATCCGCAAGTCCGTATGCTAAAACAGAGGGCAGTTATGGAAGCTGAGACAATGAGTATATCTGCACCTGAAATGGCCATTGCCCCAATCAATACGGTCGCGGCCACAGAACTGCGTCCTTGGGGATCATTTACGATCTTGGAAGAGGGGCCGGGTTACAAAATTAAGCGGATTGAGGTCAAACCTGGCCATCGCCTGAGTTTACAAATGCACCACCACCGCAGTGAACATTGGATTGTCATTGCTGGTATTGCCAAGGTTCAACGGGGTGAAGAGATTATTATGCTTTCTCCCAATGAATCTACCTATGTGCCCCAGTTTACCCGTCATCGCTTGGAAAATCCGGGCAAGATCAACTTAGTTTTAATTGAAGTCCAGAATGGGCAATACTTGGGAGAAGATGATATTCAACGGTTTGAGGACGACTACGCCCGCTCCCATACTTAAAATTTCTCATGCCTGAGTTGCCTCCCGATACTGTCTAAACTCTGACTATGACCGTGACTCTAACCCCCGCCGCTGTCCGTGAACTTGAGCGACTGCGCCAAAAATCCCAGGCCAAGGCTAATGGAGACATTCTTCGTTTAGGGGTCAAGTCTGGTGGTTGCGCCGATTGGCTCTACGTTTTGGAGTTTACGGCAGCGGCCCAACCCAATGATTTTGTCGCGGAAATTTCTGGACTGGTGATTGCCGTGGCGGCCGACAGTGTGGCTAAATTGACAGATTTGAATTTAGACTACACCGAAGATTTAATGGGAGGGGCCTTTCGATTTCATAATCCAATTGCCGGGCAAACCTGTGGTTGTGGCCTTTCCTTCAAGCTCGTTGATCATTGAATGCAACTCTCTCGACTAAGATCAAGTCATTAGATTCGGGAGCGTTGGGCAAGAGAAGGGCAGGGGATTAAGCGTGACACGATTCAATTGGGGGAGCAAGCGATTACTCTTAGGATTACTCCTTGGCCTGGGAGTACTTGGGACTAGTGGAATAGCAGAGTCTCAGAATCTACCCACATCTGATGCCAATGCAGTTCCTCAGCAAGCCTTAACCATTCTCGCCGATGTCCAACAGGCCAACTCCATTACGGGGATCGTCACCGCCCGGGGTAATGTCCAACTCATTTATCCCGCCCGCCAAATTCAGGCTACAGCTACCCAAGCCCAATATTTCAGTCGAGAGCGGCGGATTGTCTTAACTGGCAATGTTTATGTTCTGCAAAAGGGGAACAGCTTACGGGGCGATAGTGTGACCTATTTGATTGATCAGGAAAAGTTTGTCGCCACCCCAGTCACAAACCAACAGGTTGAATCCATTTTGCTGATTCGGGATAATCCTCCCAAGACTACCAATCCAAATCCATAGCGTCCTTTCCCCATGAAAATTTTGTTAGAAGGTGTACGCAAAACCTATGGGGCCAGGACAGTTGTTGATCAGGTCACCTTAGGGATTGAGCAGGGGGAGGTTGTCGGACTCTTGGGGCCAAACGGGGCTGGGAAAACGACAACATTTTATTTAGCCACAGGCCTGGAAAAACCCGATCAGGGGAGAGTTTGGTTAGATCGTGACGACATCACCCCATTGCCCCTCCATCGCCGGGCCAGGTTGGGAATTGGCTATCTCCCCCAAGAACCGAGTATCTTTCGGAATTTGACGGTGGCAGAAAATATTCTCCTGGTTTTAGAGCAAACTAAGGTTCCCCGCCATCTCTGGGCTGATCGCTTGGATCACTTACTCGCAGATCTGAATCTCCATAAAATTGCTCAGATCAAAGGCAATCGAGTCTCAGGGGGGGAACGGCGGCGAACGGAATTAGCGCGGGCCCTGGCCATGGGAGTCGAGGGACCCAAATTTTTGTTTTTAGATGAACCCTTTGCTGGGGTAGATCCAATTGCGGTCGGCGAAATTCAAACGATTGTCACTCAACTGCGGGCCCAAAACCTGGGAATATTGATTACCGATCACAACGTTCGGGAAACGCTTTCCATCGTGGATCGAGCCTATATCATGCGGGATGGGCATATTCTGGCGGCGGGGGCAGCGGCAGATTTATACGAGGATCCCCTCGTCCGGCAATACTATTTGGGTGAAAATTTTGTCCCCTAGGCAAATTTGGCGGCGATGGCTCTGGCCACTGGGTCGGATTGGGCCTGGCTCACGGTTGGACTGGTATCTCTGGCGGAATATTGTCCCCGCCTTTGGCCTGGGGATCACGATTTTTGCCGCCTTAGCTCTTTCGGTGGGGGTGCTATTTGACCTAGTGCGACAAGTGGCCGAGGCTCAAATTCCCTTGACCGCAGTTTTACAAGTTCTGCTCTTCCAAATCCCTTACACTCTCACCTTTGCTTTGCCAATGGCGGTGATGCTGGCTGTTTTAACGACGATCAGTCGCTTGGGGGAGGATGGGGAACTAGTGGCCTTCAAGAGTATTGGCCTTAGTCTCTATCGTCTTGCTGCACCGATTTTGGCCTTTTCTCTGGTGATTAGCCTCATCACGTTTACCTTGGGTGAAACCGTCATCCCTGAATTTCGGGCCCGGTCGGATCAGGTGTTACAGCGGTATCTGCGCCAAGAAGAGCGGGTTGGCCAAAGTCGGGACATTTACTATCCAGAATATGGCCCCAATGACCAAGTGCGGCGATTGTACTATGCCAAGGAATTTGATGGGGTCTCAATGCGGGGGATTACAGTGGTAGATTTTTCCCAACCGGAGTTAGTACAGGTGATTACGGCGGCTGAGGCGGCCTGGAGTTATCCCCGCAGTACTTGGACAATTGCTGATGGAGTTATTTACCTAGTCTCGAGCTTGGGGAATATTCGCGACATTATTGAGTTTCAACAGCAGCAGTTAGTCATTCCCCGCAAGTTAGAAGAAGATGTCCTCAGCCCTTCTCAAGTGACCGAACTTTCGACGGCTCAGGCCCGCCAGGCTCTCACTCTTGCCCAGAAAGATAATAACCCCATCCTCGTGCGCGCCTTAAATGTCCATCTTCAGCAACAGTATGCCCAGCCCTTTGTCGCGATTGTCTTTGGTTTGATGGGCCTAGGGTTTGGGGCGATGGGGCAAAAGCGGGGGGCGGCGCAGGGGTTTGGCTTAAGTGTGGGCTTGATTTTCGGGCAGATTCTATTGACCTATTTTTCCGGTGCTTTAGGGTTTGTCGGCATCCTCACACCGATTATGGCCGCGTGGCTACCCCAAGGCCTAGGCCTGGCTGTGGCCATCTGGCTCATTCAACGGGCTAATCGCTAAGCTCCTCGCCGACCTATGATAGATGAGCAGAAGAGAGTCAGGTTGGGCCGGGATTAATTGGTCTTGTGAATTACGAGCCGCTGCACCATAAATATCGCCCCCAAACCTTTGCGGATCTGGTGGGACAAGCGGCTATTACGACAACTTTGACCAATGCACTTCAACAGGAACGAATTGCCCCAGCCTATCTGTTTTGCGGGCCGCGGGGAACGGGAAAAACCTCCAGTGCAAGGATTTTAGCAAAATCTCTCAACTGTTTAACTGCGCCGAAACCAACCCCAAGTCCCTGCGGTGTTTGTGATGTTTGCCAGGCCATTGCCCACAGTTCTGCCCTAGATGTAATTGAAATTGATGCGGCCAGTAATACCGGGGTTGATAATATTCGAGAATTAATTGAAAAAGCCCAATTTGCTCCAGTTCAATGTCGCTATAAAGTTTACGTTGTGGACGAGTGTCATATGCTCAGTACCTCAGCGTTTAATGCCCTCTTAAAGACTCTTGAAGAACCTCCAGATCGGGTTATTTTTGTTCTCGCAACCACCGATCCCCAACGGGTTTTACCCACGATTATTTCTCGTTGTCAACGTTTTGATTTTCGCCGCATCCCCCTGGCCGATATGGTCTCCCATTTAACCCATATTGCCGAACTAGAAACTATCAATATCAATCCAGAAGCCGTTAACCTAGTCGCCCAAATTGCCCAAGGTGGCTTACGGGATGCGGAAAGTTTACTCGATCAACTCAGCTTATTAGATGGAGAAATTACGATTGAACGGGTTTGGGATTTAGCCGGTTCGGTCCCTGAACAAGATTTATTTCAACTCCTCCAGGCCGTCAAGAGTCAACATCCCGAAACGTTACTTGAGCAAACCAGACACTTATTAGAACGCGGGCGTGAACCCTTAATTGTTTTACAGAACCTGACCGGATTCTATCGAGATTTTCTGATTGCTAAAACGGCTCCCCACCGCCAGGATTTAGTGGCCATTACCCCGGACACTTGGGCCGCCCTCTGTGAATTTGCCCAAAACTGGTCGAGTCAGGACATCTTAGTGGGACAACAACATCTGCGGGCCTGTGAACTACAAGTCAAAAACACAACTCAGCCGCGCCTGTGGTTAGAAGTGGGGCTTTTAGGTTTGCTGTCTCTCTCCAAAACAGATCAAAGTTCTCCACCCCCAGCCAATAGTCCCAGACCCCAGGCTCAATCGCCCACGATTCCCCCGGCAGTTATTTCCCACCCCCCAAGCCAGCCCGTTGCCAATGCCATTCTTCCCACTGCAACACCGCCTCGCCCAGCCGTTCCCGAAAATCTACCAACCCAGGCCCCGCCACCATCTCCGGCGAAATCTTCTCCCCCAGACCCTACCCCACAGCCCCCCGATCCGACTGACCTCAACCTTTCCCACCTTTGGCAACAGGGGATTCAACTGGTTCAATTTCCAGGCACCCAGGCTTTGCTCTCCCAACATGGGCAACTCCTCAGTTGTAGTGATCGGGAGATTCGGATTGGCTTGCCATCTCCCGGTCTATTGAAGCTGACCCAAAAGTATCAGGACAAAATCGAAATTGCCTTTCAAACAGCCCTCGGCAAACCCGTCAAAGTTCGCTTAGAAATTGCCACTAGTCCAGCGGCGGATACATCTCAATCTACTCCAGCCGTCCAGCCCCGGCCCACCCCACCTCCTCCCAACCCCACCCTTAATCCCCGTCAACCACCCGCCCACCCGCCGGAAAACCCGCCCCCCTCACCCGCCCCAGAATTCCAACTTGCGCCCCCCGCCCCACCCGATGCCCTCAGCCAGGCCACCCAAAGCTTTGCTAGGTTTTTTGCGGGCGAAATTGTTTCGCCTGAACCCGGTAGCCCCCCCGTAGTCTTGGAGCCGGAGTCTCTCAGCCCAGATAGTCTCACGCCCGCCACTGACGAAGCAGAACTCCCCCCAGAACTTGAGGAAGATTTACCTTTTTAAGCCAACAACCAGAGTGTTTTAACCCGAATATTGGCCCCGTAATTGCCCACAGGCGGCATCTCGTTCCAGGCCCCGTGAGCGACGAATACTGGCCGCAAGACCGGCTTGGTGGAGAATATTCAAAAATGTTTGTAACTGGTGGGGACTGGGGCGGCGATAACTGGCATCCTGAATCGGATTGTAGGGAATCAGATTAACGTGACTTTGAAACCCTTTGAGTAATTGGGCTAAGGCCAAGGCCTGGGCCGGAGAATCATTCACCCCCGCTAAAACCGTATATTCAAAACTCACCCGCCGGCCTGTTTTCTGCACATAGTCCCGACAATCTTGAATGAGTGAATTTAACGGGTAATGCTTGGCACTGGGAATGAGTTCTAATCGGAGTGCTTGGTCAGGGGCATGGAGACTCACCGCTAAGGTCACTTGGAGACTAAAGCTGGCTAGGCGTTTAATCTGGCCTGGAACCCCCACTGTAGAAATGGTGATATTACGCTGCCCAATCCCCACGTCTTGATTCAAGCATTGCACAGCCTCTAACACGGCCTCTAAATTCAAAAGCGGCTCTCCCATCCCCATTAAAACCACATGGCTGACCCGTTCCCCAAAATCGGCCTGGACGGTTAACACCTGATCAACAATTTCATGACGGGCTAAGTTGCGGGTGAACCCCCCTTTCCCGGTGGCACAAAAATCACAGGCCATGGGACAGCCGACTTGGGCAGAAACACAGACCGTTAATCGCTTGGCAGTCGGAATCCCCACCGTTTCAATCACCAGGCCATCCGCCAGTTTTAAAAGATACTTAACGGTACCATCGGGACTGGGATGCCGGGCCTGGATTTGGGAACGCCCCACCGCCACAGACTCCAAAGAATTCCGCCACTGCTGGGGAAAGACCGTCACCTCTGTTAATGAGTGAATCCCTTTTTGATACAGCCATTGATGGAGTTGTTGCCCCCGATAGGCCGGTTGATGTTGGGATTCAGCCCAGGCCATGAGTTCAGGTTTAGACGCACCCAGGAGAGGGCCATGCGGGGATAAAACGGCAGCGTTCATGGCTCAGTCACAGCAAAAATCAGGAATAGAAGGGGAATTATTGATTATCTTAGCACTAGACAAAATTTCCCCAGGCCGAGATCACGTCCCAAACAAACAGAATAGTCCCAGGCATGGCCAGAGCAGCAAAATTAAGCTCGGTCAAACCAGAGCACCTTCAGCACACTGCCGCCAACTACAGTTACCAGGCCAACAATGAAGGCCCACAGACGCGCATCCAGGATTTTTTGCCGATCACGCAATTCAGAAATATCATCTCGGAGTTCATCCCGTAAGGAACCAACCTTATCATTGAGTGCTTTGATCTCTCCCTTAAGCTCAGTCTTAACCGCATCAACCTTGTCACTAAGACCCTTAATCTCTCCTTTAAGCTCAGTTCTGATCGCATCAACTTTGTCATTAACTGCCTTAATTTCAGCCTTGACCTCGGCCCGGAGTTCATTCATCTCCCCTTTTACCTCGGCCCGTAATGTTTTGAATTGTTCATCGGTCTTGGCCTGATTAACCTTCATTTCCAAGGCGAGGGCCTGGATCGCATCCAAAATTTGCTTTGTTTCGCTGGCTGTTACGACTTCAGACATGGTTATCTCCCTAAGTGCTCCATTCCCGCAGGTGTGGGTAAATTTTGAAACAGCCGCCCGTCCTCCATCTGAATTAACCGATCCGCCACATCTAAAATTCGGTTGTCATGGGTCACTAGCAAAATTGTACAACCCTGTTCCTGGGCCAGTTTCCGCATAATTTCCACCACATCTCGCCCTGACTGTTTATCTAAGGCTGCGGTGGGTTCATCAGCTAAAACCAACTTGGGATGGCCCACTAAGGCTCTGGCAATGGCAACCCGTTGTTTTTGACCGCCCGATAAGTGATGGGGTAAGTAATCCAGATGATCCCCCAATCCCACCGCCGTTAACATCTCTGTGACTCGTTTTTCAGCCATGGGGGCAGGAATATCCGGCTGTAAATCCATTGACATCATCACATTTTGGCGGGCCGTCAGGGAGTGGAGTAAGTTGTTGGCTTGGAAGATATAGCCAGTTTGGCGACGAATTTGTAGTTGTTGACTGGTGCTGGAATGGCGGAGTTCTTGTCCCAAAACCCGTAAGCTTCCCTCTTGGGCCGACCGTAAGGCTCCAATCAATGTCAGGAGGGTGGTTTTACCAGATCCTGATGGCCCGGTCATAATCACAATTTCCCCCGGATAGATCTGGGCCTCTAGCTGGAACAAAACCTGCTTACGGAGACGACCAGAGCCAAAATAATGATTTAAGCCTTGAATATCAATAACGGGTTCCATCGCCCCACATCCTTGAGCCTTAGAAAATATCAGCCGGATCCGCGGCCTGGACCCGCCTCATGGCAATGCCGCCCGATACAGTACACATCATGACTGTCAGGACAAAGACCATCAAGGCTCGCTCAACAGTCATCCCCACCGGGAGCGCAGTGGCTCTATAAATTAGGTTGTATAGCACAAATGCCACCGCAACCCCTGGAATATAGCCCAATACAGACAGAATTAGCGACTCCTGCATGACCACCCCATAGAAATATAAATTCCGATAGCCCATGGCCTTGAGGGTGGCATACTCTGGTAAGTGATCCGAGACATCTGTGTAAAGCACCTGATAGACAATGACTGTGCCGACAATGAAGCCCATCAAGGCCCCCAGGGAAAAGATAAACCCAATAGAAGTGCTTTTTTCCCAATAGGTGCGCTCAAAATCCACAAAGCCTTGATGGGTGAGAACAAGAACATCATTGGGTAGCTCTGCGCGCATCTGAGCCACGAGCGTTTCAACCGCAGTCCCTGGTTTAACCTTAATTAACCCAACATCAATCAGTCCCACAGGCCGGCGCGGAAATAACCGTAAAAAATTCAGGTCGCTGGTGAGTAAATTGCCATCAGCCCCAAAGTTCGCCCCCATGTGAAAGGCCGCATCCACTGTGATTTGTCGCCCGGAAACTTCAGTGATCACCCGCCCATTGTCCTGTAGCAGTTGACTAACCGGCCCAAATTGAGCGCGGGAGTCCACATCAAACAGGGCATGATCGGCAAGTTTAATTTTTTCCCGATTTTCCCGAACCCCTGGCAAAATAAAGGAGTCAGCCGTGGGATCGACCCCAATCACGAGGAGTTGACGCGTGGTTTTATCCACCGGATTCCGCCAGAGACCAAAGCCCAAATACAAGGGGGAAACAGACTCAACTCCGACAAACCCACCTGCTTGATAGAGCCGCCGCCGGGTAAAGGTCTTCATCGCAATTAGGGCTGTGGATTGGGGGCTAATCAGGACAATATCGGCGTTAATCCCATCGTGAAAGCGCACCGCAGCCTTGAACAGGGCATCCCGAAAGCCAAACTGCATCATCATCAAAACCACTGCAAAAGCAATGCCTGCCACAGCGACTAGCAGCCGAATCCGTTCCCGTTGGAGTTGGAGCCAGGCCAGGGGAATCGCAAAAATCATTCTGGCCTACCTGGATCAATCACAACTTCTACCTGCAAATTGGTCAGGCCAGCGGCAATACGACTATCATCCAGACGAATTTTTACCTCCACAACCCGGACATCGGTTTTGGCCGCCGGATCCGTATCAATGACATCGTTTTTAGCAATGAGCAGGCC
This sequence comes from Synechococcus sp. PCC 6312, assembly GCF_000316685.1. Classification (NCBI taxonomy): domain Bacteria; kingdom Bacillati; phylum Cyanobacteriota; class Cyanophyceae; order Synechococcales; family Synechococcaceae; genus Synechococcus; species Synechococcus sp. PCC 6312. The sequence goes on along the minus strand of NC_019680.1, from coordinate 3,550,820 downwards.
GACATGGGCCACTTGACCAGAAATCAGCTTGGGGAAGGCGGGGCTTTTAATCAGGGCCGGTTGGCCGATTTGGATCCGGGGGACATCGGTTTCATAGACTTCGGCGACAGCATACATCTGCTTTGTATTGCCCAGTTGTAAAATCCCATCATCACCAATGGCTTCCCCGGCCCAGGTATAGATTTTCAGGATTTGGCCAGCCCGGGGAGAACGAATGATGGTGCGCTGGAGACGAGCTTCGGCTAATTCTAAATTCCGTTTGGCAGAGTTGACGAGAATCTGGGCCTGGGAACGACTGAGGTTGGCCTGGGCAGAGCGGAGTTGATCTTGGGCATTGACGGCGTTGGTCTGTTCTTCGTTGCTAATTTGGCTCAAGGTGGCCTGGGCGGCTTCCAGTTCTTCAGTACGGCTGCGGACAATCAATTCTTTGTCTTCGAGCTGTTGTTGGGAGATGGCCCCGGCCTGGGATAGCTGGCGAAACCGTTGATATTCCCGTTGGCTCGAGGCTAGTTCTGCGGCAATCCGTTGAATCGTGGCTTTTTGGGCCTGCATTTGGGCCAGCTTTGGTTTGGTGACTTGGTTCAGCCGGGAGCGGGCCTCGGTAATTTGGGCTTCTCCCAGTTCGGTTTCGGCCTGGAGACGTTTCTGGGCTTCTGCCAGCTGATCCGCTGCTAAGTTGCGCTCTGCCAAGCGTTCCGGATAACTATCTAAATAGAGCAGAACTTGGCCGGGTTGAGCAAAATCCCCTTCTTTAACTAAGAGCTTGCCAATCCGTTCACCGGGGGTGCCACTTAAAACAATACTCTCCCCTTCTGGCTCAAGGCGGCCCAAGGCACTGATTTTTTCCGAGGGCGGTGGCTTAATCTCACTGATAGCAGGATTGGGCGTAGATGCGGGGAGACTTGTCAACTGTCGAAGACTCACCATCAAGGTCAATAGCCCGAGACCGACCAAACTACCGATGAGCCAGGGATTCATGCCCTTGAGACTAAATGGACTCCCCACCCGATTCACCTTCCTTCCCTGATTGTTTGTAGCCTGCCTCAAATGTCTGAGTCTGTGTTGATCCTAATCTAAATATAAAGAAATGCTAAAAATATGAAATCATGTTCGCACCAATACCCTATTGCCCTTCTGAGGGGGGATGGTATCATTTATCACAGATCTGTTGCTTAATGCGTTGCTTAATACCCACTCTGCGGAAATATCTTCATTGCCACTGTCTATTGGTAGGGTCGTCCCATGACATCGACATCCATTGCACCTGTTGTTCTCGTTATTTTAGATGGCTGGGGCTACCGAGAAGAATCGGCTGGAAATGCTGTAGCTTTGGCGAAAACACCTGTCATGGACAGTCTATGGGCGGCTTACCCCCACACCTTGGTGCATACTTCCGGTAAAGCAGTCGGTCTGCCGCGGGGGCAAATGGGTAATTCGGAGGTTGGGCATTTAAATATTGGGGCCGGCCGAACTGTGCCTCAGGAGTTAGTCCGTATTTCTGACGCAGCGGAGGATGAAACCTTGCATCAAAATCCGGCCCTTGTCAAGCTCTGCCAGGCCCTGAAAAGCCGTCAAAGGAAGTTACATTTGATTGGCCTATGTTCCGAGGGGGGGGTGCATTCCCATTTAGATCATCTTTATGCCCTTGTGGAAATGGCCCAGCAACAGGGAATTACGGAAGTCTGTATCCATGCCATTACCGATGGTCGTGATACCCCGCCCATGGAAGCCAAGGAGGTGTTAAAAACCCTAGAAGAGCACTTAAAGGACATTGGCCTGGGCAAAGTCGTGACGGTGAGTGGTCGCTATTACGCTATGGATCGAGATCGGCGGTGGGATCGGGTGGAGTTGGCCTATCGAGTGATGGTCTCCAACGATGGGATGAACTCTCTTGCACCGTGGGAAGTGGCAGCGGCGGCTTATCAACTCGAGATTACCGATGAATTTATTCAACCCGTCCGGATTGCAGCGGGGGCGGTTGAGCCAGGGGATGGGGTCATTTTCTTTAACTTTCGCCCCGATCGGGCCCGGCAACTGACTCAGGCCTTTATTGACCCCAATTTCCAGGGATTTCCCCGGGAGCAGATTGAACCCTTAGAATTCGTCACTCTGACCCAATACGACAGTAGTTTGACCTGTGATGTGGCCTTTCCCCCTCAAAACCTGAACAAAATCCTGGGGGAAGTAATTTCCGAAGCCGGGTTATCGCAATTACGGGTGGCCGAAACAGAAAAATACGCCCATGTCACCTACTTTTTTAATGGTGGTATTGAGGATCCCTTTCCGGGGGAAGATCGGGTTTTGATTCCCAGTCCCATGGTTCCCACCTATGATCGGGCCCCAGCCATGTCAGCAGCAGCGGTTACGGAAGCGGTAGTAGCAGGGGTCGAAAAAGGAATTTACTCGTTAGTAGTAGTCAACTACGCCAATCCCGATATGGTTGGACACACGGGGCAAATTCCCGCAACGATCCAGGCCTTGGAAACGGTTGATCGCTTTTTGGGTCAGGTGATTGACAGCACTCTGAAGATGGGCGGCACACTCCTGATTACGGCGGATCATGGGAATGCTGAATATATGCAGGATGAGAATGGCAATCCTTGGACGGCTCACACGACTAACCCTGTACCTTTGATTTTGGTAGAAGGGGAAAAACGGCAAATTCCCGGTCATGGGACGGATGTGCAACTGCGTGAGGGAGGCTGTTTAGCGGACTTGGCCCCGACTATTTTGGACATCCTCAAGTTAGAGCAACCAACGGAAATGACTGGAAAATCCTTAATCGATACGGCGGCCTATGAGATGCGCACTAGCCGTACCCCTGTCCCGGTTAAGCTTTAAGGCTTAGAATTAAGGTTCAGGATGTGTTGCAGATGTTCTACAGGTCACAGGTCAGTTAAAGCAATGTTGGAAAAAATCTTGATGGGTGTTTGGGCCTTTTCTGCCTTGGGTTTAGTTATTTTAGTGTTGCTTCACAGCCCCAAGGGGGATGGTCTAGCGGCGATTGGCGGTCAGGCCCAGTTATTTACCAGTACCAAAAGTGCGGAAACGACCTTAAACCGAATTACCTGGACGTTAACCGTACTGTTTATGGGCTTAACAGTGGTCTTAAGCGCAGGTTGGTTAGGGGCAAGTTCCTAAATTTTTACCGTAATTTTTCAAGATTGGCCATGGGGCAGAGGGAGAGACCCTGGGGTAAGGAATGAAGGCCGTTGTTTTGCTCTCTGGTGGTTTAGATTCCGCCACGGTGTTATACCAGGCCCAGGCCGATGGTCTAGATTGTCATGCCCTGTCCTTTGATTATGGTCAGCGACATCGGACGGAACTCAACTCTGCCCAGGCCATTGCCCAAGCTGCGGGTGTGGTTGCCCATCAAGTTGTCACCTTCAATCTCCGGGCCTGGGGTGGGTCTGCGTTAACGGATGATCAGATTGCTGTACCGGAAGAACGGGATATTGAGGCCATGGGCCAGGGGATTCCCGTCACCTATGTCCCAGCCCGCAATACAATTTTCCTCAGTTTTGCCCTGAGTTATGCCGAAGCCCTGGAGGCCCAGCGGGTCTATATCGGAGTGAATGCCTTAGATTATTCTGGCTATCCCGACTGTTGCCCAGACTATGTGGCTGCGATGCAAACGGTCTTCGATCTAGGCACAAAAACGGGTCGGGAAGGAAAACAGATTACGATTACGGCTCCTTTAATCAATCTCCATAAAACCGAAATTATTCAACTGGGAAATCGGTTAGGTGTACCGTGGCTTAAAACCTGGTCTTGCTATAGCGATGGTGGTAGGGGTGAAGTTCCCATGGCCTGTGGGGTTTGTGATGCCTGTCGGTTAAGGTTAGCAGCGTTTGCCGAGTTGGGCCTGGTGGATCCAATTCCCTATCGTTGTTTTTAAGCTGAATATATCTTAAAGAAGGCGTTAGTGTTGGCCCTGATAATCATCCCGAGTTCCCCTGGCTTTAATGGCATCACTAATTCGACCCAGGGCATGAACATAGGCCGCCGTTCTGAAGGGGATGGTTTTAGCCTGGGCAATGTGCCAAATTTCATTAGTTTCCCGTAACATCCGCTCTTGAAGTTTTTGATCCACTTCTGCTGCACTCCAATACCAGCCACTGCGATTTTGCACCCACTCAAAATAACTGACGGTTACGCCCCCGGCATTGACTAAAATATCAGGAAAAACGGGAATTCCCTTTTGTTCTAAAATTTCATCGGCAGCGGCAGTGATCGGCCCATTCGCGACCTCAAAAATCACCTTGGCCTGGACTTGGGCGGCATTATCCTGGGTAATTTGTTTTTCCAGGGCGGCGGGAACCAAAACATTCACGGGCAGTTGCAGGAGTTCTTCATTGGTAATTCGTTGATAGTCCACGCGCTGGCAGACGCTACCGGCACAATAGACCGCCTCCAGGCCCCGCGTCGTTTCCTTATATTGCTTAACACTGGGAATATCTAATCCCTCTGGGGCATAAATACCACCTTGGGAATCACTCACCGCCACAACCCGATAGCCAGACTTAAAAAGCAGTTCCGCTAAAATTCCACCCGCATTACCAAAACCTTGAATCGCCACAGTCGTGTTTTGGGGTTGATAGCCATAGCGGGGCAACACATTATTGATGACGGTATAGGCTCCCTTAGCAGTGGCAGAATTGCGGCCTAAACTCCCCCCCATTGCAATTGGCTTACCCGTGACCACACCCCGACTGATCCGGCGGTTAATTAGGCTATACTGATCCATCATCCAGCCCATAATCATGGCATTGGTATAGACATCCGGGGCCAAAATATCCATGTCCGGGCCAATAAAGTCGGCAATTCCGTCAATATAGCCGCGGCTAAGGCGTTCCAATTCCATGACCGACAGGGCTTTCGGATTAACCGTGATCCCCCCCTTTGCCCCGCCAAAAGGTAAATCCATCACGGCACACTTAAAGGTCATCCAAAAGGCTAGGGATTCCACTTCATCGGCAGTGACATGGGGATGGTAGCGTACCCCGCCTTTGCCCGGCCCCCGCGTGTCCTCATAGCGCACCCGATAGCCCTGAAAAATTTGCAATGAGCCATCATCCATCCGCACGGGAATGGCGACTCGAATCGCGGCTTTGGGGTATTTCAACCGTTCTAGGGTATCGGCGGGTAAGTCCACATGGGCCATGGCCCGTTGCAGTTGAATTTGGGCATCGGATAGTTGGGAACCACTCATAAGATCCTGGAATTGGGCCTAAGTCTAATTTTACGATGGCGGCTTCCCCAACCCGGCCTGGGTTATCAGAACCGTTACTTGGCTTCGTACTCTTAGATCAGGTTGATCCTCGCCCAATGATTTCCATGAGGCTTTCCTATCCCAAGCGAGGGCATCATCACATTGCCAGCCTAATAGCAACTTGTCAAAAATTCGATTAAAGACAATAATCTTAAGATTTCTATCTATTTATAACTGTCTGCGTAACATTATAAGTTTAAGAACTGTATCTTCAAATTGAAAGTTTTTAGTTGGCAATGTAATATCAGGCAAATGCTCAACTAGTGACCTAACAACTTTCATGAAATCTAGCCTTGCTTTTGTGTTTATTGGTTTGATCCTCACTTTTCCGCCAGAAGCAACGGCTGAAACCTGTGAGCCACTCCCCCCTCAAGTCTCGCCCACCGATGGAAACAAGGTTCGTATCAGAATTGCTCCAGATTTGGGCTTTAATTCCCATGGCAACACCTATTTTATAATTCCCCGGCCTGTTTCCACGGTCACAATTAAACTCACACCTGTCACCACTGATAATGCCGCCTATCCAACCCAACTGATTGCCCGATATTCTGATGACACAATTTTTGAATCCGGCGCACCAATCTTTGTCCCCGATAGTAACAAACCAATCATTTGGGGCCCGTTACAAGTAAATCAGTCTGGGAAGGTTTTTGATGTCTTTAATGTCAAAATTCTCGAAAACTATCGCCTCTATCCCCAATCGAAGGGGTTTACCTACGACCTAGAAGCGTTTGGCTGCCGTTAGCCTCCGTACCATTTTCCCAACCATCCCCACCCCTACTGTCATAATTCACCATGATCCGAGCTTTTTCAGTTTCATCCCTCCTCCTCTCCCTGATCCTTGCCTTGCCTGTGAGCGGTGGTAGTGTCTTAGCGGCCCCGGTTCCAGCCACCACATACAAGACAACGGCTATTCCTGCCCCCGATGCCATTGGCAATGATGCAAGCCGTTACAAAGTGACCATTTATCCAACTGTGCCCGGTATGGGAACTCGTGATGTTGCCCCCGATCCCGATGGTTCTGTTTGGTTTAATGGGCAGTGGTCAGGGGTGATTGGGCATCTTATTCCGGCCACTGGGGAGGTGAAGTTGTATCCCCTTGGTCGTGGCTCCCATCCCCACGGGGTCATTATGGGCCCAGATGGCTATCTCTGGATTTGTGATGAAGTCAATGCCATTGTCCGTTTTGACCGGAAAACCCATGAAGTGAAGCGGTATAACCTGCCGCCATTTCCCCACACGATGGGTTACGGCAACCTGAATACGCCCGTGTTTGATGGTAAGGGAATTCTCTGGTTTACAGCCCAAAATGGCTATTATGGTCGCTTAGATCCACGCACAGGTGACATTAAAATCTTTCCGGCTCCCTTGGGCTATGGTCCCTACGGGATGACAGCAACACCGAAAGGGGATGTTTGGTACACCAGTTTGGCAGGGAATTACATTGCCCGGATTAACACAACAACCTTTCTCCCAGAGGTGTTTACCATTCCTGAGCGGATTGCCAATGGTTCGCGGCGAATTTGGTCAGATTCCCAAGGCAATATCTGGATTACGACCTGGGGGACTGGGGCCTTGATGCGATTTAACCCAGTCTCGAAACTTTGGGACTCCTATAAACTACCAGGCCTGGGGCCGCGGGGCTATTCCACCTATGTTGATAACCAAGATAAGGTTTGGAGTTCTGATTTTGGGACGAATTCAATTCACCAGTTTGATCCGGTCACAAATTCATTTACTATTTTTCCGGGGAACAAGCAGAATGTCCAAACGCTCCAGATGAATGGAGTTGGAGATCGGATTTGGGCCGGACAGCAAGGGGTTGATCAGATTGTTTTATTTGAGCGTATAAAATAGCGTTTGATCACACACATTATCGTCCCCAAAAATTACCGATAACCCTGTTTCATACGTTGTTGCTGATCCCAGGCCTGGGTATGGCTTTCCTCCTTGGCGTTTGGGAAACTGTTGCCTACGCTGATCCTGTTCCTCCCCTGAAACCCATGACGTGCCAATCAGCGAAATTTCCCGCACCCACCCCAGAAGCAAGGCGCGAATTAGCTCCAAGTGGAACATTGAGGGTGGTGATTAATACGGGAAATTATGTCTTGGCTACGGAAGATGAGAACTTTAGACCCTATGGTATTTCTGTCGATATTGCCCATTTACTGGCCTGGCAATTGGGCGTCCCGGCAGATTTTGTTGTTGTTCAAGCTGCGGCAATTTCTTTTGAACGGGTTAGTACCAATCAGTCAGATATTGGCTTCTTTGGGGTTGATCCTTGGCGGGCTAAAAGTGTGGACTACACAGACTCCTATGTTCACATTGAAGGGTCTTATATTGTCAGGGTGGATTTGCCAATTCAAAACCTGAGTGATGTGGATCGTTCTGATATTGAAATTGTGGTGGGAAAAAACAGCGTCTATAATCTTTTCCTCAATCGCACTATCAAACAGGCCCGGATTATTCAAGCACCAACCTCTCCAGAGGTGACGAGCTATATGTTGGCTAATAATCATCCAGTTGGGGCTGGGATTCGTAATCAACTGGAGGCAGATATGAAGCGGTATGGCGGTTTACGCATTCTGCCACAGCCGTTTATGACGATTCAACAGGCCATGGCGACTGGAAAAAATCGTCCAAATGGAATTGCCTATCTGCAGGCCTTTGTGAGGGAACTAAAAACCAGTGGTTGTGTGCAAGAATTAATCACGCAGTACGCTGTTACCGATGCTACTATCCCGGCCGCTCAGTAAGTCCTGGTTCTATGGAAATGGCGTTGCATAATGGAAAGATGAACTGTCCTGATTGTCAATCTACCCATGTCAGTAGGAACGGCCACCGTGGCGCAAAGCAAAACTATCTTTGTCTGGATTATGGTCGCCAATTTATCGACTCCTGTTCCCCCAAAGGGTATCTTGATCCCGCGAAGAGCCACGGATTGAAGCTCTATGTCACAGTCTTAGCGGCCTCGATAAAACTATTACTTCATTGCCTCAAGTTTTGGGAACGTTCACTGCTTCCTCATATCATTTCTTGATTATGCAGCACCCCACATCCTACACCCCAAAAGTGTTTCCGAAAATATTGTTCCGCCAGGCCTGTGAGTGCCATAGGGGTACGTTGTGAGACTCAAGAGAGATTACCCCTACTTATCCCTGGATTGCAGGGTATTTAATGAGACTAACTGAGACTGAAGAAGTGCTAGAAAGGACTTAAATCCCTTCATAAATGGACATTTTGAGATAGTCTCAGACAAACATAAAACGGAGAGAGGGAGATTCGAACTCCCGGAAGGTGTGACCCTTCAACAGATTTCAAGTCTGCCGCAATCGACCACTCTGCCATCTCTCCAAGAAAAGACTATAAACGCTGATCGATACCGAAAAAGCCTTGGGATAAATGCCGTAATCTCCACGCGCCGCCATCAGTAATCTCGATCAACCTAAAGCTTATGTAAATTCAGGCCAGCTTCCTTCGCAAAGGCACTCAGACCCTTAAATTGGAGGGTTTTAATGGCTTTAGTTGATAGCCGCAGCCGTACCCACCGATTTCCTTCCGGCCACCAAATCCGTTTCCATTGCAGATTGACCTCTTGCAGCTTCTTCGTCCGGCGATGGGAGTGGGAGACAGCGTAGGCGTTGTTAGCTTTTTTTCCGGTTAGTTGACAGACACGGCTCATAAGTCACTCACAAGGCGAAATAACCACAGACTTAGTAGTGTACCACCTTTAGCCCAGGCCTGGTATTTCTAAGGGACTGAAGCAGCCGTGAACAAAGATTTTCTCTCCGGTTGAATTAAAGCTGTAACTTGGGTTAATAATTCTTCCGGGTCAAGGGGATAGTGGAGGCAAGCATCGGCTCTCAGATAGGACGGTTCTGGTTCAGATCCAGTCTCCGGTAGAGTGAGGGACGCACCTGGGGGGCACAGCAGAATGACCTTTGTGGGTTGGGGGCTGGGGGCTGCCTGCAGATGTTCGACTAATCGATTTAAATTAAATCGATCTAAGCGTTGGGAGACAATAATCAGCCAGGGTTGGAAGTGGGATAGCTGTTCGATGACCGGATCTGTGACCCAAATGACTTGATATCCCGCTGCCGTCAAAAGTTCACAAATCAGGGTCGCCGTATCTTCCTGTTCCTCAATTAAGATAATTCGACCTTCTGAAGCCGGAATCGGTAACGCGGTGAGGGAAGATTCCCAGGCCTGGAGCGGGATTGAGACAAAAAACGTTGACCCATGATCTTCTCGGGATTGCACCGTAATCGTTCCTTGGTGGAGATCGACAATTTGTTGAACAAAGGCTAACCCCAGGCCCATCCCCTCATGTCGCCGCCGATAGGGTGTATCTAACTGCTGAAAAAGCTGAAACAGCAAGGGCTGTAAATGACTTGGAATCCCAATCCCGGTATCAGACACCGCAAAGCGCGCCTCCTGGCCATCACACTCCACCCGCAGAGTCACGCTTCCTTGGGCTGGGGTAAATTTAATCGCGTTGGTCAGCAGATGAATTAAGACCTGTTGGAGTCGGTGCGGGTCAGCCGTAAAGGTATCTAGATGGGCGGGAATATCCAGTTCTAGTTTTAAATTCAGTTGGGCTGCCATGGCCAAGGCCCGCACCCGTTGCCGCACCTGTCGAGCCAGTTGCCCCAAAGAAAACGATTGAATCCGCAAGGCGGCCTGCCCTACCTCCACCTGGGAAAGTTCTAAAATCCGGTTAATTAACTCCAGTAGGTGAGTACCGCTAGCGTGGATAGTCTCTAGGTATTGCCGTTGTTTTTCCGTCAAGGGGCCGAGGGGCCAGCGCAAAAGAGTCGCCGACATCCCAATCACACAGGTGAGGGGACTGCGGAGTTCATGACTGATGGTGGCCAGAAAATCACTCTTAACTCGGTGGGCCGCCTCGGCAGCTAGAAGGGATTGACGCAGGGCCTGGGTGCGCTCGGCAACGCGATCTTCTAGGCTGATTTTCTGTTGTTGGAGTTGACTGTAGAGTTGGGATTGATAAATGGCGATGCTGATGTGATTGCAAACATGACTCAAAAATTCCTGCTCTTGGGGATACCAAACCCGTGGTTGTTGACAGGCATGGGCCATTAATCCCCCCCAGACTTTTCCCTGAACCACAATCGGAACCAGGAGAAGAGATTGTACCTGATAAGATTGCCAAAACTCTACCCAGACCCCGTTTTGCTGGTGATTAACAGTAATATCCGGCAGTGCCAAAATCTCCCCATCCCGGAACTGCTGCCAATTGACTGGATCCGGGCCCCAAGGAATATCCCCAACTCCTAACAGGGAACTCCAAGCCTCGTCCCTTTGGGCTTCATAGGTCACTTCCCCTTGGTTTTCGGCCATGGCCTGGAGAATTAAGACCCGGTCAGCTTGGAGAAATTCCCGAATTTGGCTCACAGCGGTGTTGAGGGTGGCGGGTAGATCTAAGCTTTGGCGAATTTGGGTCGTGATTTGATGAATCAGGCGTTCCCGCTGCATCCGTTGTTGAACCGCCAGATTAACTTGGGGCTGACAAATTGACGTTTGTGGCGATAGATCAGCCGCGCAGAGGTTTAAAAGTTCAGCCAAAATGGTTTGAGTGACTTGCAATACAGGGGTAGATGCCCCAGATTGATACTCTGGCCATTGGAGTTGACGGGGTAAGCTCTGGAGAAATTCCCGCACTAGCTGCGGCGCAAAGGTAAGTTGTAATCTCAAGAAGCCCGGTAGTGGGGTTGCTTGTGCCGTCAGTAGAGCCGTAAAATCCGGTGCCACAATTGCCGTAAAGTTTTCTGTTTCCCCCAGGCCTGGGTTCGTTAAATTAGGAAACTCCGCACCGAAGCTATCCTCATTGGCCAATCCCATGAGATTCTGTTCCGGTAACGGATCACCCGTATCTTGAATCACAACCCGCTCCCCTAGCTCTTGAGTCTGAGCCAGAAGCACGGCGGCAAATTGCCCATACTTCCCCGCAGGCAAGGTTTGCGAAAAGATTATGGCCGTATCCGGTGACACCAGATTATTCCTCTATGAGTAAGATATGTAAGTTGGTCAGCCAACAATGCTCAATGCAAGCAGATTTTCAGGTGAGATTGGAACAACCCGTTAAAGTAGTGAAGTCACACCCCATCCACCATCACCGAGATGAACAGAACCCCACCTTGGTGGTATTTTTCCTGAATATTATTTTTGTGGTGATCAAGCCTGATCTAATTTCTGTTGTAACGGTCGGAGATCATCAGATGGCAATTCACACCAGATTCCTTAAGGATTAAGCCCGATTCATTTAGCTCTGTAAATTAGGAAAAATAAATGCATCGAATTGTTAATTTAACCAATCAGAATGTAACCAATAGCAACGGCGAAACTGTTAATTTTATTCGCCAAACCCCGGCCCCGATTTTCTTCCTGACCACCGCCGATACTGATATTCACGTCCTTTCCCAGGCCTGGACCCGCTTACCCCAGGATTTTCCCACCGTCCGGGTGATGAATTACTTGAACCTCCAGCAGCAAATTGTTATTGATGATTATGCCGAAGCGGTCTTAGCCCAGGCCGAGGTGATTGTTTTGCGGCTTTTGGGGGGGCGGGCCTATTGGTCTTATGGCTTAGAGGTCTTACAAACCACGGTGGCCGATTCGGGTGCGAAGTTGATTGTCTTGCCCGGAGATGATCGCCCGGATTTGGAATTAATGAGTTTGTCGAGTTTGCCCCTAGAGCAGGTGGATCAACTGTGGCGATATTTTCTTGAAGGCGGGGTGGAAAATATGACCCAGGCCCTGTTGTTTCTCGGCTTTACCTGTCTGGATACACCCCAAATTCCAGCCTTACCGCAACCTGTGCCTAGAGTCGGAATCATGGCCTGGAACAGTCAAGTTGAGTTAGCCGAAACAGCCCCAAAAGTTGGAATTTTGTTTTACCGCGCGCATTATTTAGCAGGAAATACCGCACCGATTACCGCCCTCTGCCAGGCCCTGAGCGAAAAAGGATTACAACCGATTCCCGTCTATGCCCAATCCCTTCAAGATGAAACCATCCAGGCCGAACTACTTAAACTTTTAGCTCCAAATGACACCAGCAAAATTGATCTGATTCTCAATACCACCAGTTTTTCCATTGCCCGCCTTGATTTAGCCCAAACCGATACAGAACGGGGCCTGGAGTTTTGGCAAGCCTTGGATGTCCCCGTGATTCAAGTCATTCTCAGTGGCAGTGGCCTGGCAACGTGGCAGGAGGATATTTTGGGGTTGAGTCCGCGGGATTTGGCGATGAATGTGGTCTTGCCAGAAGTGGATGGGCGGATTATTAGTCGGGCAATTTCGTTTAAGTCGGGAGAACTTTACGATCAAGAGTTAGAAACAGCCATTATTGGTTATCAGCCGGAACCGAGTCGCATTGATTTTGTTGCCGAGTTAGCTGCCCATTGGGGCAAGTTGAGAAGGCTTAATAATGCTGACAAAAAAGTTGCCCTAATTCTCGCAAACTATCCCGCTAAAGATGGCCGAATTGCTAACGGTGTTGGTTTAGATACCCCGGCCAGTTGTGTCAAAATTCTTCACGAACTTAAAGCTTCCGGATATGATTTGGGCGCTCAAGAATTACCGAACACTGGCGATGAACTGATTCAACAGTTAATGAAAAGTATCACCCACGATCCAGAGAGTTGTTATCGTCCTGTAAATCAATCTTTTAGAATTCAAGAATATAAAAATTGGTTCAAGTCACAATCTGAAACTATTCAACAAAAACTTGAAACCTATTATCCCCAACCCCAACAGGATATTCCCATCCCAGGCCTGGTATTTGGCAATATTTTTATCGGCATTCAACCCCCACGCGGTAACGACTTAGACCCGAATACGAATTATCACAATCCTGAACTGCTACCCACCCCAAACTATCTCAGTTTCTATCTTTGGATTCGCCATAGTTTCCAGGCCAATGCGGTGATTCATATCGGTAAACATGGCAATTTAGAATGGCTTCCCGGAAAAAGTGTGGCTCTCTCGAATCAATGTTTTCCCGAACTTGCCCTCGGGCCACTGCCGAATTTTTACCCGTTTATTGTCAATGACCCCGGAGAAGGCTGCCAGGCCAAGCGGCGTTCCCAAGCTGTAATTATTGACCATCTCACCCCCCCGATGACCCAGGCCGGGCTTTATGGGCCGTTGGATGAACTCAGCCAAGTTCTCGATGAATACTACGAAGCTGAACAACTCGATCCGCCTCGTTTACCACTCCTTAAAGACCGGATTGATGAATTGATTAAGGTTTTGCATTTGGATCAGGATTTAGCGCACCTTGCACCGGCTGAGAGTGGAGATTGGCAGGCCTGGTTGAATCAAACCGATGGCTATTTATGTGAACTCCGGGATGCCCAAATTCGAGATGGGTTGCATATTTTGGGTCAATGTCCTGAAAACAGCCAACTCCGGGATTTAATTTTTGCCATTGCTCGCTCCCCTAATCGGATTCATCTCGGTTTAACTCGTTCTTTAGCAATAGATTTAGGGTTTGATTGTGATCCCTTAACCACCCCTGCCACAGAACCCAGTCCTGATCCCAAATTTCGCACCGTGGGGGATTGGACAGCCGCACTAGATCACCAGGCCAGTTTACTGATTGATCGCCTTCTCACTCAAGACGTACCAACTAATTTAGGCAGAGAAACTAACAAGGTCTTGGCCTGGATTGCTGATAGTTTACTGCCCAATCTCCGCCGCACCAATGAAGAACTGACTCAATTGTTACGGGGTTTAGATGGCTGCTATATTCCCAGTGGCCCCAGCGGCGCGCCAACCCGTGGCAGACCTGATGTATTACCCACAGGACGCAATTTTTATGCCGTCGATTTAAGAGCAATTCCCACCGAAGTGGCCTGGGATTTAGGTCGCAAAGCTGCCGAAGCCGTGATTGAGCGCTACACCCAAGAACAGGGAGAATTTCCCAAAACCCTCGGTCTTTCGGTCTGGGGTACAGCCACCATGCGCACCGGGGGAGACGACATTGCTGAAGCTTTAGCTCTCTTGGGAGTGATGCCGGTTTGGGATGGGCCGAGTCGCCGGGTCGTGGATTTAGACGTTATACCTTTCACGCTTTTAGGCCGTCCCCGAGTAGATGTGACGTTACGAATTTCCGGCTTTTTTCGGGATGCCTTTCCCAACCTGATTCAACTCTTTGATGATGCCGTGAACTTAGTCGCTAGTCTGAATGAACCGCCGGAGCAAAACCCCTTAGCGGCCCATGTTCAAACTGAAATCACCACGGCTGTAGATCAGGGTATTAATTTAACCACCGCCGAAACCCAGGCCAGGTTACGGATTTTTGGATCCCCCCCCGGAGCCTATGGAGCTGGATTACAAGGCTTAATTGACAACCCCCAGGCCTGGAATGACACCACCGATCTGGCCCAAGCCTATATCAACTGGAGCAGCACTGCCTATACCGGAACCGGCCAAAGCCAACCTGCCCCAAAAGCCTTTCAAAATCGCCTGGCCCAAATGCAAATCGTCCTCCACAACCAAGACAATCGAGAACATGATCTTCTTGATTCTGATGATTACTACCAATTTCAAGGGGGATTAACAGCGGCGGTAAATCTCCTTAACGAACAAGCTCCAACGGTTTATTTTGGCGATCATGGCCAGACCGAAAACCCAAAAATCCGCGCCCTGACTGAAGAACTCGCCCGTGTCTATCGTTCCCGTGTGATTAACCCAAAATGGATCGCTGGAGTCATGCGTCATGGGTATAAAGGAGCCACAGAACTGGCCGCCACCGTGGATTTTCTCTTTGGTTTTGCTGCCACCACCCAGACCATCCCCAATCATATGTTTGCCGGAGTCGCCCAGGCCTATGTCTTTGATCCGGTCGTCCAGGATTTTCTCCAGGCCAAGAATCCCCATGTTTTACGGGATATTGCCGAGCGATTATTAGAAGCGGAAAAACGGGGCCTGTGGACAGAGGTAGAGCCAAGTTGCAAAGATCAATTACGGGCCATTTTGCACCAGGCCGAAGCCAAAATTGAGACTTATGGGGTTACTTGATCTGTTGCCGCCGATTGAACAAAATATCCCAGGCCAAGAGATGCGAAGCCCCAGAAATCCCGACCCCAAAGGCTGGAATCAAGGCAATCGGAAACGTAGCAATCGTGGACATACTCGGCACTTGCAGCAATGTCAGCGTTAAACCAGTGCCCACAGCCAGGATAAAGTCCGCCATGCCAAACAAATGAAAAGCCCAGTATTTTTTCTGGCTCCGGGGACGCATCAGCACCGGAATCACCAACACCCCCGCCACTAAATCAC
This sequence comes from Synechococcus sp. PCC 6312, assembly GCF_000316685.1. Taxonomy (NCBI): domain Bacteria; kingdom Bacillati; phylum Cyanobacteriota; class Cyanophyceae; order Synechococcales; family Synechococcaceae; genus Synechococcus; species Synechococcus sp. PCC 6312. The sequence goes on along the minus strand of NC_019680.1, from coordinate 3,535,246 downwards.
CCCAGGCCGCCCGCTCGACAAATATTTGAGGCAGCAAATCCTGAGCACCATAGTAGAAAAATACCACCGCCGCCGGAATCCGCCACAGATGAAGCAGGGTCAAATAGTAAAGGGGAATAGATTGGCAGTAGGCCCGCAATAATGGCATTTGAGAGTAGGCAAAAACTGGAGTTGCGATGCCCAAAAACACCAGCAATGCAAAGCCCAGCCCCGTTAAACTCTGCAACCAGCCCCAGTAACTACTCACTCCAACCAGCAAGCCCCAAAGAGCCGCAACCAAAAGTAAGCGATTTGTCCAGTGTTGCCGTTGATGTTGGGTCAAGGAAATCATAAAACCTCCAAAAATAAATAAATTTGCGGACAGAGTTCGAGATTCAACTTAAGTGCATATACACATATATCGGAAAAAATTTTAGGACTGGATCGTGGTTGTTGCTGCCCCTAAGCTGGCCTGGAGCAGTTGCCATTGGGATTGGCCAAGGGATGCTTCAATGGTGGCCTGGGCCTGTTGCCAAAGGGGAAAGGCTTGACTCAATATCTGTTCTCCTTTGGGAGTGAGATAAACGAGGCGAGTGCGCTGATCCAGGCCTGGGGCAATCGTGATCCAGCCTTGGCGTTCCAGAGGTTGCAGGTTGCGGGTCAAGGTCGTCCGATCCATCACCAGAATATCGGCTAGCTCATGGATTGAAACCACACCTGCCAGGCCCAGAGCGGCTAAAACTGTGAACTGCGTAATCAACAGGCCAGTGGGTCTGAGGGCATCGTCAAAATGTTTCGTGATCACCCGTGTTGCCTTCCGGAGTTGAAAACAAGCACATCCAGACACCACCTGCTGTAGGACCGTTGAGTCGAGGGGCGTAATTTGTTGATCCATAGCTTAAGTGTATATACACATATTGTTACTGTCAACTCATTCACACAAGAGTGATGTAGGAGCGTCAGGGGCTATTTTGAGGGAGCCAAGGCAAATGATTGTTCAAATTCAGCCCGTGTCAGGGGTTGTTTAACTTCCAGGCCCTCCCCACCCAAAACCGTTAAAGGCTGACCATTGACGGATAACCAGACCGGCTGAGTTGGATTTAAACTGGTTGCCGTATAGAGTACCTGTCCCAATCGCCCTTGCATGGAGGTACTTCCACCCCCCTCTTTAAATTCCTTAGATAAATTAATATGAATGCCATCGGGCTTAACATCGAGAGTCTCTAGCTTTGTTCCAGCCGGAATCGTGGTAGTCAAGGTCGGTGCATCAGGCCCGGATAACAGTTGGCTTAAACCAGTAGTGAGGAGTTCCTCGGCAGTGGCGTTCTTAGAAATTGGCCCAAAGGTTAGGGGGGTTTTCACCAGGCCTGTCCCCTGGGGGTTTAACCAGTAAAGCTCTACCTGTCCAGAGACCACGACCGGAGAACTGGTTGGCGTGGGGACAACACTCTGCGGGGCCTGAGATTGAAATGTCCACCAGGCCGTGCCACCAATGGTCACCAATGCCACCAGGCCCAGCCCCCACCCCCAGCGCATCCATTTTTGTTCCTGGCCTGGCATGACAACTCACCTCAACCAACGCCCAAAATCTAATCTTGGGGACGCATTACAGCCCCATAATAGTTCCAGCCTACCCTCCTAGAATAGACCCATGTCACCCCTTGTCAGTTTTCTGTTTACGTCCCCCGGCCCCCTGATTCACCTCGGCCCCCTCACCTTGCGCTGGTATGGAGTCATTATTGCCACCGCTGTATTTATCGGTATTTGGCTCTCCCAACATCTGGCCCGCCGCCGTCACCTAGATCCGGACTTAATTCCTGATTTAGCGATTTGGTTAGTCCTCGCCGCAGTCCCCGCCGCCCGCCTCTATTACGTTGCCTTTGAGTGGGACTATTACCAGCACCATCCTGAGCAGATTATCCAAGTTTGGCAGGGTGGCATCGCCATTCATGGAGCTATTCTTGGGGGACTTGGGGCGACCATCATTTTTAGTAAGCTCCGTAAAATCTCCCTCTGGCAGTTATTAGATGTGATCGCCCCCTCCCTGATTTTGGGCCAGGCCATGGGCCGTTGGGGCAACTTTTTCAACTCCGAGGCCTTTGGAGATCCGACCAACTTACCCTGGAAGCTCTACATTCCCCTCAACCGCCGCCCCCCAAACCTCCGTCAATTTGACTCCTTTCATCCCACCTTTCTCTATGAATCCATTTGGAACCTGGGGCTACTGGGTATTTTGCTCTGGGTATTTTTTCGGTTTCCCCAGGCCCGGCCAGGAACCCTTATTTTTATCTATGCTTTGGGATATGGTGCTGGCCGCCTCTGGATTGAGGGCCTGCGTACCGATAGCTTAATGCTCGGCCCCTTACGGATTGCCCAGGTGATGAGCCTAGTGTTTATTCTGGTTGGCCTGGGGGGCCTCTTCTGGTTATATCGTTGGCAACGCCCCTTACCCGATGTAGTCTCGACAACAGAACAACCCTAATGTATCGGGATTTTCTCGGATTGCCCATAGCCAACCTGAGTTAAAATGGGGGCTGTTGTTAACGCCTGGGAATTTAGTAAAGGTTAGCTATGGATATTCTTTCCTTGGGTTGGGTTGGTGTTTTGGGTCTATTTACAGTTTCCATTGCCCTCGTTGTTTGGGGCCGCCACGGGATGTAATGGGGGCTGAACCTTAATTGCTTGTGGAAACTTCGGTTGTTAATGTCCTGATCTTAGTTGCCCTGGGCCTGCTCCTAGCGATCACCGGGGGAATTAGCTATTTAACCTTTGCGGAATGGCGAGATCGGCGGCGTTTAGACCAGGAACAAAAAGAACAACGGGTTAAAGGCAAACGGAAATAGGCCCAGTTCCTCTCCTCCTTCCGTGCAAATTTTTCATAGACTCTTAGCCACTACTTCTTTGGAGGTCAGCTTCAATTTCCCGTGGATAGAGTAAATACTGCTTTGTTAAGGGCTGGGTTAAGGTCATCACCAGGCTGGAACATTGATTAATATCCACCAGGCCCGTGGGACTTTTGACCTTGATCCCCTTGTTATAGAGGGTGTAACCCCGACTCACAGCCGTCCGAATCGTCACATAGTAGTTGGGGTCAAACTTAAGTTTCTTCGCTAACTCTTTGGCTCTCGCCGCTTTGACCTGTTGCTCTAATTCTGATCCACTGCTGATATCCCAGGCCTTGAGCAAATCTCGATCCAAATACCGCCGACACAAATCGGCCAAAATCGGGTCTGAATGGTGCTGCCAGGCCTGGAGATGGTAATCCAAGGTAATATCGTCTGCCCCTAAATACTGCTCCAGGGATAACTCCTGATTGTTTTGAGTTAACCAGGCCCCGATCACCCCATCCGCCCAAACTTGACCCACCCAAAATAGCTCCCTAGCCCGAGAAATTGCTTGTTCTAGCCCCCAGGCCGCAGCCAAATTTTTCGGATGGTTATAAATCTGGGCATACATAAAATAGCGGACAAACAAATAATGTTCAATCGCTGCTAACCCCTTTTGATTCACCGTCAATTCTTGGGAGACCGGGTCGTAATCCATAGCCATTAAAATTCGGTCTAGATCTAAATGCCCATAGGAAGCCCCGGTAAAATAGCTGTCTCGCATCAAATAATCCAAACGGTCACAATCTAGCTGACTGGTGACTAACTGCCAAACTAGCGGAATGGGAAACTGCTTGAGATAAATTTTTTCTAGGTCTGTGGCTAACTGGGGGTGAAATTCATCCAAGGCCTGGCGCACAGGTGGGGATTCCAGAAAAATCCGCCTAGTCCAACCCTCATGCTGTCCCTGAAAAATCTCTTCGGCTGTATGACTGAAGGGGCCATGGCCTAAATCATGTAATAGGGCTGCTGCCAACACCTGAGGACGATAGGGACGTAGTTCTGGATATCGTTTCGCCAATCGGTCAAAAGCCCGCCGGGCAATCTGCATCACCCCCAAAGAATGGGTAAAGCGAGAAGCCTCAGCCCCATGAAAGGTTAAGCTGGCTGTTCCCAACTGCCGGATTCGCCGTAACCGTTGACAGGCCGGGGTATCAATTAAGCGAATCAGCAGCTTTTCAAGTGGATCACTACCGTCAAGGGTAATGGCTCCGTGGAGAGGATCATGATACGTCCGACTAGGCAACATCTCAGGAAAAGTACCCCGATTAAAGTTGAGTCACTCAAGTAGAAGAAACGAAAACTTTGGCAGATGAAGACGAACACTAAGCGTGATGAATAGACAGATTACGTACGTCAGGATAACAGATAGAACAGCATTTAAAAAACCAAGAACACTAATTTTTGTCAATGCAAGAGAAACAACATAAATCGTAATAGGAGCATGTAAAAGATAAACACCACCACTTCCCGGAGCAGTGAAGTTTGAAAGTATTTTCGAGTAAGATACGTAGACTCCAAGTGTAAACAGGACAAAAACAATTGAAACATCTAGAAAGCGGTGATCAAATCCAGACATAGCTAAGAATAAAGAACTAACTACAAAAGCATAGACGTAAAATGATTCAATATTTTTTGAAAATGAGTATTTAAGCATTTGTCCTGATGAAAAACAAAAAATATACAATGGGATATTTAATAGGTTTGGGCCGGCAGGTGATTCAACTGGGTAAATTTGAGAAAAAATTAGAGCAATTACTGCCAAGATCAAGAAGAAATATTTTGAATCTACGTTGAATAAGTTCAGTAATAATGTACATAGAAATAATGTATTCAAAATTAAAAACAAATAGGAAAGAAAGTACATCTGCATTGGCCCCTGAAGCTTCAGAATTGATATTAAACCGTTGACAAGGCTATACTTTCCAAGCAAATATAAGGCGGATACATAAATAAAAGAAAATATAAAGAAAGGTATCATAAGTCTCATAAAGGTTTTCCTAAAGAAACTCACTAAACTCTGAATTTTGCAATCAGAGGCACCCTTAAAGAAGAAACCAGAAATAAGAAAAAAGCCAATAACAGCACCATCTACATAATTTCCAACAATATTAATTAAGTCACTAACATCTTTGGAGTAGCGGGATTCGGATTTTACGTGTAACCAAATTACTCCTAATGCAAAAATGTGCTTTACTATATCAACTCCTACAAATCTCATAAAAAATCCCCTATAAAATTGTGTATTAACGATTAATTGAGTATCATATAATTAAATATTGTTGTGTAAGCTCAAAGTTTTCAATGCTGCTTGGTATTGACTGTCGGCATCCGTAGCAACTTGATCTTGACCAATTGGAGCTAGGGACACGCGCCGATCTGGGGCAATACCAATCTTATTAATGTCACGATGGCCAGGTGTTTCATAGTGGGCAATGGTGACCGCTAACCCAGATCCATCGGATAGGTTAAACAACGATTGAATGGAGCCTTTGCCAAAGGTTTGTTCACCCACTAACTGGGCCCGCCCCGTATCCTGCAATGCCCCCGCTAAAATTTCACTAGCGCTGGCAGTTCCTTGATTGACCAACACCACTAAGGGATCTTTAGTGAAGGGTTCATGAGTGGTCGTAAAACTGCCTAACACGCCTTGCCGATCCACCGTATAAACGACCACCCCCGGTTCCATAAAGAGTTCAGCAATTTCGACCCCGGCCTGGAGCAACCCCCCCGGATTATTCCGTAAATCTAAAATGTAACCATCTACCCCTTGCTTTTCCAGCCGACTCAGGGCCTGGTGCATCTCATCAGTGGCCATGGCATTAAATTGGGTCAGACGGAGATAACCAATCTTTTCTCCGGTGGGGGTGGTTTCCAGTTGGCTAATTACCGGATTGAGGGTGATGTGATCCCGCTTAACCGGAATTTCAATTGGCTGTTGATCCCCCTGAGAATGGATAACCGTTAAAACCACCGTGGAGCCAACTTCGCCCCGCATTCGTTCTGCGGCTTCATCAAGGGTTAACTCTGGGGTTGGAGTCGCGTCAATCTTAAGAATTTTATCTTGGGGTAACAATCCCGCCGCCGCCGCTGGAGAGCCAGCAATTGGGGCAATCACTTGTAAATAGCCTGTGTCCGGTTCCGAGGCAATTTGCAGACCAACCCCGGTTAATTCCCCGCTGGTGCTGGTTTGCAGGCTGTGATATTGGGCCGGGCGTAACAAGCGGGTAAAGGGATCCCCTAAGCTAGCCAGCATCTTTTGGATGGCTTCATAGGTCGCCTCTCGGGTTTCTAGGGGATGCCGGAGTGCCTCTTGACGCACATTCCACCAATTTTGGCCATTAAAGGTCTCATCAACATAGGACTGACTGACTATTTTCCAGGCCTCGTTGTAGAGTTTTTGCTCTGTGGTCAGGGCCAAGGCGGTTGAGCTAACTCCAAACCAGGCCCAGGCCAAGCCCAAAAACCCCAAAATCAAGCCTAAACTGTGGTGCCGAAAACCTCGCCCCATCTCTTGAACCCTCCTTGCTACCTATGCCCAGAAAATTTGTTCAGATTGTGTTACATTTCTCATGAAGCATACGGTTTTCAGGACTCATCCCGGATATGAACAAAGTTTACAATTGGTTTGATGAACGTCTCGAAATTCAGGCCATCGCCGAAGACATTTCAACCAAATATGTGCCTCCCCACGTTAACATTTTTTACTGCCTGGGGGGAATCACCCTTACTTGCTTTTTAGTCCAGTTTGCGACTGGCTTTGCCATGACGTTTTATTATAAACCGACCGTGGCCGAAGCCTTTACCTCTGTCCAATACATCATGAATGAGGTCAACTTTGGTTGGTTGATCCGCTCTGTCCATAAATGGTCAGCCAGCATGATGGTGTTGATGATGATTTTGCACGTTTTCCGGGTTTACTTGACCGGTGGCTTTAAGAAACCCCGGGAATTAACCTGGGTCACGGGCGTGGTTTTAGCCGTGATCACCGTCAGCTTTGGGGTGACTGGCTACTCTCTCCCCTGGGATCAGGTTGGCTACTGGGCCGTCAAAATCGTCTCTGGGATTCCCGCTGCGATTCCCTTTGTTGGTGATTCCTTGGTGGAATTGATGCGTGGTGGTGTCAGTGTTGGTCAAGGCACTTTAACCCGGTTCTACAGCCTCCACACCTTTGTCTTACCCTGGTCAATTGCCGTCTTTATGCTGATGCACTTCTTGATGATCCGCAAACAAGGCATTTCTGGCCCCCTCTAGACCCATATCTGCCCTCTGCTATTGGATGGCATAAAGTTTTGGTAACAGTTCCATGGGTAACAGTTTTTTCCCTGATCTCCTTTTATGATCGAGAAAGTTATCAAAACCAATATTGATTAAAAACACTGACTGCCCTCTGCTGGTGCGCGAAAGGAGAACATTATCACCTATGGCTAAGATTGTTAAACAACCAGATCTCAACGATCCTGCCCTGAAAGCCAAGCTCAAAAAAGGGATGGGCCATAACTATTATGGCGAACCGGCCTGGCCCAATGATTTGCTCTATATGTTCCCAGTTGTGATCATGGGTTCCATTTCCCTATGCATCGGCCTGGCGGTTTTAGACCCGGCCATGATTGGTGAACCCGCTAACCCGTTTGCGACCCCCTTGGAAATTTTGCCGGAATGGTATCTATACCCCACCTTCCAAATTTTCCGAGTTGTTCCCAACAAGCTCTTAGGAGTCTTGATGAATGGGTTCATCCCCTTGGGCTTGATCTTGATTCCCTTTATTGAGAATGTCAACAAGTTTCAAAATCCCTTTCGCCGCCCTGTTGCAACTACTGTGTTCCTCTTTGGAACCTTGGTAACAATCTGGTTAGGTATTGGCGCTTGCTTACCCATTGATAAGTCCTTGACCTTTGGCTTGTTCTAAGACCTGCTTAATTTTTAATTGCTGATCATGCCTCCTAGATTTTTTCAGGGGGCATTTTTTGTGAGTCAATTAACAAAAAAATATTTTCTTTACACTAGTTATTAAAGTACCGCCTTAGGTAATTGGCGGTCAACCGATAGAAATAATTAGTATCCCAGCTTTGATAAAAACTATCAAAAATTTAAGAACAACTGGCTTCACTTCTAAAACTGGTGGAGTCAGGAAAACTCTAGTTCACTAACTCCAATAAATTATCAATTATCCTACATCACTCGAATTGATTAAGACTTCAGATGGAATAGGCCATCAGACTACAGTAATCTTTTTATATCTATAAACTTAGATGGTGATATGAAGTCTTAGTTAAACGCCCATGATGTTGAGATAACTATGGATATTAAACATGAGGATCGCGTTCAATATTTTTCGGCTGCTATTGTCAGTTCATTGCCGATGTGTATCCCTTAATTACCACAATAGGCTCGCCAGTTTTTTCGATTCAGCTAACTAGCTAACTCTAACTGTATTCTCCCTAATCGACATCTAGCCAGTTCATATAGGTTCAATAGCATTGAAGAATATCCTTTCAGTCAAAGCAGTAATAATTGCTAATCATTAAAGATACGGCGTGCTATTGATTTACTAACTTGAAACAGTCATCCCAAGACTTGAAATGATAGGTTCTGCTTTAAGTAAATCAAGATAAAAGGATCTGGCTTTGCAGATTTAGTTGAGATGGCTTTATCTCATCAGTCCAATTGACTCTTTTTCACTTTTTCAAGTTTTTATTACTTGCTTTTATGCCAAGTCTTTCCCCATTCAATCCGTTGTTCTAGTTACTTAAATGTAATCCCGACAAAGATTTTAGTCTCTTTTAGATACTGACAGATATAGTTGTGGGTACAGCTCATATTTTAGGCAGAGGTTCTTTAATTTTAAAGTTATCAGCGCAGTAGAGTATGTAATTTTTATTATATTGTGAAGGTATCTTGTGGATTGCATTATTTTTAACGATTGAGGATCAATCACTATGAAATTGGGACAATGGCTGGGGTTAATTGTCACCTTAGTTTGTCTTTATGTCCTTTGGGAAATTCGCCAAGTGATTTTACTGGTCTTTTTGGCCGCAGTCTTGGCAACTGCCCTCAATCGGATTCAGCGACAACTCCAGGCCTGGGGGTTAAAAGCTAAGTTAGCTCTCCCCCTGACGATTCTGGTGGCCCTGGGGCTAGTCTTGGGATTTTTTGTCCTGATTGTGCCGCCGTTTCTCCAGGAATTTCGCCAAATTGCTACGCTTGCCCCGAAAGGGGTGGCCCAACTGGAAACTTGGTTAAATCAAGCCAGTACAGTTATTCCCGGCCTGGGACGACAGGATCAAGCGCTACCAGAACGATTAGTGAGCCAACTTCAACCGTTCTTAGAAGAAATTTTTGGCAACTTTTTTGCACTCTTTTCCAATACCTTGACCGTGTTTTTAAACCTCTTGCTGGTGTTGGTCTTAACGGTGATGTTGGTCATCAATCCTCAGCCCTATCGCCAAGGGTTCATTCGTCTCTTTCCGGCCTTTTATCGCCGCCGTATAGACAACATTCTCACCCTCTGTGAAGCGAAACTCCTGGCCTGGTTGACAGGGACGGGAATAAATATGGTCGCCATTGGGGTGGTCTGTGGTCTGACTCTGGCGGTATTAGGAGTGCGCCTGGTGTTCGCTAATGCGGTCTTAGCAGGAATTTTTGAGGCGATTCCGACCATCGGCCCCGTCTTGAGCTTAATTCCACCCATGTTAATTGCCTTTCTGGATGATCCTTGGAAAGCGGGGGCTGTGTTTGTTGCCTATATTGTGATTCAGCAGTTGGAGCAGTACCTTTTAGTTCCGGTGGTCATGGCCCAGCAGGTGGAGGTTTTACCAGCCATGGCTCTTTTGGCCCAGTTGACCTTTGCCCTTTTCCTCGGGTTCATGGGCTTGCTCTTGGCCTTGCCCTTGTTGCTGGTGGGACAGATTTTATTTGCAGAGATTATTATTAAGGATATTTTAGACCCCTGGCAATTATCGGAATCTGAGCCAGAGTCCCCTCAATACCTGGAATTAGAACCTTTGTTGGAAGCCCAGGCCCCGCCCCTGTCCGAATAGGAAGCCGAGATATTGTCCTTGCTTAAGTTGAAACTTTCTCTAAACAAGCGGCGGTCTGAAACTGGGGAATTGTGCTATTTCCTGTACAAAACAGGGCAGTGGCGATCTCAGCCTGGAGAATGTCAATTAAATCAAATAAACAGGCTTCGGATTCATAGGCGGCTTGTAGCAAGGGCCGGGCTAACCCCACCAATGACGCACCTAAGGCAATTGCTTTGGCGGCATCCAGGCCATTGGTAATTCCCCCCGAGGCAATCACAGGCATGGCCGGAAATTGTTGATGAATTGCCACCAAGCAGTCAGCGGTCGGAATTCCCCAGTCAGCAAAGGTTTGTCCTAAGCGTTGTTGGCGGAAATCCTGTCCCCGCGCCCCCTCGACTTTGGCCCAAGAGGTTCCCCCAGCCCCGGCCACATCAATGGCTGCCACCCCGGCCTGGAGGAGTTTTGCGGCCATCGCGACCGAAATGCCATTCCCCACCTCTTTGACAATCACGGGGACTGCGAGTTCTAAACAGAGTTGGCTAATTTTGGGTAACAGGCCGGTAAAATTCCGATCACCGTGGGTTTGAACCGCTTCTTGGAGGGGATTCAAGTGCAAAATCAAGGCATCAGCAGCAATCAAGGAAATAATTTTTTCACAGGCCCGGGTATCACAACCATAGTTCAACTGTACCGCCCCCAAATTGGCAAACAGCGGCACATCCGGGGCAACATCGCGAATTGCAAAGGTATTGGCTAAATCAGGCTTTTCCAAGGCGACCCGTTGTGACCCCACTCCCATCGGGATCCGAAATTTTTGGGCGGCCTGGGCTAGTCGGCGGTTGATTGTTTTTGCTAAATCGGTTCCCCCGGTCATGGAAGAAATCAGGAACGGCGCACCCAGTTGATGGCCGAGAAAGGTCACTCCCAAATTCACATCCGAGAAGTCAATCTCCGGCAGACACACATGGCGCAGGCGATACTGTTCCAGGCCAGTGGTGACTCCCTCAAAGGCGACTGCATCATCCAAACACAACCGCAAATGATCCGCTTTTCGCCCCTGAATATCATCCCCAGGACTATTTTGGTTTGCCAGCATACTCTGCCTCTACCCCGCCAGCTATAATCTACTGCGATTTTTGGGGCCTGGGGAGTTGGCCTGTCCCTTGACCTGAGACAATAAAAACGCGTTAACATCACCTGCAAATCTGAAGTCCAAGGAGTCCCCATGAGTGCCGATGCCGTCAAAGCTATGAAGCAAGCAGTCGCCCAGGCCGCGGCCCAAGAGGTGAAATCGGGGATGGTGGTTGGCCTGGGGACGGGTTCGACAACCGCGTTTGTGATTCAGTTTTTGGGTGATCGCCTCAAGTCTGGGGAACTCAGCAATATTGTTGGTATTCCCACCTCGTTCCAGGCCAGTGTTCTCGCCAAACTCTACGGCATCCCTCTCGTCACCCTTGATGATGTGGAACGGATTGATATCGCTATTGATGGGGCCGATGAGGTGGATCCGGACAAGGTTTTGATCAAAGGGGGAGGCGCGGCCCATACGCGGGAAAAAATTGTGGATGGCCTGGCGGAAGAATTTCTAGTCGTGGTGGATAGCTCCAAACTTGTGACTGAATTGGGGTCAACCTTTCCTGTGCCGGTGGAGGTGTTGCCATTAGCCTTGAGTCCTGTGACCCGTGCCTTAACGAATCTTGGGGGTGAGCCAGTGTTGCGGATGGGGGTGAAAAAAGACGGGCCGGTGATTACGGATCAAGGCAACATGGTGATTGATGTCAAGTTTGCCGCCATTCACGATCCCGACGAGTTAGAGAAAACAATTAATAATATCCCTGGTGTACTTGAAAATGGTCTCTTTGTTGGCCTGGCAACGCGGATTTTCGTGGGTGAACTCGTCAACGATCAACCTGTAGTTCGGGAAATTAAGTAACTCGTAAAATCGAGCTATACCCCCTAAATCAGCTTCAAGACTTATGCAAATTGATCTGAAAACGATCCACAAGCGCGTCTGGCAAATCGGATGGCTACGGACGCGTTTCGGAAGGAATTTGAGACTTATCTGGCACAATTTGAGAACTACTTACTGACCCGTCTCCGGCTGGGTACTGTGCGCCAACATATGGCCGTCATTAGGATGCTGATTGACTATCTGTGTTGGGATTGCCAGGTGGCAGGCTTTAGTCAGATCAAGCGGGGCATGGTCTGTAGCAAATTCCGGCGTTGGCATTGCGGCCATACAGGTGATTTAGAAAGTCAAGTCAAAACCTCGGTCAAAAAGTTCTTTATGTACCTGATTGAGTGCCATCAGATTCCAATCGGTCAAGATGTAATCAAGGGCCTGGAGATTAAGCTCAAATCTAGGGGTGAAGCTCAAAATTAGAATTCTGTTTTAGATGCGGTAGAGTTCAAGAGAGTTAGATGTGGTTTGGGTTCTGATCGGGCGAGAACAGCCTTTGTCAGGTGATGTTTCTGGGTTGGCAACAGAGAGATTGATCGGGCATTCAAGTTTTAGGCAAGATGCGGAGCATGGGGATGAACATTAGTGATTTTTTACAGGTCTGGAATCGGGCAATTTTTAAGCTGGGCAATCAAACAATTACAATTGCTTGGATCATCAGTTTAGCCTTAACCCTGGTACTTTTGGGACTAGGCATCATTTACTGTAAAAAGTTTCTCCGCAATTGGTTATTAGTCAAGTTAGGGATTAGTCGTGGCAATAGTGTGGTGATTTCCACCTTACTAACCTATGGTTTGGGCGCAATCATTTCTGTTATTGTCTTGCAGATTCATGGCCTGGACATTACCTCCTTAGCTGTGGTCTTAGGGGGCTTAGGGGTGGGGATTGGCTTTGGCTTGCAAGACCTAACTAAAAATATTGTCAGTGGTGTTACTCTTCTTGTTGAAAATAAATTACAAGTGGGCGACTATGTGGAATTTAGTGGACTGACGGGGTACATCAAAGAAATATCCATGCGTTCAACTATTATTACCACGTTGGACGGGGGCGATGTCATTTTACCCAATAGCACGTTGACCACGAATGAAGTCTTAAATTGGAGTTATCGAGACTTTTCTGGACGTATTCGTTTACCTATTACTGTCGCTTATCGTTCTGATCCGGTGTTAGTAACCGAAACCTTATTGTATGCTGTCCATAAACATCCGGCTGTCCGGCGTGAACCTCTCCCACGGGTGATTTTTAAGGGCTTTGGTGACAGTGCCTTAGAATTTGAAGTCTGGGCCTGGGTGGATCGGATTGATAATGCTTTAACGATTAAAAGTTCCTTGAATTTTACGATCAATTACTATTTTCGCCAGGCCGGGATTGAAATTCCTTTTCCCCAACAAGATATTTGGTTCCGAAATCCAGAAACTCTTCGCCCACCCGCGCCAACTTCTCCAGAATTCTTGGCCTCACCGCTTGACGATCTAAATCATAACAATCATGCCCCAGGCCTGGATGGTTCTACTTGCAGCGAAACACTCCCCACCTATAGCCTCCGAGAATGCTTACATCGAATTCCTTATTTTCAAACCTGTAATGAACTGAGTGTGCTGCAAATCATTCAATCTGGGTATCGTAAGTTTTTGCCCCGACATTCGATCCTATTTCAGGAAGGTGAGGCTGCCGATGCGATGTACGTCCTACTGTCTGGTGAAATTGAATCTTTTTCCCATAAACTAAATCGGCGCATTAAGGTTTACCAGGCTGGCGAAATGTTTGGGGAAGTCCCCGTCCTCCTCAATTTTCCCTATATTGTTGATGCCCGCGCCCTAACAGATTGTCATATTTTTGTCATTCCTAAAGTTCAGCTAGAAACCCTTCTTAAAGTTGCGCCCTATTTTGCTGAAATTGTGACTCAGGAAATGATTAGTGAGAGAGAACTCTACGATCCAGTTCAACAGAAACTTGAAGAATTAGGACTCTTTAAAACAATGGAGCAAAAAGATGTCTTGGCCTGGGTGCGGACTCGGGTAAAAGAACTTCTAAGCCTCTCGAGCAATTGATCAGGCTCTAACTTTACAATTAAAGAGAAGAGTCGCTATCTGGGTAAAGACATCGTGGTGTATCAATTGGGGATTTTGGGCCTGGGAACTGTGGGGGGAGGTGTCGCACAGGTCTTATTAACCCCGGAACAGCGTCATCCGCTCCTGCAAAAGCTGCAAATTAAAAAAGTCGGCGTGCGCGACCTTGACAAGCCCAGGCCAGTGAACTTCCCCCCAGAAACCTTAACGACAGATTTGCAGAGTATTGTCCAAGATGCAGAAATTGACATCGTGGTGGAACTCTTAGGGGGCCTGGAGCCAGCCCGAACCTTGATTCTAGAAGCCATTGCCCAAGGGAAACATATTGTCACGGCCAACAAAGCGGTCATTTCTCGGTTTGGGGACGAAATTTTTACCGCCGCAAATCAGGCCGGGGTCTATGTGATGCTCGAAGCAGCTGTGGCGGGTGGAATTCCTGTGATTCAACCCCTGAAGCAATCCCTCGGCGCAAATCGGATTCACACGGTCACGGGGATTCTCAACGGGACAACCAACTATATCCTGACCCGGATGCAGCAGGAAAAGGGTGACTTTGCCGAGATTTTGGCCGATGCCCAACGACTAGGCTATGCCGAAGCAGACCCCAGTACCGACATTGATGGCCTGGATGCCGCCGATAAAATTGCCATTTTGGCTTCCTTAGCTTTTGGCGGCCGGATTGCCCGTGATGAAGTCTATTGCCAAGGGATTCGTTCCGTCACCGCCGTAGATATTGCCTATGCTGATAAGTTGGGGTTTGTGATTAAGCTCCTTGCCATTGCCCATCGGGATTTTAGCCAGGCTGACAATGCTTTAGAACTGCGCGTTCATCCAACTTTAGTCCCCTTAGATCATCCCTTAGCCAGTGTGAATGGGGTTCATAATGCCGTGTTAATTTCTGGAGAACCCCTCGGAGAAGTGATGTTTTATGGGCCGGGAGCCGGGGCCGGGGCAACCGCGAGTGCAGTGGTGGCTGATTTAATTAACATTGCTGCGCTTTTACCGATGGGAAATCAAAGTCACCCCCTCCTGACCTGTACCCATGAGCATTACTGTCCCATTGTGCCCTTAGCCCAGGTTTCTAGCCGTTTCTATGCTCGCCTCTTAGCGGAAGATCATCCAGGGGTTCTCGGAAAATTAGGCACTTGTTTTGGGAACTATGGAGTTAGTCTGGAATCCCTAGTGCAGATTGGCATTAAGGATGATTTAGCTGAAGTTGTGGTCGTTACTCATCACGTCTGCGAAGGAGAGTTTCGCCAGGCCTTGGATGAAATTAAAAGTCTGATCTCTGTGAATCAGGTTGCTAGTGTGTTACGAGTCCTGGCGTAGGTGGCCCTGGGAATATTGGCATGAGTTTCGTCAGCCTTTCTAACTCCAGAACAGTTTGTGTAACGCGATATCCCCAAATCCAGCAACCCAAAACATTTCGGTTTATGATCAAAAAATTATCCGCTCTGAACTAGGCCAACTCCCAATCCATGAACGCCAAACATCTCCAACAGGCGATCCAGGCCCTAGAGCAAGACCCACAAACTCTGCGGATCCGAAAATTTTTGTTTGCTACCGCTACCCGCAAATGGCCGCGTCAGGCCCCAACAAAACTGGCTGAAATCCCGATGAGTCAATTGGTTCTAGCTAACCTGAAACAATATCCCCAGGCCCCTCTCCTTGATCAGGTAATTAAGCGGCTGCTGGCCAGTTTGAATAAAGTGGAGGCCTATAAACCCATTGCCCGACAAATATTAACCGTCCTCCTCCCCCTCTATGGGCAAACCGAAGTCGCCAATACCTCGCCTCTGCTTACCATGCCAGCCCCGGCTACCAATCCGCCCCCCGCAACCCCAGCGATGCCTGCTACGCTTTGGTTTGATTTACGCCACGATGTCACCCGTTACATTACGCCACTGCGGGTTAAGATTTTAGTGTTTGCGACCCTATATCATCAGCCCGACCTGAATTATGCCGCTGATTGGCAGGAGATCTACAGCGTTGTCTTAACCGACCTCTTAGCCGATTTGTTTGTCCAGTATCCCAGTTATGATCTCCTCAAAAAACGGGTTATTGGGGTAGCCCAGGGCCTGGAACCAACTCAAGAGTATTTGGCCGCCGCCGACCGCCTGTTACGCACGATTCAGCCTATTTACCAACGCTACGGCATACTCTCTGTCACCTCAGCCACTCCCCCAACGATTGCCGTTGTCCAGGCCCCACCCATGCCCCACTTGGAAACTGTTGTGATTAGTGAGGATAGCGATGAGGAGGCCACCTGTGTCTTTTTTCCCCCGCCCTAATAATGGTTGAGATGATGCTTGAGAACGGCAATGAGTAATTTAGATGCCGCGCAACTTTTGGACTATTATGTCGCGGGCCAAACTGACTTTTCCCAGGCCAACTTGGCAGGGATACAACTGGCAGGGGTGGATTTAATTGGGGTTGATCTCAGTGAAAGTAATCTCTGTGGGGCCAATCTTTCCTTTGCCTTGTTGGGACGGGCTAATTTTAGACGGGCCAATTTAGCGGGGGCCGATTTACGGGGGGCGAACCTAACCCAGGCCGACTTGACGGAATCCCTACTCCAAGAGGCTAACTTACACGGAGCCAGTTTAGAAAAAGCCATCCTAGTGGGGGCTGATATTACCTTGGCCGACTTGACCGATTGCAACCTAATTGAGGCCGACTTACGCCAAGCGAATCTCAGTAGTACACGGTTTGTCGGGGCCTGTTTCCGGGGGGCGAACTTACGCAAAGATAACTATCAAGAACGGACTGTCCTGCGGGGAACAGATCTGGAAAAGGCTGATTTTCAGAGTGCGAACTTGGCTGAAGCGGATCTAGCCCGGGTGAATTTGACGGGGGCCAATCTCAAGGAAGCGAATTTACGGGGAGCCGATTTAATGGGAGCCAACCTCGAACGGGCTTATTGCCAAATGACGCGCTTAACGGATACAAATCTGAAGAAAGCCGGCCTGGCCTGGGCGAATTTACGGGAAGCTAGATTTGATCGGGCCCAACTCCAAGAAGCGGATTTCTTCCAAGCTGACTGTTACCAAGCTAACTTTTCCCACGCTCACCTGGATCAAATTATTGGGGAAAAGGCTAACTTCACCCAGGCCATTTTTACCAAAGCAGATCTACGCCGGGCCAATTTACGAGGCAGTACCTTAAAAGAAGCTCGCTTGATTGAGGCCTATCTAGCCCGTACCGATTTAACCGGGGCCGATTTAACGGGAGCCAACTTAATCCGGGCCGAAATTAGCAGTACCTTACTCTTAGATGCCAACCTTACTGATGTCACGATGCCCGATGGCAGTACTTATCAATGACTAGACCTAACTCCACATTGCTCCTAGTTGACGGGCATTCCTTGGCGTTTCGTTCCTACTATGCCTTTGCGAAGGGACGGGATGGGGGCCTGCGAACTTCTACGGGAATCCCAACTAGCATCACCTTTGGCTTTTTGAAAACCCTGTTGGAGGTCATCCAGGCCGAGCAAACCGATCATCTCGCCGTTGCCTTTGATTTAGGGGGGCCAACCTTCCGCCATGAAGCCGATAGCACTTACAAAGAAGGCCGACCGGAAACTCCCGATGACTTTGCCCCCGACCTAGAAAACTTACAACTGCTCCTCCAGGCCCTGAGCGTCCCGATTTTAATTTCCCCTGGTTATGAAGCCGATGATGTGATTGGAACCATTGCTCAACAGGCCAGCCAGGCGGGATTAAAGGTCAAAATTGTCAGTGGCGATCAGGATTTATTTCAACTGATTGACCCGGAAAAAGGGATTTCAGTTCTGCATTTGAGTTCTGCCTTTGCCAAGAGTACAACTGCTGCTAAAGAATTCGGCCCCGAAGAGGTTAAAAGTAAGCTTGGAGTATGGCCTCGGCAAGTGGTGGATTACAAAGCTCTCTGTGGTGATACGTCTGATAACATTCCCGGAGTGCGAGGCATTGGCCCCAAAACCGCCGTCCAGTTGATTGAGCAATTTGAAACTCTAGATAACATTTATGCCCATTTAGATCAGATTAAGGGGGCCACCCAAAAAAAACTCAAAGAGGGCTTAGAGTCCGCCCGCCACTCCCAATTTATGGCCCAAATTGCCCTGAATGTCCCAATTGAAGTGAGTTTAGAGCAACTGGTGTTAGGAGATTTTGATTGGCATACCCTTGATCCTCTGTTAGCCAAATTAGAATTCAAGGCCATTAAAACCTCTCTCTTACAACTGCATACCCAACTGGGCGGCGCGCAACTAGCAGCAGAAACCTTAAGCCAAGATGAGGATTGGTTCTTCTCCGCCAATGACACCGAAAATGCCCAGCCCCCACACCTAGATGTGCAAATTATTAATAGTCCCGCAAAACTCGATCAACTCATTGAAACCCTCAAACAACAGACCGATCCAAACAAACCCGTGGCCTGGGATACGGAAACCACCTCTCTCTCACCACGGGATGCCCAATTAGTCGGGATTGGCTGTTGTTGGGGGCCAGGCCTGGATCAGATGGCTTATCTTCCCTTAGGACATCGCACAGGGCAAAACTTAGAACTATCAGTAACGTTAGAGAAACTCCAACCCATCTTAAGGGATCCCAACTATCCCAAAGTTCTGCAAAATGCCAAATATGATCGGCTGGTGTTGCAGTTTCAAGGCCTAGAATTAACGGGTGTGGTCTTTGATCCCATGTTAGCCAGTTATGTCATCAACCCAGAAGGCAGTCATAACTTAACGGATATTTCCAGTCGGTATTTACCCATTCGCGCCTTAACCTACGGTGAATTAGTCAGTAAGGGGCAATCTCTCGCTGATGTCTCTATTTCAGAAGTCGCTCAATACTGTGGCCTGGATGTTTATACCACCTATTTACTCGTTGATCCCCTCCGCCAAGAACTAAGCCAAACCCCAAAGTTACTAGAGCTATTGGAACAGGTTGAACTGCCCTTAGAACCCGTCTTAGCGGCTATGGAAACGGTGGGGATTCGGATTGATGTGGATTACCTAAAACAACTCTCTGAGCAACTCAATCATCAACTGAATCAACTGGAAACCCAGGCCTATGAATTAGCAGGCTTTGACTTTAATTTAGGCTCTCCCAAACAACTGAGTCAATTACTCTTTCATACCCTGGGCCTGGATATCAAGAAAACCCGCAAAACCAAGCTGGGCTATTCCACCGATGCCGCCACCCTCGAAAAACTCCAAGGGGATCACCCCATTATTGATCTCATCCTCGAGCATCGCACCCTGGCTAAACTGAAATCCACCTATGTAGATGCCTTGCCGGAACTGGTGAGACCCGATACCCAACGCGTTCATACCGATTTTAACCAGGCCATTACCGCCACCGGCCGCCTGTCTTCGTCTAACCCCAATCTGCAAAATATTCCCATCCGGACAGAGTTTAGTCGGCAAATTCGGGCGGCCTTTATTCCTGAGCCAGACTGGATTTTAATATCAGCGGATTATTCCCAAATTGAGTTACGCATCCTGGCCCATCTCAGTCAAGAACCCCGTCTCATTACCGCCTATCAGAACCGCCAAGATGTCCACACCCTCACAGCCCAGTTGCTCCTAGACAAGACAGAGATTAATTCCGAAGAACGCCGCCTGGCCAAGATCATCAATTTTGGGGTCATTTATGGCATGGGTGCGCAACGATTTTCCCGAGAAGCCGGGGTAAATTTAGCCAACGCGAAAGAATTTATTGCCAAATTCTATGATCGCTATCCTCAGGTTTTTACCTATCTGCAACGAATGGAGTATCAAGCTATTTCCCAAGGCTACGTACAAACCATTCTCGGCCGGCGGCGCTACTTTAATTTTGATAGCTCCGATCTGACCCAACTAAAGGGCAAACCGATCCAAGAACTAGAAAAGATCGATATCAACAAACTAAAAATGACCAATTTTGAGCGGGGGCAACTGCGAGCGGCAGCCAATGCTCCGATTCAAGGGTCCAGTGCCGACTTAATTAAAGTGGCGATGGTCAAACTCCAACAGGCCTTACAACCCTACCAAGCCCAAATTTTGCTTCAAGTCCACGATGAATTAGTGATGGAAATGCCCCAAGAGGAATGGCAGGCACTTCAACCCCTGATTGAAACCACGATGGCCCAAGCAATTCCCTTATCTGTGCCCTTAGTTGTCGAAGCCCATCCTGGCCCCAATTGGATGAGCACCAAATAGCTAGGAGCCGTTCAAAAATTAGGGAATGTTCTGCCTAGCCAAAACGTCCACTGACATATTGCTGGGTTGCTTCCTGCTGCGGACTGTGGAAAATATTTTTGGTTTGATCATATTCCACTAAATAACCATATCGCTTGCCTTTATCCGACAGGGTGGCGTTAAAGAAGGCCGTCATATCGGAAACCCGGGTCGCCTGCTGCATATTGTGGGTCACGATGATGATCGTGTAGGACTGTTTTAGCTCATTAATAAGCTCTTCCACCTTCAGGGTCGAAATTGGATCCAACGAGGCACAAGGTTCATCCATCAAGACGACTTCTGGCTGCACTGCAATTGCCCGGGCAATACATAGGCGTTGTTGTTGTCCTCCAGAAAGAGCTAATCCACTGGTTTTGAGCTTATCTTTGACTTCATCCCACAGCGCGGCCTGGGTTAAGGCTCGCTCGACAATTTCATCTAAATCCCCCTTATGCCGATTCACCCGCACCCCATAAACCACATTGTCATAAATCGATTTCGGAAACGGGTTAGGCTTTTGAAAAACCATCCCAATTCGCCGCCGCAATTCCACCGGATCCACTTGGGTCGAATTGATATTTTGGCCATCAATGAGGATTTCTCCCTCAGCCCGGAAACTATCAATTAAGTCATTTAAGCGATTAAAACAGCGTAATATCGTACTTTTGCCACAACCCGAAGGACCAATAAAGGCGGTCACTTGCTGCTTCGGGATTTTAATCGAAACCTCTTGGACCGCTAAAAAGGAGCCATAGTACACATTAAGATTACGAGTTTCTACGGCAGTTTCAGCAACAGGATGAGCGGAAGTCATAAGCAATAAATCCCAAACAGAACAGTTAACGGCGGCGGGTGGCCAAGCGAGAAATGATGCTAGTAATTAAGACTAGAATGACTAATAAAAATGAAGCTGCCCAGGCCAATTCTTGCTGATTTTTAAACGGAACAATGGCAAAGTTATAAATCAACACTGCCAAAGAGGCCGTCGGGGCCAACAAACTCTTACTCCAAAACTGAGTAAACAACGCCGTAAAGATTAAAGGAGCCGTTTCTCCCGCCGCCCGGGCCACTGCTAAAGTCGTTCCTGTAATAATTGCCGGAGCCGCCGCTGGTAAAATGACCCGTAAGGTCGTCCAATAGCCAGAAGCTCCCAGGCCAACCGAGGCCCAGCGAATATCTTGAGGAACAATTAACAAGGCCTCATCCGTTGTCCGAATAATGGTTGGCAGCATCAACACCGCCAAGGCCGCCGCACCGGCAAAAGCAGAATAAGTCTTTAAGGGAACAACCAAGGCCGCATAGGCAAACACGCCCACAATAATCGAAGGGACACCGTTCAAAATATTTGTGGCAAAGCGAATCCAACGGGCGACCCAATTTGGGGCAAACTCCGATAAAAAAACCGCCGCCCCAATCCCAATCGGTAAGCTAATCACCACCGCCAGGCCCACCATCGTAATTGTCCCAACAATCGCATTGGCAAAACCACCACCCGGAACCATTGGCGGAGGGGGCAATTTCGTGAACAACGCTAAACTAAAGCGACTACCACCTTGCCAAATTACATAGGCTAATACGGCAACCAAAGGAACAACCGCAGTCACAACGCAAAGGCCAGTCAGGGAGGTCATCACCCAACTAAACAACGTCCGGCTAGTAAATTTCTTATCAAAGGCGGAAACAGCAGTCATAGGTGCAAGGGGGGAAAGGGCAGATAAACCAAATCAGGCAGGCTCAGGAAATTTATTTGACCATATATGGCAACAGCAACAACCTAGAATTTTTTGACTTGCAGGACAATCAACTCAGCAATCACATTCACCACAAAGGTCATAAAGAACAAGACTAATCCGGCATACATTAGGGCGGCAACCTGGATCCCACTGGCTTCGGCAAACTGACTGGCCAAGAGCGATGCAACCGTATTTCCAGGGGCAAACAGAGAAATATTTACCTGATTCGAGTTACCGATCAACATTGTCACGGCCATCGTTTCGCCCATCGCCCGCCCTAAGGCTAAAATGATTGCCCCGATAATCCCTGAAAATGCCGCCGGTACCAAAACCCGGAAAACCGTTTCCCACCGAGTTGCGCCCAGGCCAATCGAGGCTTGCCGAAGTTCGGGGGGGAGAGAAGCCAAGGAATCCCGAGAAATCGCCGTAATAATGGGCAAAATCATGATTGCTAACACGACCCCAGCCGGAAGCAGGCCAGGCCCAGTCGGTTGGGTTGAAAATAGAGGAAACCAGCCGGCCGCATTGTGGAGCCAACCACCAAAATCCCGCAAAATGGGGATCAAGACAAAAATACCCCAAAGCCCATAAACCACACTGGGAATGGCCGCCAACAGTTCAATCAAAAAGACTAGAACGGTTCGTACCGCCACCGGGATGAAGTTTTCACTGAGGAAAATTGCAGTTCCCACCCCAATCGGCACCCCCAATAAGAGGGCAATGGCACAGGTGACGAAAGTTCCATAAATCACCGGCAACGCGCCATAAATACCTGTCACCGGGTTCCAACTTTCTGTCACCAGAAACCCCAGGCCAAACTTCGAGATCGCCGGCCCTGCTTCAATCGCCACGCGAAGGCCAATAAACAGAAGCAAGATAGCAATCCCATAGGCACAAATGCGAGTCAACCAAATAAAGCCGCGATCCACCAATTTTTCTTGGGGAGTCCGGGGTTGGGCAATGGCCGGGGCCTGGGGGAGAGAGGTCGTCATAAACGGTTCCTAGGGTTTGATCGTCTCTAGAGCAGCTTTCACACGAGTCACCACAGGCTCTGGCAGGGCAATATAACCCAAGGCCGCGCTATCCTGTTGCCCAGTGGTTAAACCATACTCCATCGCCGCTTTGAAGGCTTTTACTTTCTCGGGATCACTGTACTCTTTATAAGCCAAAATCCAGGTATAGCTGACCAGCGGATAGGACTTCGCCCCTTCCGGATCGGGAATAAAGGCTCGCAAGTTTTCTGGTAACTCTACTGTCGCCAGCGTTTCGGTAAAGGCTTCCGGGGTTGGCTCAATAAATTCACCTGCCTTGTTTTGGAGAATCGCCATCTGGAGACCATTTTGCTTAGCGTAGCCATATTCGATATAGCCAATCGAGCCAGGGGTTTGTTGAATCTGGGCCGTCACACCCTCATTCCCTTTGGCCCCAACACCCACTGGCCATTGGACGGTTTTGCCTTCCCCAACTTTGTCTTTCCACTCTGGGCTGGCCGCGGCCATGTGCTTTGTAAATACCCCAGTTGTCCCACTGCCATCGGAACGATAGACCACTTGAATGGCTTTGTCGGGAAAAGTAACACCGGGATTGTCCTTAACCACGGCCGGATCGTTCCATTTCTTGACTTTACCCAGGAGAATATCAGCTAGTAATTGCCGAGATAATTTAATTGGTTCCTTGACTTCAGGGAGGTTATAGGCCATCACAATTGCCCCAGCCGTCATGGGTAGCATCACCACACCCTGCGAGACCTTAGCAATCTCATCGTCTTTCATGGCCACGTCGCTGGCCCCAAAGTCCACCGTACCTTGGGTAAATTGTTGGACTCCAGCCCCGCTGCCCACAGATTGATAAGCCACGGTGATGTTCGGATACTTTTGATTAAAATCAGCAAACCATTTCTGATAGAGAGGAGCCGGGAAAGTCGCCCCCGCCCCACTGAGAGCAACCTGACCTGAGACCGGAGAGGTAGAGTCGCCCGAACCTGTTGTTTCTTGACCGCCGCCACAGGCCACCACCGTGAATGCGACCGATACCCCTGCCAGGCCAGCTAAAAAACGGGATCGCTTAATTTTTGCAACCATGATCCTCAATCACCAAATAACGTCAAGCGTGAAGCAGTTACAAAACAACCAAGACAGAGAAAATCTGTAAAAACGGATACAATCACTAAAATCTCAATCTACTTCACAGGCTAGACGATACCCTGATTCAGTAAAGACCAGGTTAAGGTAAATCAAATTAACGAAACCTTAAAGCAACAAACCTGACTTTTTGACTAGAACTCCCAGGCCTGGAGGCGCAAACTGATTCATGCCAAAAACTCTGTCTCCCTTAAATTGGCCCGATCAACTCTTAACAAAATCAGGACTCAAAGGGCAATTCTGAAAATATCCTTAAAGATGTCCAAAATTAATTTGACCTTAACGTGGTCTGGGGAAAATTCTTGTTGTGTTGCCCCCTTAAACTAATTGCTGCTAGCCCCTGAATGCTCTCCCAATAATTCCTAATCCTCAGTTTTTAGAATATTTCCTCTAAATTTTTGTAACAGCTTTCCCCTCTGCAAACCAATCGAGTACCCTCAAAATATATCAATAGAAATTGATGGGTCGAGTTTTCCTGATTGATGCGTTACTTATCCCCAGTGTGCTAATTCTCCTTTTCTTGCCGGAGTGTTTTCAGTTCCTATGCGTAAACTTCTCTTCCGTCCCCTGCGCTCATTCTTTCGATTTTGGCCCCTTGCCCTAATCCTGGCTATTCTCGTGGCCTGTGGTTCACCCGAGTCCCAACTCAGTCAAGGGCCGATTAAGATTGATGGTTCTAGTACTGTGTTTCCGATTACAACCGCGGTGGTCGAAGCCTTTAAGGAAACTCTCCAGGGGCAAAATGCTATGATTGAGGCTCAGTTTTCCGGGACTTCAGGGGGGTTTCGGCGGTTCTGTGCGGGAGAGACAAGCATTAGTGATGCCTCGCGCCCCATTTTGATTGCGGAGATGAATGCCTGTATTAGTAATGCCGTGCCTTTTATCGAATTACCTGTGGGGTTTGATGCCTTGACGATTGCGGTGAATCCGGCCAATGCCTGGGTGGATCAGTTGTCTCTCGCTGAACTAAAAATGATCTGGGAGAAAGCTGCGGAAGGGAAAATTACCCGTTGGAATCAGATTCGTCCCAATTTTCCGGATCAGCCGTTAGTCTTGTACGGGCCTGGGAGAGATTCAGGAACGTTTGACTATTTTAATGAAGCGATTATGGGGGATGCCAAAAATTCCCGCAATGACTATACCGGCAGTGAAGATGATGATGTGATTGTCAAGGGTATTGCCGATAATCCTAACGCCCTAGGGTACTTGCCGTTTGCCTATTTTGAAGCGAATCAAGATCGGTTAAAGCCAGTTCCCATTGATAGTGGCAAAGGTGCAGTGCTTCCCTCGGTTGAGACGGTGCAAAATGCTCAATATCAACCCCTCTCTCGCCCCTTATTTATTTATGTGGATGCCAAGGCTGCCCAGGATAATAATGTATTAAAAGAATTTGTTGAGTTTTATCTTAAAGAAGCACCTAGTTTAGTAGCGAAGGTTGGCTATATCCCCTTACCAGAGGAAGGCTATCGTTTGGCTGAGTTGCAATTTATTCGGGGGGAAGTGGGAACTGCGTTTAATGGTGCGCCGGAACCTAATATTACGATTGCAGAAATTTTGCGGCGACAAACCCTTTTTCAAGCCCAAGGGTCTTAAGGCAGAACTTCACTAAATATTTTGGCTAAGTGGACTCATTTTATTCCATCCTGAAACCGATGGGGGGATTGACAGTTCATCAGCCCAGGCCTGGACATTGTTATCTTTGCGCCTGCAACAACCAGGCCTGGATGCCATCACCGAGGGTTTTCGCCAATTGTTTTTGGGATGTTTCATCCGTAATCCATTCAAATTCCCAGGGATTGATCATGAACCCCAATTCCAGGACAACGGCTGGGGCAACAGTGGGGCGAGTCAATGCCAAATTATTCCAAAACACGCCATACCGGGGCCGATTTAGTTGGGTAGCTAAATAATCCTCTAAAAATAGCGCAAGACTGTGACTCTGGGCCTGGTACCAAAATGCGCCAATTCCCTGGGTGTTGAGGGCATCTCCCTGGTCTGGTAGGGCATTGTAATGAAGGCTGAAGGCTAAGGTCGGTTCACTATTTTCAATGGCGAGGATCCGCTCCGGTAAGTCTAGGTCTTTGTCCGTAGTCCGGGTTTGGATGACCATCGCCCCCCGTTTTTGCAGTTCAGTTTCTAGGAGTTTGGCCAGAATTAGCGTAAATTTCTTTTCAGGCTCACCCGTTGGCCCAATCGCTCCCGAATCCTCTGGCCCCCCATGCCCTGCATCTAAGAGGATTTTTAGCCCGGCCAAAGGTTGCGTTTTAGGCCCCAATTTCGGAGGATGCCTTAAGCCCAAAACCAACGTAGTTCCTTCATAACGGAGACGATAGCCCCATTGTTGTTGGTAATGAAGTTGAAACCGATAAATGACTTCCCCAGGCCGGGTTTGTTGCCAATCCAAGCGACTAATGACGGGATCTGCATCGAGGCGAATCACATCAGTTTGGGCAGTAGTGTTGAACAGTTTCAGGGTAAAGGTTTTGTCGCTCACATCCACAGCTACTGGCACGGGAACTTCCAGGGGAAAGCGGATTTCTGTCCAACCGGGGACTTGCCGACTGGTAATACTCCGAATCAGGGATTGTGTTGGGCTGTCTGGGGGTAAGGGTTGGGTTTCGTTTTTGTTAATCCAGGCCCCGTAGTCGAGTCGTAACCATTCTCCGGTTTGGCCTGTGACGGTAGCTTGTGTACCTGGGGGTAGCGGGGTGAGTCGGGAATAATCGGTGCTGGGGCCAGTGCGGGCAATACCTCCGAGGGGCCGGATCACTTGAATGGGGCGGAGTTGATTGGGGTTGAGAATTTGGATGCGACCGGGCGCAAGTTGGGATTCTTTGTTTGGGGCAGTTAATCGAAATTGGGGCCGGCCGTAGTCACTGGATTGGGACAATTGGGTACAGCCTCGAAAGGTTGAAATGGGGTTGGATTGGGGTTGATTCGTGTGGGTGAGGGCCGCACTGTTGGGGGGAAGCTGGGCCGGCGTTGGGATTGGGAATAGAGGAACTTTCTCCTGACCGACCTGGACGTGAAGGGTGCTTGTGGCTGGGGCCTGGGACGTAAAACAAAGGGGTTCATTCGGTAAACGACTCCAATTGCTGGCTGGCTCAAGAATATTTAGTCCGGTGATGGGGGGATGTTGGGGACGGGTGACAGTTAGAATTTGGGTTTGGCCACCGGCCTGGATACGGATTTGATTTTCTCCATAGGCTAAGGGAACTGTGGGGGCAAAATGGCCGGCTGGAGACCGTTGGCTAATTACTTGGTCATTAACCGTAACAATTTGCTGGGGTGGGGCTGTGCCAATAATAAAAATTTGGGGGGCTGTGGTTTGATGTTCAACGGGTGGATAGACAATCCGTAAGCCACTTTGATCTTGGGCTAGTAACTGCATCACCATGTATCCCCCCAGGCCTGTGAATCCCCCTCCCATTAGCCAACCCATGCCCCATTCCCCATCAGATTTGCCCCCCTATTATCCCCCGCTGCTTTTACGTTCCGGCCTGATCCATACTCTCTATACGGCCCTAATTCACGGACGCAACTGGCAGGCTTTAACTCCCTATGCCCAACCCCCTTATCAAGAGCAAATTATTCAAGGCGGGCAGAATATTCCCCTTTGGGCCTGGGTCGGTTCCCCAAAATCCCAAGTTTCCCCCGGCACTGTGATCGCAACTTACGGGATTACGGGAGAGCTAACAAACCAGTGGTATCTGCAAATTTTTGGGCGCAAGGCCTGGGACAGAGGCTATGGGGTAATTTTATTTGACTGGCGTGGACATGGTAAAACAGGCGAGCTTTGCCCAACGTTGACATCCGATGGCATTTATGAGGGTGGCGATTTTCTGGCCATTGCTGAACAAGCCGCCGGACTGGGTTGTCCTCCTCCCTATTGGTTGGTTGGCTATTCCTTGGGTGGACAATTAGCACTTTGGGGACTGCACGCCGCCGAAACAGAGAATAATGCTGATATTGCTGGGGTAGCGGTCATTTGTCCGAGTTTAGATTCCTTGCGCTCCTTGAAGTATTTAGTCAAAACTCCTTGGGGCCGAGCGATAGAACGATCCATCACCAAGCAACTCAAAATTCTGGCCCGGCATCTCTACGCCTACCATCCCCAGGCCTTGGATTTAGAAGCAATTCAACGGGCGAATAGTATTTGGGAATTTGATCAGGAGTTGGTGATTCCGCGCTTGGGGTTTGAATCTGTTGCTGCATACTACCAGGCCAGTAGTCCCTTCCGATTTCTCGACCAACTCAAGCGGCCCGTTTATATCCTCTATGCTGCCGATGATCCCCTCTTTGACCCCAGCATTATTCCCGACTTAAAACAGATTTGCCACCACAATCCAGCCTTGCATTTACACTTAACTCGATATGGCGGCCATGTCGGCTACTTAAGTGACAACCGAGAACAAAAACGCTGGGGTGATCCGGATGGCTGGTGGGCCTGGAATCGAGTCTTGGCCTGGTTTAATGGGCAATCTTCCAAGAGATGACGGTCATGAGCTTTCCAGATTTCCCCAAAAGCCCATTTCTCGGATTTGATCATAGTTATCCACTAGCTCTTTTAAGCGCAAAAGTTCTTCTAGCTCACGCCCCTATTTGATAGTTAATGTCTCCCCGGCCAACTGCATGGGAAATTTGACTCAGTATAATCAGCCTGGATTAAGTTAGAAAGTTGTTGCGTAAGCCAGTTTCAATACCCATCTCCCAATTCCAGCCCAACTCTCGAAATAACTCTAATCTGCCATTACTGCCCCTGATAGTTGTTGCTTGATTTTAGTCGTTGAAATATCAGGTGTCCGCTCCAGATAGCAAACATCGCAATAGGGCTTGAGAAAATCATACTCACCGCGCCAATCACTACCCATAACGACTAAATTTACCTGATGAGATTGTACGAAATCAATTTTTTCCTGAATAATTTTGACCCGTCCCCCGCCATCAATGGCACTACCATGGCGTAAAACCTGATTGACATAGCAAGTATGGAGTAACATTTCTTGGCGAATCTCAAACCTATAGAAGGGGGCTGCTTTCCCACAGGCCATGATCACTTCATCCGTGGCCAGGCCAACAATAACGTGCGATGCCATCTCAGCCATTCGAGCCAAAAGCCGCAAATGCCCGTAGTGAAGTAAATCAAACGCACCAAAGGTTATCGCCGTTGTCATGGATTCACAATTCGATAGGCTTGCTGAAAATGCCGCCACCGCTTAGCATCATCGGGAATCTCCAGATATTTTGTGCCGTAGCGATTTTTAAGAAATTGATCCAGGTGACGGGGAATTTTGACGGGGACTTGATGGATGTGGCTCAGTTGGGTTGGGAAAATGACATCAAACGGATACTTCCCATGCCAAGGACGGCCCAATGCTCCGGTGACTAATCCCTGTTTTTGAGTAAATAAGCGTCGATCCGATGTCAAGATGTAGGGAAAAAAAATATGTCTTTGTACACATTGAGCTACACGGGCCAAAGGCAAGGAACAAATGATTCGACTGACTAAGCGTTTCCAGGCCACGGGTGAGGTTGAAACGTCTGTTCTTGCCAAAACCTCTAGGACTCGGTCAATCACCTTAGCCAACTTGCCTGGCCAGACCATCATCGGCACAATATCAATAAAAACCCCTGCTGATTCGGCATTCGTAGCCCCAGATACTTGGGTTGAACTATCAAATACATTAAAGGTTGGAAAATAGGATGTACCTTTTAGAAGGGTGGCGTAGGGAGTCGGTAGATGGGCGAAAACCTTGGGTAGTCGCGGCCAATCCCGGGCCCAAACGGCTAAATCTAAATCATCATCCCAAGGGACAAAGCCATGATCATGACGGGCAATACCAAGACACCCTCCCCCAAATAAGCAATAGTCTAGGCCATGGTGATCCAATAATTCCGTAACCACGGCCAACATCCTCAGCAGCGTTTGATGCACTTCGGACAAGTTCATTGGCTCTAAATGCTGATCCGGTTTTGCCGTTGGTTCAGCCATACTCAATCAATCCCGTGTTGAGTTGAATTTAGGCCGTGATTAACTCAGGAATGGGGCGTTTGCTGTTGCGAATTCCCTCAATGGCCTGGGCGTAGTCCTTGGCTTTGAAGACGGCTGAACCGGCCACAATCGCATTGGCTCCGGCTTCTAAAACTTGCCAGGTATTATCCCCTTTTAGACCCCCATCTACTTCAATCCAGGGATCCAAGCCCCGCTCCTCACAGATGGCGCGTAAGCGGCGAATTTTGGGGACAACTTCAGGAATAAACTTTTGACCACCAAACCCAGGATTGACACTCATAATCAAGATCAAATCACAGAGCTCCAACACATATTCAATCAGTTCCAGGGGGGTTGAGGGGTTGAGCACCACACCTGCTTGCTTCCCTAATTCCCGAATTTGTCCCAATGTCCGATGGAGGTGGGGAGAGGCATTGTGCTCGGCATGGACTGAAATAATATCGGCCCCAGCCTTAGCAAAGTCAGCCACATATTTTTCTGGCTCAACAATCATTAAATGGACATCAAGGGGCTTAGGGGTGACGGGGCGAATTGCTTCGACAATCAAGGGGCCGATGGTGATATTGGGGACAAACCGGCCATCCATGACATCCACGTGAATCCAGTCAGCACCAGCGGCATCCACAGCCCGAATTTCATCCCCAAGCCGACTAAAATCAGCCGAGAGGATTGAGGGGGCAATCACCACGGATTTTGGGCTGCGTGCGAGGTTCATAGGACAAGGTTTTCCCGGAATCTTGAGGATTTACGATTGATCTTACCCCGCTTGTTGTCTGGTCGCAATTAGCGCAATTCGTTATGCATCTAACGTTAATGCCCGCGGATCCGGGTTGGCAGCGGGTTCAATTCCCGATCGTCTTCACTATTGGCCGTAGTATCCGCCGCACTTAAATATTTGGCGGGTTTGCTTAAGGGGGCTGGGTCATTCATCTCTAAGAAATGTAAGAGATTGCTCACTTCCTCTCCTGTCCCCCAAGAAATCCGTATCGAATCTGCATCCAGGTGAATCAACTCCAAGAGCTTCCGATCCGTAAGGATATTGGTGAGAACGGCCTTGAGTTGGCAAATTGTGGCATCGGCCTGGTGGTGGCGATCTTTCCAGTGCTGGATGGCGGTTTCCTGTTCCCGCTCCTGTTGGGCCTGGTGCAAAATTTGCTCCTGCATTTCCGCCACCTGCTGCTCTAATTTGTTAATCCTGACCTGTTGCTGAATGGCGTGTTCTTCAACTTCTTGGGCATGGTGTTGGAGTTGGGCCTGGTGCAGTCGTTGGCTACTATATTCTGTTTCTAAGGTGTAGATTTTGGTTTGGGCCGTGAGAAGGTTTTGACTCAGACCTTGGATAACTTGATTTTTGCTAGACTCTGGGCCTTGGGCCTTTTGCAGCGCAGTAATTATTTCCTGTTGGGTAGCGACAATTTGGGCTGATCGTTGGAGGCGGGACTCTAGGTCTGTGATCCTTTGTTGTCGGTCTTGGACTTGGGATTCTAACTGGCCAATGCGATATTGAAGGAGCTGAATTTGCTCTTGGTGCGGCCGCAACTGATGCTGAAGCTGGTTTATTTCGGCCTGCCGTTGCTGAGTCAGGGCTTGAGATTCCTTAAAAAGGTCGGCCTGGTGGTCATAGGCTTGTTGGAGATGCTGGAGTTGGTCTTGGAGTGCCGTATGACTAGCCTGTAGTTGATTCAACTGTCCTTGTGTGTGATAGTAGTCTGCTAATTGTTGCTTAAGACTGAGAATGGCCTGTTGTTGAATTTGGGCTGTTTCTTCTGTCCGAGCAAGAATATCTTCTAAAAACTGTTGCTCAACCAGTTGTTGTTTCAATTCTTCAATATAGACTTGACATTGATCGAGGGCCTGCTCTAGATGCAAAACCCGCTGGGGCCAGTTAGGTTCAGCGGAATGGCCGTCGAGATTACTCAATTTGTGAGGATTAGTGATCGCCACAGGGGTTTGAGGCAGAGATGGGGGGTCGGGAAAAACCTCTGCTTCTGGTTCCTCTGGGGTCGGGACTGGGGACACCCTCATCTCCTGTAACCAAGGCAACTCCAATTGAGATAGAGCCGTGGGGATGCTGGGGGGAGCTTCTTCCATAAAAACGCGCGCAATCTTTTCCTTAGCCCAAGTGCATGAACTTGAGGAGAGGGGGGGAAGTCGTTCTATCTTAACCTGAGTTTGTCAGTTACCTGCGGCCAAGAGGTATGACTTTAGACAAATCCTTGAATAAGATAAGTTAACAGGACTGGGCTATGGGGTAATGATGGCTCGTACCAGGCCCCGTTATTGAACACCTAACCAAACATTCCAAAAGTCTGCCATGCTAATCATTATCGCCACTAGGTGCGAATTGGGCCATGATGCAAATTAACACTCAGGTAACCTTACCCTTTCCTCGCCCCTTAGTTTATCAAGCCTATCGCGATCACCTATTGGAGCTTACCCCCTATCTCACCAACGTGAGGGAAATTGAAGTCAAAAGCCGTGAGGAAAAAAATCCTGGCCTGCATCTTGTCTTGGTCTGGCATGGAGGGGGCGAAATTCCCTTAGCCGCCCGCGCCCTACTCAGTGATGCCATGTTGTCTTGGACAGATATTACCGATTGGCATGATGCTGAATTTGTCACCGATTGGCAGATTCAAACCCATGCGTTTACGGAAGCGGTGCAATGCCTCGGAAAAAACATTTTTATAGATAATGATCATCAAACCCTGATTAAAAGCCAAGGACATCTAACCATTAATCCTGACAAAATTAAAGGAGTTCCAGGTTTTTTAGCCGGGGTGATGGCCCAGGCCGTGGAGGACTACCTCGGACAAAAGATCGAGCCTAATTTCCGGCAATTAGCTGGGGCCGTGCAGCAGTATTTACAAACTAAAACTCAATTTATTTAATAACAACCATTGATTAACTGTTCATCATGGCGGGGTTGTCTGTATGCCGTTAACCGTGTTGGTAACTGACGATGATCCTGGGATTCGCATGGCTGTGCATCACTATTTAGAAGATCATGGCTATTTGGTTCTCCAGGCCCGGCATGGTCAGGAAGCCTTGGCGATGATCAATCAATTTCAACCCCATTTATTAATTACGGACATTGCCATGCCGGAAATGGATGGATACCAACTTGTCCAACGCATCCGCCAACAACCTGCCCTCCGACTGTTACCGGTGATTTACTTAACTGGCCGCAGCCAAACCCAGGCTCGGATTAAAGCCTATCAAACCGGAGCGGATAGCTATTTATCTAAGCCGTTTGAGCTAGAGGAACTGGGAGCAATTGTCCGTAATCTCTTGGAGCGCAATCAACTTATTCAAGCGGAATGGCAACAACGGACGATCTCACAAACACCACCGGCCCTGGGAGCTCCAACCCATGAAAGTCTCACCCCTGCTCCGGCCCTAACTCCCCGGGAAGAGGAGGTGTTACGGTATTTATCCCAAGGATTATCCAATGCCCAAATTGGTGGAGAACTCCATTTAAGTGCCCGAACGATTGAAAAATATGTCGGCAGTCTTTTACAAAAATTCCAAGCCCACAATCGGGCCGAATTAGTTCGCATCTGGGTTGAGCACAACCAAGTTTCCTAAAAGCAATAAATTTAGGGGTACACTCGGACTCATAGATCAGAGATCAATTGTGAGTCGGCTACGGATAAGGCCTGATGCATGAGTCTTTAGGAGAGTTTTTAAGGCCACCCTCATCTGGGAACAACCAGGCTAGACAGCCTTACCTTAGTCAGGTTTAGTCGCGATAACGTGCATAGGCTGCGGCCATGGCTTGACGGTGAACCTCACGCCATGGAATTTGCTGAGTTGCGGCTAATTGGGCACAGTCTTCATATTCGGGTTGGATTGTGACTAACTCCTGGCCCCAGTATCCCAACTTGACTGGCATCGGCCCATAGGGTGTGGTGATGGTGACGATTTCTCGCTTGAGGATATGTCGTGATTGGAGCTGCCGCCGAATCCCCAAGGTTGTTGTTTCTCGGAAAAGCACTTCTTCACAGGCCAAGGCCGTTGCCAGGGGAGATAATACGGTGATCAACAGGCCCGGACGATTTTTTTTCATCATAATGGCCTGAGTAAATACCTCCACTGCCCCGGCCTGGTAGAGTGCATCTAAGGTATAGCCGATGGCCTGGGGACTGAGATCATCCACTTGGGTTTGGAGTTCAATAATTTCATCGGTTTGGTAGGGAATCTCCGTAGGTCCTGGAGCAGGGGATAACTGGCCGATCCAAAGCCGAAAAAGATTGGGAGTGGCTAAGTCTTGTGTTCCGGCTCCTAAACCAATTTTCCTAATCTCCATGGCTGGGGGAGAGCCAAAGGCCTCAGCTAAGGCCACAACAATGGCCGCACCTGTTGGCGTAACCAGTTCTTTCTGAACCCCGTTGTCATAGATGGGAACTTGCCGACTTTGATAAAGCTGCAATACGGCGGGGACAGGGACAGGTAAAATTCCGTGGGCCGCTCTCACCGTTCCACCCCCACTGGGCAAGGCCGAACAATAGATCGCCTCAATTCCCAACCAGTCCAGGCCAAGGCAACTCCCGACAATATCCACAATGGCATCTACGGCCCCCACCTCATGGAAATGGACTTTTTCGGGAAGAATCCCATGTACCGCCCCCTCAGCCCTGGCTAACTGTTCAAAAATCCGTAAACTCCAGGCTGTGACTTGGGGGGGAAGTGCCGCCGCTTGAATCAGTTGGACAATTTCCGGCCAGTGGCGACCGTGGGGATGGGCATGATGGTGATGGCCCCGATCCTGAAGATGCACATGGGCCTTAGTTCCGGCCTGGCCTTGGCGGGTGACTCGTTCGATCTCTAGGGTAAACTCATCCCCCAGGCCCAGCTTCCCCAGTTCTGCTTGGAGGTAGGCCAAGGGCACTCCCGCATCCACTACGGCCCCCAAGACCATATCCCCGGCAATCCCCATTGGACAGTCACAATAGGCAACGTTCACCATGCTTTAGGCCCAAGTTTTGATCCCTTAGATCTTAATTCCCTCTGGGCAATCACCGGGCCTGGGAACTTAAATCTCAGGGGTATGAATCGTCCCAATACTCACAGGCAGTGCCGCCGATCCCAGTTGGTGAGTCCGCCGATTCAAGGCCCAACCCGATACCCAAGCTCGTTTTCTTGATCCGCCTCAACGTCAAGCAATCTAGCCTTATGCAGACTGTTCTAAGAGAGGAGACATCTTAAAAAGACTGCCCATAAAGCATTTCTTGACTTGTCCCCATAAGAGCCGTAAATGAGTCATGCTATATCCCTGCAAACTTGCATAAAAATGAGTCGCAATTGCGTTATGGCCTAACTTAAGGAGGATTCCCAGAAGTTTTTACGGGATCATGAGCGGCGGCTACCATGGGCTTGCTTTATTCCTAAACCTTCAAGCTGAGATGCATAAAAATAGTCAAGAACAAGTAAGTATTAGTGAACATAGACACCTGAAAATATGACACAAACGCTGCATAAAGCAAGAAAAACCATTGTTAGCATAGAAACGATCCCTGTAGTGTAAGGAGTAGATAAGATTCATGATTCAAATGATGCAGACATCTGAGGGTGACAGGCTAGACATGATTACGGAAACAACAATTCTCCACGCGGCACAAGCCATTTATACCTGCTATCATCAAACCCATGGGGATAAGCAACTGCCTGCTGGAGTGGCAATTGACCGGGAAACCTTGCGGGGTCATGTGATTTTTCAAACCCAACCCGTTTTATTACCACGGGAATGCTTTGTCCCAGCGCAAAAACTGCCCCAAGATGTTACTCCCACTGCATGAGTTTGTATTGAAGATTGACTCTGATTATTGATGGTTTAGTTAACCTTTTGGTTTTGGGGTTGGGTGCAGCAATTGGCAGCTTCCTGAATGTGGTGATTTATCGAATTCCGGCCGGTTTATCCCTCATCTATCCCCCCTCCCGTTGTCCTGCTTGCCTGACTCGACTACGCCCCCAAGATAATATTCCAGTCTTGGGTTGGGTCTTTTTGCGGGGTCAATGCCGCTATTGCCAAGCTCCTATTTCTCCCCGCTACCCCCTGCTTGAACTTGGGGTGGCTGTGAAGTTTCTGGCGGTTTTTCTTCTCTTGGGTTGGCAGTGGCAGACTTTGGCCGATTGGATTTTTCTGAGTTGGCTGGTGGCCTTAGCCCTGATCGATCTGGACACCCTCACCTTGCCCCATATTTTAACCAAGTGGGGAGTAATGACCGGAATCATGGCTCAAATTTTTTTGGCCTGGGCAGATCAGGGGACAGTGGTGGCTTGTTTGTCGGCCTTGACGAATAGTGTGATTTCTGTGGTTCTGGGCCTGTGGTTGTTTGATCTGATTCGCTGGGGTGGGGCAGTCATTCTCCAACAGGAAGTGATGGGCGGTGGAGATGGGAAATTAGCGGCGATGATTGGGGCCTGGTTGGGGTGGAAGTTGCTGTTATTGACCTGTTTCTTAGCCTCGGCGATGGGGGCCGTGGTGGGTTTGGCAGGGATTGGCCTGGGGTTTTTGGGCCGGCGACAACCGATGCCCTTTGGCCCTTTTTTAGCCTTGGGGGCAGCCATTGCGGCGTTGTTTGGACAGGAAATGATTTCGGCTTACTTTCGTTGGATCGGATTGGTAGCTTGAGGTGAGGGGGGCAGTTAACCCGCGCTAAATTAGGCTCTGGGGTCAATGGCGGCCTTAATGACTTGACGATTGAGCATGGCCTGGAACGTGGCTTCTAGTTCGCTTAATGGGGCAATCCGGGTAATCAGTTTTGACCAGGGAATGACATTTTCAGAGAGAACTTGCAAGGCCTGGCGCACATAGGATGGAGTGTTGTGAAAAACGCCTTTCAGGGTCAATTCGCCATAGTGCAGTTGCTCCGTATTCAACGTAATTTGGGTATCCCGAGGACAACCGCCAAAGAGATTAACCGTTCCCCCAGGCCTGGTGCAAGCAATCGCCGTTTCCCAAACCGAGGGGACTCCCGTGGCTTCAATGACAATATCCGCGCCCAGGCCTGAGGTAAGTTCTTGAATTGTGGCGGGTAGGTCAGGGGTTTGGCGATGGTTAAGAATAGTGGTGGCTCCAAAAATCTGCCCAATCTCCAAGCGGGCCGGTGAACCCCCCGATAAAATCACAGTTGCTCCCTGCTGGGCTAAGACACCGACAAACATTAAGCCAATCGCGCCATCCCCAATCACTAGGACCTGGGGGGGGTTGGGCCAAGCTTTGACCTGATCTGCAGAAAATCCACAACGGGCCACACCATGCAAAACACAGGCCAGGGGTTCTGTCATTGCCGCAATGGGAGTGGGTAAATGTTCGGGAATGGCTAAGAGGTTTTTGGCGACAATCTGGGCGGGAATTTTCAAATATTCAGCATAGGTACCATTGTTAAATTCCAAGTTCTGACAGAGAGAATACTCATGGCGGTGGCAATAGAAGCAGTCTCCACAGGGTGCAGAATTGTTTGCAACTATCCGCTGGCCAATTTGCCAATCCGATACCCCAGCACCTAAGGCGACAATTTCTCCGGCTGCTTCATGTCCAAATAAGATTGGTGGTTTTAACATCCGGGCATGACCACCCCGCCGCCAAACTTTTAGATCCGTGCCACAGGTGGTTGCCGCCTGGACTGCAATAATCACTTCCCCAGGCCCCGGTGTGGGATCTGCAATCGTCTCTAGCCGTAAATCCTGTTGTCCGTAGAGTACTGCTGCCCGCACCAAAACACCTCGTGAGTCATTGAATAATTAAGTCCAGTCTTAAAATATCTCGGCCTGGAGTTGTTAGTTACCCTTTAGGATCAAAAAATATCACCTTGGTTAATAAGCCCACCGCGGTAATAAAGGCCGTAAACAGAAACGTCAAAATCCGATTATCAGTGGCTCGTTGTTGGAGTCGCAAATCTGATACTTCTTGTTTGAGGGCATCTACTTTTTCTTCAATGCTTTTGAATCGCTCATCCGTTTTGGCCTGATTGACTTTCACTTCTAGGGTCAGAGCTTGCAAATCGGCTTGAACCGTCTTGATATCGGCTTGAACGGCGTTGAGAGTCCCCTGCATAGTCTGGAGAATGGCGAGGACTTGACTTAAATCGGTTTGGGTGGTGACTTCAGGCATAATCGAGCGTCCAGAGTCATAAGGGGTTATATCCAAAATACATGATTCAACTTCCGGCCTGGTCAATTCGCAGCTTGATAAATGGGTAAGGTTAACCAGAATGTCGCCCCCTGATCCGGTGTACTGATCACGCCAATCTCGCCCCCGTGGGCCTGGACAATTTGCCGACAGAGATAGAGTCCCAGGCCAATGCCCCGTAAATGTCGAGATTGCTTGCCTTGATAGTACAAATCAAAAAGATGCTCTTGTTGTTCCGGGTGAATTCCCAGGCCATTATCTTGGACGGTACATAAAACCATCGGCTGACTGGAAGTCGCTTCAGATTCAACAACCCGAGCCCGCAGAGACAGTTTTAGGCCGGGGGGATTATGTTTGAGGGCATTGGTGATTAAGTTTTCAAAGACTCGTTGCAGTTGTCCCGGATCAATCCAAATCAAGGGTAAATCAGTGGGAACGGCATTATCCAAGTGGGTTTGATTTTTATCGAGAAGTAAGACTAAATCAGCCAAGGTGTTCTCAATTAACTGATCCAGGGCCTGGGGTATTTGTTGTAGAGACAGTCCGTTATCTTCGCTGGTATGAATATCCAAAAGGGAATCAATCAGGGTGAGTTGACGATTGTGACTGCTAATCATGCGGCTCCAAATATGCCGGGGGACAGTGACCGGGGCTGTTGTTTCATCGGCGGGGAGCAAGTGATTCAAAACCATCAGGGTTCCCATGACTGGGGTGCGTAAATCATGGGAGACGGCATGGAGAAAGACATCCTTGAGACGATTGAGTTCTGCGAGTTCCAGCATTTTTTGTTCCAGTTGCTGGGTGCGTTCTTGGACTTGATATTCCAAATTGGCGTTGAGGGCAGCTAATTGTTGATAAAGACTGGCCTGCTGTAAGGCAATCGCAACTTGGGTGGCCAATTGTTCAAGGAGTTGCCATTCAAAGATTTTCCAATCCCGTGGCCCGGCGCATTGATGCAGCACGAGGACAACTTTGGGGGGCAAATGCTGGGTGGGATAGCGCACATTAACAGTTTGAGGAATGGGGACGGCCAGGGTGGATTGGATGTGATAGCGGGCCAAAACAGGGGCGGTTGGTTCATGGTCAGTCTGACAAGTCCAGGCCTGGGGACAATCACCCAAGGAAAATAGGGTCTGTAAATAATCTGGGTCTTGGAAAATCGCCTCAATTCCCGCCTGCCATTCGGTGGAAATTGCTGCGGCTACGGTTTGGGCCTGTTGGGCAGTTCCATCCAGATAGGCAATGAAGACCCGATCCACATGGAGGCTTTGTCGAACCTCTAAAACGGTGGTGCTGAGAATATCCTCTAGTTCAAGAGATTGGCGAATCCGGAGGGCAATTTCCCCTAATAGTTTTTCCCGTTGATCCGCCAGCCGTAACTCTATTTCTGCCTGCTTACGTTGGGTAATATCCCGTAAACTCACTACTCGCATTGCCCGCCCTTGATACCGGATTGCCCGTCCTTGGAGTTCCCCAATAAAGGTCTCACCCGTTTTCTTGCGCCCGACTGCCTCAATCAGTTGATCCGAGGGTTCTTGTAAACGCTGACGAATCAACTCTCGGGAACTTGCATCAGCCAAATCTAAAACAGAGGTGCCAATCAATTCCTGGGACGAATAGCCAAACATCCGCTCTGCGGCCTGGTTAAGATCGACAATTCGCCCATGTTCGTGAAACACTACCGCTTCGGTCGTGGCCTGGAAAAAGCATTGGAGCCGTTCTTCGCTGGCTTGGAGATCCGCAAGGGCCTGGTGACGGTCGCGGGATTCAATCGCTAAGGAGACTAAATCGGCAATGGCTGCGGCAAACTGCTGTTCCCCAATCGTCCACTGCCGCGGGGGGCCAATATGTTCATGACAGACGACCCCAATCATCTCCCCCTCAACCCAAATGGGGGCATCTAGCATAGAGGTAATCCCGAGGGGGCGTAAGTAATGGGGGGCAAATTCGTGGGTGCGTGGGTCTAACTCGGCCTGGTGGGCGGCGATGGTGCGCTGTTCTTGGAGTGCGGCGAAATAGTCGGGATAATCTGCTGCTGCCAGTTCCAAGCCCTGACTAAACTGGTCTTGACTGGATTGGTACAAAATGATGCAGCGGACTTGTTGCCGTTGGGTGCTGTAAAACCAAATACCGGTACGCTCCACCTCAAGGGTTTGGGCAGCGGTGCGAGAAATATCCTGGAGGGCTAATTCTAAGTTCCCGTGGTGGAGGGGCTTACGCTGGGCCAGTTGAACGAGACGTTGATCATAGGGTTGGGCGGGGGGGGCATAACTCAGTTGCTTGGTCTGGTGATAATGCAGGGCGACTCCTAGGGGTTGGGTGAAGTGATAGAGGAGGTTAACTGTTTCTTCAGGCCAATAATATTCCTGCTGGGTGTACTCTAAGGTCAAAATGGCCCCCAGGCCCGCACCTATGTTGACTGGCATGACTAGAACTGAAGCAATTCCCAATTCCTGAAACCACTGCTGCTCGGCGGTTGAAAGTTCCCCGACCCTGGCCTGGAGACTGTGACCGGCCTGCAAACGACTTAACCAATGACTAAAACTGGCTAAAGGGCTGACCAAGGCTAAGGCAGATGCTTCTAGGGGAGATTTGGGCCAGGCTGCAAGTAAAGAGAGCCAATTATGGGAATATCCAGAGGTTTGCTGGACTTGCCAAAGGCGGACTCGATCCACATCCAAGGCAGTTCCTAGGTTATCTAAGGCAATATCGAGGGGTTCAGGCCAGGCCTGGGATGACCATAAACAAGTGAGGGACTGGGTAATGTGGGGCAAAACCTTGGCTTGCATAACGCTCTAATCATTGGGATCAACTAGCGGCAACGATCACCGTTAATCCCTGAGGCCAGATTCACCATCCTTCTCGGTTATTTTTTGCCAGGCCTGGGACTATCGGCTTTAGATTCATGGTAACTGTATAAAAAGGTTAAATCCTCAAACCATCCGTAGATACTCTTGGGGAGCCTACCTCATCGCCCTGAACCTAGTCAATTTTGGCTGTTAGAACTTAAAATCTGGCGAGCTTGTGGTGGTTATGAAACGATATGAATGAAGGATCAACTCACTGTAGTGACCCAAAAGGATTGATAAACCGTTATGAGTTGGATTTGGATATTATCTAGTTGAAATAATCGCATATCCGATCGGGTGTTCAGATTTGTAGAGATTCCTCATGAATACAAAAAGGCCTGGAGGTATATTTAAATATCTACTCTGCAAAGAACCGACTGGCAGTAACCTATCAAGAAAATCATCATAATTTACAGATGATCAGCATGAAGGAGATGAATTAAGCCTCAGGTAGGGTTATCTGTTAGGGGTATTGAGAGAAAGAATGTCTGACAACTTAATGATTGGATCAGTCCAATTTGGACATTTTCGGATCCACAAGACGCTAAAATCAGAGTCTTACTATAACGTATAACCATTGGGATTAAGTCGGCTCATGTTAGATTTGTCCATCCTCAAGCGAGACCTAAATTGGCTCACCTCGTGCCTGGCAAAAGCCCAGGACTATCTTTGACCTCCCTGCCCTAACTGCTAAAATTCAAGACTTAGAACAGATTGCGGCCCAAGCGGACTTTTGGGATGATCAAACCCAGGCCCAGGCAACACTTCAAGATTTAACGGATGCCAAGTTTCAACTGGAGCAACTGCACAAATGGCAAGCCGGCCTGGGGGATGCGTGTACAGCTTTGGAACTTCTGGAGTTGGAGTTTGATGAATCTCTCTACCAGGAAGCCATGGCCCAACTCACGGATATTGGCCAGCAACTGGATCGGTGGGAACTGGAGCAACTGTTAAGTGGCCCCTATGACAAAAATGGGGCGGTTTTAACCATCAATGCTGGGGCTGGGGGAACAGACGCGCAGGACTGGGCGGAGATGCTGTTGCGAATGTACACCCGTTGGGGCGAGCGGCAAGGCTATCAACTCCATTTAGCAGAACTGTCAGAAGGGGATGAGGCAGGGATTAAATCAGCGACGTTGGAGATCTCCGGCCGTTATGCCTATGGTTATTTGCGTTCGGAAAAAGGAACCCATCGCTTAGTTAGAATTTCGCCGTTTAATGCCAATGGCAAGCGTCAGACCAGTTTTGCCGGAGTCGAGATCATGCCCCAAATTGATCATAGTGTTACCCTTGATATTCCCGATAAAGATTTAGAAATTACGACAACACGTTCGGGAGGAAAAGGCGGCCAAAACGTTAATAAGGTAGAAACAGCAGTGCGGATTTTACACATTCCCACAGGCCTGGCCGTGCGCTGTACCCAAGAACGATCGCAACTGCAAAATAAAGAAAAGGCCATGGCCATCCTCAAAGCCAAATTATTGATTATTGCCCAAGAGCAAAAAGCCAAGGAAATTGCCGATATTCGCGGAGATATGGTTGAAGCGGCCTGGGGCAATCAAATTCGTAACTATGTGTTTCACCCCTATCAACTGGTTAAGGATTTACGGACAAATTTGGAAACGACGGCCATTACTGATGTCATGAATGGAGAGTTAGAAAACTTTATTCAAGCCTATTTACGTCAAGATATTCCGGTCGGCTAATGACTTATTTTAATTCGATTCAGGCTGGTTTCAATGCGCTTTGATGTCATTACCTTATTTCCTGAGTTTTTCGAGTCGCCGCTGCAATCCGGTTTAATTGGCAAGGCCCTAGCAAAACAGATTGCCGAAGTTTATTTCACCAATCCCCGCGACTTTACCACTGATAAGCACCATAAGGTCGATGATGAACCCTTCGGCGGCGGCGTAGGTATGGTCTTAAAACCGGAACCCTTGTTTGCTGCGGTTGAATCCTTACCCATCTGCCAGACGCGCGCAATTATCTATGTCACCCCCCAAGGCGAGCCGTTAAAGCAAGACCATCTCCAGGCCTGGGCCAATAACTATCAACAATTAGTGATTTTATGCGGACATTATGAAGGTGTAGATGAGCGAGTTGTGGAAAATTTAGTCACCCAAGAGATTTCCCTGGGGGATTTTGTCTTGACCTGTGGTGAAATTCCCGCCTTAACAATCCTCAATGGGGTGATTCGCTTACTGCCAGGAACGGTGGGCAAAACAGAATCCTTAGCGCAAGATAGTTTTAGTGCGGGCCTATTGGACTATCCCCATTACACTCGCCCCGCTGTATTTCGAGATTTAGCAGTTCCCGATATTTTATTGTCTGGTCATCATGGAGAAATTACAAAGTGGCGCACCCAACAACAACTCCAACGCACCCAGGCCCGCCGACCGGATTTATATGCAAAATGGCAACAACAGCAGAATCAGTAATACTCACTTAAGCCCTTAACTCTAGTGACCTGGTTCAATCAGATAAAATCCTGGCTGACAAATCTTGGGGCTGGACTTCTTGGCCTAATTACTCGGTATCCCTGTGCCTTTTGCGGTAAAAGCAAGAAAAATCAAAGACAAATTCACGGTTTATGCCAGTCCTGTTATCAAAAAATCCAGGCCGCTCAGCTTCCGACTCCCCAAACGATCTGGAATAAGACTCAAAACACATTACCCATCTTGGCCTGGGGAGATTACAATCCAATCCTTAGACAAGCTATTTTTAGGCTGAAATACGATAAATCTCTGCGGATGGCGCAACCCTTGGGAATTTGGCTCGGCCAGGCCTGGGTAGATCTCAAACTCAAGCAGTTACCCCCCTTAATTGTTGTCCCCATTCCCCTGCATCCAGACCGGTTACAAGAGCGTGGATTTAACCAGGCCGAGTTGGTAGCCCAGAGCTTTTGTCGCTATACCAATTTACCCTTAGCTCCCCATGGTTTAATTCGCCGTCAAGCCACAGAAGCCATGCACCAATTGAACGATCAACAACGGGCAGAAATGATGAAAAATGCCTTCGCGTTAGGGAGTGGGATTCAACGCAACCAGTTTGTTTTACTTTTAGATGACATTTATACAAGTGGCTCAACAATTCAAGCCGCTAAGGCAACCCTCAATCGGGCTGGGATTCGCGTCTATGGTGTGGCGGTGCTGAGCCTAGCCCGGCCGAGACATTATCTTTAGCTAGCCAGGATTTTGTCGCCAGTTCTTGGGAGTTCCTTGTTCAAACCCGTCAGCTTTGGCAGAATGGGGAAGTCAATCACTGGGCAAGCAAAACGATGAAGGTTTTGGTAGTCGGAGCAACAGGTCGCACAGGTAGTCGGATTGTCGAACAACTCCAGCAACGGCAGATTCCTGTGGTGGCCCTAGTGCGAGATGCGGTCAAAGCTGAGAAAATTTTGCCCACAGGGACAGAAATTAGAGTCGGTAATGTTTTAGAACCGGCCACCCTCGCTGCTGCGGTTGGAGATTGTGACCGAATTATTTGTGCGACTGGGGCGACTCCGAGCTTTAATCCCTTAGAACCCTACCTCGTGGACTATGAAGGCATCAAAAACCTGGTCGAAGTCGCCAAACAACAGCAGGTTCAACACGTTGTCTTAGTTTCGTCCCTTTGTGTCTCCCAATTTTTTCATCCTCTGAATTTATTTTGGCTGATTCTCTATTGGAAACAAC
Organism: Synechococcus sp. PCC 6312; assembly: GCF_000316685.1. NCBI lineage: Bacteria > Bacillati > Cyanobacteriota > Cyanophyceae > Synechococcales > Synechococcaceae > Synechococcus > Synechococcus sp. PCC 6312. The sequence continues at coordinate 3,490,591 of NC_019680.1, read as the reverse complement.
AGGCAGAACAGTATCTCCAGGCCAGTGGTTTGACCTACACCATCGTTCGTCCGGGTGGCCTGAAGGAAGAAAATACTCAACTGCCCCCTGTGATTGCTAAAGCTGATACCCTCTTTGAAGGCAGCATTCCCCGGGCCCAAGTGGCTGAAATCTGCATTGAGTCTCTGTTTGCCCCGTCAGCCCACAATAAGGTTTTAGAGGTCGTAACTCGCCCTGATGCGGTTGTGGCCCCTTTGAGTGAACTGTTTGCTCAGGTTTAACTGGATAATTCAACCTATGTCACTGTCTGTACAAAAGCGATCTGGATGGTTGCTGTTTAAACTTTGGCCAGGCCTGGTGATTATCGCTATGGGAGTGCTGATTGCTGGCCAACCGGATTGGACGCGAGTACAGGCCTTTTGGCGAAAATGGCAACCGGGGGACGTGGCCCCTTTGGCAATGCGGGGGGGAGATCCCTATGTGCGGGCCTTGATGCGAACCATTTCAGTCAGTGAAGCCAATGATCCTAGTCCTTATACCCTTCTCTATGGGGGCGATCATGTCCAAGACCTCAGCCAGCACCCGGATCGGTGTTTACCTATTCTGTGGGGCCCCAATCAAGGGCAATGTACCACTGCGGCCGGTCGCTATCAGTTTTTAACCTCCACCTGGGATGAAAAAGCGGCCCACTATCACCCAGTCCCTCCCAATTGGCTCTGGTCTGACTACAACTTTGCCCCTGAATATCAAGATCAAGTGGTCTATCGCTGGTTAACCGATACCCAGGCCTGGGGGGCAGATATTCCAAAATTACTCCGAGAGGGACATATTCAACAAGTCCTCGCACTCTTATCCACCACTTGGACAAGCCTTGGTTATGGCATTGAAGATAATGTGATGACCCCCGGCCTGGAGAAAACCTATTGGCAACTCCTTGACCAAGAACTAAAACGGAATCAAACGAGCTAGAAAGTCTCTCCCTAGGGATGTGCCGGCCGTGAACAACCTAAATGAGTCGCTGGAGGTTCAATACCCGGAAAATGTAAAAAAGATTTAAGATCAGTAACGTTGCGTTAACGCCTAAATCTATGCCCCGTGCTGTTTGGAATGGAACCGTGATTGCCGAAAGCGATCAATGTGAAGTTGTAGAAGGAAATCAATATTTTCCCCCTGATGCGCTCAAGTCCGATTTTTTTACCGATAGCCCAACCCATACCACCTGTCCTTGGAAGGGGGTTGCCAGTTATTACAACCTGGTTGTGAATGGTCAAGTGAATAAAGACGCGGCCTGGTATTATCCCGATCCCAAGTCTGCTGCGGCCAACATCAAAGGCTATGTTGCGTTTTGGCGTGGGGTCAAAGTGGAGGCTTAGGCCCAGGCCCCGTTTTTTTGAGACCCCATCCACCGATTCATCACCCAAGGACGAACACGATGCGCTTTGAATTGACGACTCTCCAAGAAGCCTTAACCCCCTATCTAGAACCCCTTGCCGCCTATTTTCGCAGTTTGAATTTACCGGAATTTATCACTCATTGGGGCCACCCCTTAATGATGGGCATTGTAGTCGTCTTTATGGGGAGTTACGTTGGCCTAAGTGGCTGGCAAGGGCGGTTATCCCCAGATCCGAACCAGGCCCAGAAAAGTCGGGCTGACCATAAAAAACTGGCCCCGTTCATGTTTTTGTTTATTGTCATGGGCTACAGCGGGGGTCTCTTATCTTTGGTTATGGCCCAGCATCCAATTCTTGAAAGTCCCCACTTTTGGACAGGTTCAGCGGCGATTGGGATTTTGGGCTTAAATGGCGTGATTTCCTTAACTAAATTTGGCGGTGGCCAGGCCTGGTTACGGACATCTCATGCCTATATTGGTAGTGCGGCCTTGGGCTTACTGTTTGTGCATGGGGTTTTGGGGCTTAAACTGGGGTTATCCTTTTAGCCAACTGTCTGGTCATGCGCTTAGGTAAAGTCGTTAAATCCAATTCCCACTGGGATTATGTAGTGCAGTTGGATGATGCCCTAGATGTGGCATTACCACCCCAACCGGAAGACTATGGCCTGGGTAGTTTTGTCAAATTTGAAGATGAATTGCGCCATTGGGCCGTCGGGGTTATTTACAACACCCAATTATTTAACCCCCAGTTTAATCAAGCTGGCCCCAGGCTCAACCCAGACCCAGACCCAGTTTTTACTCCAGATTTACTCCAGGAAACCCGCGTTTTACTGTCAGCCGTACTAATTGGGAGTCTTGTCAGCCGTGATGCTTCAGGGGTAGAGGTTCAATTTGGGCAGCAGGGTGTCCCGCCAACGGTTGTCCCCATCAATACCCCAGTGTCTAGTTTGACCCCGACCGAGTTGGCTGCTTTTCACCAAAATCCGGCGGGAAATGCTCAGTTCAGCTACTATGCCCATCTGCTCCGGGCCGGGGGGCCATTGGCAACCGAAATTGTCCGGCAAATTGTCCAAACCTTAATGCCAATATTTAATGACACTGAGCGCCGGGCCTTGGGGATTTTGGGGCAAGATCTGGCCTGGCGGCATACCCTGAGTAGTCTGCGCTAAGGAACAATAACCCTCTGATTTAAAAATTAAGTAATTTTACGGAAATGGCTGTGTTTTTCTCAGGAATTCAATGATCCCCATTGAGGCTTGTTATGATGACCCTAGACAATTTGTCAACCTAAATTAAGTTTCTGCGGAAGCTTCTCTTTTTGCTGTTCTCACTCCCAGGCCTGGAGTCACTATGCCCATAACACCGATGACCCGCTACTATGTTCGCCGACTGATCCAAGATCAAGCTGTGGCCTTGGGGTTAATTGCGGAACCATTGAGCGGAACAGACTCCCAGAACTCCCAGTTTGTGGAAGAGTTGGTGGATTTTGCAGCCCTCTCAGAAAATAAGGCGGCAGAATTAGACCTATTGGTGCGGCTACATCAATCATTCAGTCAATTGGGGCCAGGCTATCGGGGCCATGTGGAGCAGTTGGAACGTAAGTTATGGAGTCTGTTGGGCCTGGTTGATCCGGTCACAAATCCTCTGCCAAGTCCTCCAACGGTCGTTGCCCTGATTGATCAATACACAGCCGCAAATGTGACGCTGTCCCAGGCCGTTGCCAGTCTCAATCAAGTCAGTCGGGTGGCTAAAAAGTACCTCGGAGATCTAATTACCCGCAACTACTGGCAATCGAGTCGTCCCCACAGCAGTTGGTTTGTGGATTATGAACTAGCGAGCCATGCCGAAATTCAATACCGAGGGGCTGATGATTATTTTCTAACGCCGGAACAATTGACCCAACTCCAGGCCTGGTTGGATACTTTTATCCATCAATGTCAGCGGGTTTTACCCCAATTTCCTCAAATGCTCACCAACGCCAATGTAGCCCTGACTGTTCCGGGATTAAACAGCTTCAAACCATGATTAATCATAGGCCTCAATTTGGTTAAAGTAGCGGCTTAAAAAGGTTTCTAAGTTTTCACTCCCCAGGCCAAAAGTTTGCTCCATCCGTTCAATCTCTTGGGGCTGACCATAGCATTCATGGCCTAAGAGGGTGCGGAGTGTACCTAGCTCGTTTTTAATATCGGCATTGAACAGTCCCAACATGGTCCAGGCCCCATCTACAGCCCCTTGGGGCACATTAATCGTGATCGGCTGCTTATTAAAAAATCGCCCAAATATCTGAGGGACATCTTGACGATAAAGTACTTGGGAACTGGCAACGGCAAAGGTTTGTTTATAGGCTGCGGGGGTTTGGGGGGCGGCGAGGGCAATTTTAGCTAAATCATCCGTACTGACTAAACCAATGCGATGCTCTGGGTTGCCTAAGAGTAAATACACACCCGTTTGTTGAAAGCGCACCGCCAAGGGAATCAAGCTAGACATGAGGGTGGCCGGTCGCAAGATGGTGTAATTCAAGCCGCTGGCCTGGAGATGATTTTCAACTTCCCATTTAGCCTTCAGCAGGGGAGAATCTTGGCGGTCGGCCGTCACGGCGAGGGCGGAAATATAGGTGAAATGTTCCAGGCCAATGGCTTTGGCAATGTCAATCAACTCAATGCTACTGCGATAATCTACCGCTAAATGTTGACCGCTACTAATCTTGCTGGCATGACAGGCGATGATATACCGCACCCCTTGGGCCGCCTTGACCAAATCCCGTTGATTTTGCACATCACCAATGTAAATATCCGCCCCCCATTGCCGGAGTTGGTCATAATCGGAACTCAGCCGGACAAAAGCCCGCACCGGAATATTTTGGGCGCATAATCGCTGGACAACCCGCCGCCCTAACGGCCCACTTGCACCTGTGACCAGAAACATAGAGGATTCCTTTGGCTCTTATACTGCTGATTCTCTAGGATCACGTTAGCAATTCCCAGGTCTTTGTTGGCTCTTGTCTCTTGGAAAAAACCGAGCCATGGTATTCCTGATCCCCCATCCCCCTTTTAATACCAAAGGGACTAGACTAAAGAAAAGATAACCATTTGTTGCTGTGTCTGCCATGCGGTTGCCGATTGAATCTGCTCAATCTCCCTACTACGGTGATGCTTACTATCGCACTCCCCCTCCTGATCTGCCCTCTTTACTGCTTAAAGAACGGATCGTCTATTTGGGAATGCCTCTAGTCCCGGCCGTAACTGAGCTTTTGGTGGCCCAACTCCTATTCCTCCAGTACGACGATCCCGAAAAACCAATCCGCATCTATATCAACTCCACCGGAACCTCTCGCTACGATGGTGAACCCGTTGGTTTTGAAACCGAAGCCTTTGCGATTTGTGACACCATTAACTACATTAAGCCCCCAGTCCATACAATTTGCCTTGGCCAGGCCATGGGAATGGCAGCCCTTCTACTTTCTGCTGGCACTAAAGGCTATCGAGCCAGTTTAGCTCACGCCACCATTGTCATGCATCAAACCAAAAGCTATGCCCGCGGCCAGGCCACCGACATTCAAATCCGGGCCAGGGAAGTTCTCGCCAACAAGCAAACCATGGTGGAAATTCTCTCCCGTAACACCGGCCAAACCCCAGAGCGGATCACGAAGGACATGGATCGACTGCTCTATATGACCCCTGATGAAGCAAAAGAGTATGGCCTAATTGATAAGGTGTTAGCCAATGAAACGGCCCTACCCATCCCAATTCCGGCGGGTGTTCGCTAGGGATCAGGTAACTTCTAGGCTTCATTTTTATTCCGAAAATTCTATCTGTAGCTGCACTGATGGCAACTTGGGGCTGTGCCTCTAGTGAGGATTGAAGGAGAATGGCAAAATAAAGGTATTTCTTCGGCTGAGTAGGATGCCCGTGCCCATCGAACAATCCCTTGAAGTACCCAGTGACTTAGCACAACTGGATCAAGTCTTAGGCTGGTTTGCCCAGGCCCGCCCGGAATGGGTACAGAAAACGATTTGGCTCCAACTGGAATTAGCCCTCGCTGAAGCCTTTACCAATGCGGTGCGCCATGCCCATCACCATAACCCAGAGCCGCCGCCTGTCTTGATTGAACTCCAAGGAACCGCCACTGCCGTAGAACTGAAAGTCTGGGATCACGGGCCCACATTTAATCTCGAAGAAAAACTGGCCACGCTGCCGGAGCAAATTTCCCCAGACCAGGATGGTGGGCGCGGCTTAAAATTATTACAAAACATTGCGAGTGAATTAGAGTATCAGCGCATCGGCTCTCAAAACTGTTTGATTTTACGCAAGCTTCTAGACTGATTTCCCATGGTTTATCAAGGATTTAGGCATTATTAGTAGCCTATGATACTAAACGCTTGACATTCTCCCTATAGATGCCTAACTAACCTGAGAATCTGCTTCAACAGTCTCATAAATCTGTTTTATTCCGAAAATATATTAACTTCCGCATATCTACTGATGTGCTAGACTAACGGTTGCGTTAAGACAGAGATAGAGCGACTCATTGGAGTTAAAATTCCTTGATTTACCTAGTTTTACTCAAGTCATAAACTCTGCCTAGCGATTGCCAGAACCTCTTTAATTATTCATGTTCAATTAACATTTTCTTGCTATTTTGTCATTCATGCCCTCTCTTTTAATGTGTATTTGACGGTTAACTTAAAGTTTTTTTCCATTTTCACCTTTCTTTGCTTTCAAGCTGTATTGCGCGGGAGTAATCGTTCGTATGTTTAGTCATGTCTTTCAAGGAGAGCCAATGTCTCCACGTCAATCGCCTCCAAAGTCTCCAAAATTTCTCAAAGTGCTGTTTCAGCGTTTCCAGGCCTGGTTAGAGTCCATTGAAGTGCGTCATACCCGTCGGGCCCATTGGTTATGTCGGTGGATTCCCGCCCAATGCCCCTTTGAACGGGATGTCAAAATTGGCCCCTGGCAGTTTCACATTCCGGCCCTGTGCCATCTCAACCCCTTCTATGAGCAATTGATGGTCTTGCGCTTCCGAGCCTTATGTTTCTTGGCGGATGAATGTGGCGAGGATATCAGTCAATACTGCTAAAGTTTGATTTGGACACTTCACTTAATCTGCCCTTGTGGATCAATCTGTCATTTGGATACATGGCGATAATCTCAGCCCAACTCAGCCCACCTGGTCACAGTATCCGGATCGACCCGCAGTTTGGGTTTGGGATGATGACCTCCTCCAGGCCTGGGGGATTAGTTTCAAACGCCTCGTTTTTATCTATGAATGCCTCTTGGAACTTCCCGTAGAAATTCGCCGTGGTCATGTCACTCAAGAACTAACTCAGTTTATTGCCCAACATCAAGCAAGCCAAGTTCTCACCAGCCCTAGCCCCAGCCCCCGATTTACCCAAATTTGTCAAAGTTTAACCGTCCCCGTCAAAATTATTCCATCCCCAGAGTTTGTGGAAATTCCTGCCAACACGGATCTAAAACGGTTCTCTCGCTACTGGAAAGTGGCTAGACCTCACCTCATACCCGAAACAGATTAGAGAGTTAGTAGTGTTTCCAGCCACTTGAATCCTCCCAATACCGTCTGCCCGGCCGGCCGCCAACTCGGCCAATGTAATTCCCAGTTGCGTCATAACAGATAAAGTGACTATGCTTGCAAGAAACTGGCCTTTCTCGAACCTTGATGGTTGTCGGGCCATGAGCCTCTATCAGCCGTTGCACAACCTTCTCCACCCGAAAACGCGGCACTGCCGAATTAACGGAAGCTCCTACAGAAGGCAGGTGAGACTCTATAGGAAAATCTCGATAACCAATAATTGGTTTTAGAAAAAAAATAATTATCCGGAAAAAACGATTGATTTTTGCCCCGACAATCTGAATTAGCTGACGAGGAACTGCTAACTTCTGACCCTCCGGCGGAGTCACAGACTGATCTTCCTTGTAGTCCTTAGAGATACTCATCAGGATTATCCTTAAACATAGAATATGAATCAAGTCCCTTTGATGAATCCTGTTAGTGTTAATCTATTAACTAGGTAAATATCGAAGAAAGCTAAAGATATTTCTAATCCAAGCTAGTTATAGTTATGTGTATCTAAGTAGTTCGATGATGTTGTTTCAGAATTGCAGACTTTATATGAATTTGTTTATGGATCGTGCCATATCCATCCATAGCTGTCAATATGTCAAAAATCAGTTTCTAGGAACCCATGTATCTTGCTATACAGACTGTGATTAAAAGAAATTTTTCCATATTCGGTTTAAACGGTTACTACTACAGCAATTCTTTTTGACTTCCAAACGGTAGAACCTTGACATAACAGAATTTCCAGCATTAAGAGGTTCTATAACCAGATGGGATTGCTATGTCTGGCCTGTCCTAATCTTGTAAATTGAAAACAAAAAAACTGCCTAGCCTCAACCAAGCAGTCTTAAATCTCATTCGTTGATTAAAAGAGAAGGGAATTAACCTACTGCTTCAAAATAAACTTTGGACTTGACGGGATCGGGGTTCATGGTTTTCTCCCCAGGCTGCCAACCGGCGGGACACACTTCATCCGGGTGAGATTGAACGTATTGAATTGCCTGCAACACCCGCAAAGTTTCATCTACACTCCGACCAAAGCCCAAGTTATTGATCGTGGCGTGTTGGATAATCCCTTCTTTGTCAACGATAAATAACCCACGCAGGGCCACTCCTTCTTCGGTCAAGACATTGTAAGCCGTGCTGATTTCTTTTTTCAGGTCAGAGACTAAGGGATAGTTCAACTCACCAACACCCCCCGCTTTCCGGTCACTTTGCGTCCAGGCCAGGTGAGAAAATTGGCTATCTACGGACACACCCAAAATTTCCGTATTGATGCCCGAAAACTCGCTGTAACGATCACTAAAGGCAATAATTTCAGTCGGGCAAACAAAGGTGAAATCTAAGGGGTAGAAAAACAGAACCACATATTTGCCCCGGTAGTCAGAGAGTTTGACATCCTTAAACTCTTGATCAAAAACAGCCGTAGCATTAAAGTCTGGGGCTAACTGCCCAACTTGTAAACAACCTTCTGCCATGGAATACGCTCCTAAATTATTACGAAAACAGCGTCATGAACTGTGATGAGGCACTGAACAAAGGTAGGATTGTTACATTCAGTTACATCTCTTATTTACACCATATCATAGTCATAACGATTTTGGATAAATCCCCAAGGCACGGCCCCCTATGAAGCTAAAACAGTTGATTTCCGTGGGTTTTCTGATTTTTATTCCAATATCTATTGCGGCGGACTATTTGCACTGGGATACCTTGACAATCTTTTTTACCTCCGCATTGGGGATCATTCCCTTGGCGATTTGGCTGAGTACGGCTACGGAAGAAGTCGCTTTGGCAACGGGGCCCACCATTGGTGGATTATTGAATGCGGTGTTTGGCAATGCGACAGAGTTAATTATTGCCTTGGTGGCCTTGCGCTCGGGCCTGGTGGATATTGTCAAAGCCAGTATTACCGGCACAATTGTCAGCAACTTGCTCTTAGTGATGGGCCTATCCATGTTTCTGGGCGGCTTGCGATTTAAGGAACAGGAATTTGCCCCCGTGGTGGCGCGGGTGAATGGCTCCTCAATGACAGTCGCGGTTTCGGCAATTTTGCTCCCGGCGATGGTTATTTTTACATCTAAAGGGGTGACAGATGCTGCCATTGGTCATCTATCCATCGTCACGGCTGTGGTTCTGATTGTCGTCTATGCCCTCACCTTGCTGTTCTCCCTCAAGACTCATAGCTACCTTTACGATGTCAGCCAAGTGGATTTGGAAGGGGAAGTGGAACCCAGTCATAAACCCAACTTGGTGCTCTGGGTCTCTGTTTTAGTGATTGCCACCATTGGAGTTGCCTTTGAGTCAGAAATTTTTGTTGGGGTTGTCGAGGAAGCCACCTCAGGCTTGGGTCTCACACCTCTCTTTACGGGGGTGATTTTATTGCCGTTGGTGGGTGGAGCAGCGGAATATGTCACTTCGGTGCGGGTGGCGATGAAAAACAATATGGATTTGGCCGTTTCTGTGGCGATGGGGTCGAGCTTGTTAGTGGCGCTGCTAGTGGCACCGATTCTGGTTCTAGTGGGCCAGGCCATTGGCCAACCGATGGATTTGAACTTTAACCCCTTTGAAGTGGTAGCGGTGATCATTGCCGTTGTTGTCGCTAATTTAATTAGTCTTGATGGCCGTTCCAATTGGTTAGAAGGCGCGTTATTATTGGCGACCTATGCCATTTTGGGCACAGCCTTTTACTTTCATCCACCAGTCTAAAACCAGCAAAACTCGATTTATGAAAATTGCCACTTGGAATGTCAACTCAATTCGGACACGCTTGGATCAGGTTTGCCAGTGGTTGCAGGCCAATCCAGTCGATGTTCTCTGTGTGCAAGAAACCAAAGTGGTGGATGAACTCTTTCCCCAGGCCCCGCTGACAGATTTAGGCTATCACGTTTATATTTCTGGACAAAAAGCCTACAACGGCGTGGCGATCCTCAGTCGTGAGCCAGTGACCGAAATCTCCACTGGATTTAGTCCCGTCTTGGGTGATGTTGGCGACTTAGAGACTCAAAAACGGTTGATTACGGGGATCATTGCGCCCAATATTAGGGTGATTAATGTCTATATTCCCAATGGTTTGGCAATGGGGACGGATAAATATCACTACAAACTGGCCTGGTTAGCGACGCTAAGAACCTACATCGCCACGTTACAAGCCAATGCAGCGGAGGAAATGATTATCTGTGGTGACTTTAACATTGCCCCAGAGGATATTGACATTCACGATCCCCAAGGGCGAGAAACCCACATTATGGCTACCGATCCAGAGCGAGAAGCCTTAGAGCAAATAGCTGCCTTGGGCTTTCAGGATGGTTTTCGGAAATTCACCCCAGAAACGGGCCATTACAGTTGGTGGGACTATCGCACCGGCGCGTTTCGGGGTAATCGGGGTTGGCGGATTGATCATCACTATCTCACGGCGGGACTTTATGCCCAGGCCCAGAATTGTGTCATTGACTCGGCCCCGCGCAAACTGGAAAAACCTAGTGATCATGCCCCAGTCATCTTAGAAATTGGCATTGCATCATAGGAACATGAATTGTCCTGATCGCTATACTACCCTCATTGGTAAAAACAGTCACCGCCAGAATGGGCAAAACTATCGTGCTACTCATTGAGGGCTAGATGGGGACAAGTCAGGAAATGCTCTCTGGACAGTCTTTTTAAGATTTCTACTCTCTCAGAACAGTCTGTATAACGCCAGAGGGACAAACTTTTGAATTGAGTCAAACCGATTTAATCTGCCTAGAGGGGAGACTGAGGACTGTAGAGCCGGAGATAGTTCCAATAGTTACCCAAAATAGACTTGACATAGCCATAGGTTTCGGGAAAAGGAATTTGCTCAATAAACTGATCCGGATCCTTGTAGCCAAATCGCTGGAGCCAATCTGCCACGTTTCCCGGCCCGGCATTGTAGCTCGCTAAGGCCAGGAGGGTATTTTGGTCATGGAGGTCATGGGTGTGGGCAAAGTACCAAGTTCCCAGGTTGAGACTGTCCTCCACATTGTCCAACCGATAGGATGTCAGACCAATTTGGGGGGCAATCCAGGCCGCGGTATCAGGCATGACTTGCATTAACCCCGTGGCTCCCACAACCGACTGAATCCCGACTTCAAAGCGCGACTCTTGGCGAATTAAAGACATCACCAAAAGAGGGTTTATCTGCCGTTTTGCTGACCAGGCCTGGACTTGTGACCAAAAGGGTAAGGGGTAAAGCGCATACCAATAGGCAGGATTTTTCAGCATGGGGGTCAAAAACTTGGCGGTGGCGGGTTCAGTCCGGGCCCGTTGTTGCAGATTCTCCAGCATGAAAATCCCATCCAAATAATCCCCCACCCCCACCCGTACCAGGCCATCCGTTAATTGGGCCGCCGCTGTTGGTTCAACCCGATGCCGAAATTCCCATTGCCAGCGACTCCAGGCCAGGTCATATTGGCCCATTTCATAGAGAGCCTGTAAGGTTTGAGAGCCAGCACTGAGGGGTAAAATTTGCCGTTTTTCCGGGTCAACTGGAGGATTGAGGCCCCGCACCGTGGTAAAGGTGCCAACCGGTTTACCCAAAAGGCTCAAGGCCCGCCAAGTGTAATAGGAATAGGGATATTTTTCCGTCAGAATCTGCCAATCTTTTTGCCGTTGTTGCTGATCCGTTGCCCATTGCCCTAACCAAAAGGCTGCAGTTGGAGCCAGTTCACTATCGGGATTATTTTTGAGCAGAGATTGCGCCCAGGTTCTCGCTTCCCCCAGATTTCCGGCTTGGGCATCCCGTTGGGCCTGTTGCCATCTCAGTTGGGCGGCGGCCGGAGTAGTGGCATAGGTAGTTAATAAGGTTTCTCGGGCCTGGGCAGCCTGGGCCAAATTCCCGCTTTTTTCCAGACGGCCAGCTTGATCTAGGAGGGCATCAGCAGCAATAGTAGAAGTCTTAGCAGCCTTGGATGTTGTCATTGCCTGTTGAAAATAGCGCAGGGCCTGGGCATTACTCTCACTCAAACGACCTAAACGTAACCAGGCCAGGGCCGCTTCTTTTGTCTTGGGAAATTTTTGGACAACCCGTTGATAGGTCGTAATGGCTTGGTTCCGTTCATCGCCCAGTTGCAACGCTCGGCCCGCTCGATAGGTATTAAATGCCGTGGGGGGAGCTTGCAAATAGGCCCGGCCCGCTTTTTTGTAAGACAGGTTTTCCCAATAACCAAAGCCAATGGCCGCCCAATCTTCCGGTTTAAGTTCCTGGGAATAATATTTAGTGAGTTGATCCAGAATCTCAAGATAATTCTCTAAAAACAGGCCATGTTTTGCAATCAACACCAGCAGCGACCGTTGGCGGGGATTGGCCTGGAGGCGTTTTTGGGCCAGTTCCACGACGGCTGGGACTTGGGGAAATTGGGCCAGGGCTTGGTCGGGTTGATTCAACGCCAACAGGGCGAGGGCAGCTTCCGGCTCTTGGGGAAACTGGCGGACTATCTTTTCCCAAGTGGCTTTGGCTGGGGTGGGTTGATTGGCTTTTTCATAGGCCTGGGCTTGTAGAACCAAAATCGGGGCAGTCAGGGGTGTATTTTTTTGTTCTAAGTCCTTTAACCAGTCAAGGGCGGCATTGGGGTCACTCTTTTCCAGGGCAGAGATCGCCAGTAAATACCGGGCCTGGGCCTGTTGCAGCGGTAGGCCTTGATCGGCGAGTTTTTCCAGACTGGCAATTTGGTTTGGCTCTGGGGCCTGGAGGATTTCAGCAAAGGTGTTGGTACTGGCCTGGGGAGATTCTTGCTGTTTCAGACTCCACCAAATTCCGACCCCAATGCCCCCAACGGCCACTAGTCCCAGGCCCGCAGCAATCCAGGTGCTTTTTTTTGACTTGAGCATCATCAACCAGGGGGTAAGTTTGGGTAACATCTGCGAACGTTGGCAATAGCCTACCGGAGGTGTAGTAAAGTTCTACAATCCAGAGCAGGGCAACAGCAAAATCTGCCATCACTCTAGCCTGTTCCGGTCAAATCCTTACCGATCTGCGATTCAATTGAAGGGACGGGCCTTAGACTGAGAGTAATTTTTGATCCCTCATCTCAACTTGGATTTCCCCTATGTGGCAGCGGTGGTTACAGCAGTGGCAACTGAGTAGTCTAGAAAAAGCCTACCAAGGTGCAATTGCCCTCAAGGACATTGAAGATAAACATTTTCAAGGCCAGGCCGTGAGCTTTGACCCTCAACTGGGAAAAGCTGCCTCAGCGTATTTACAAAGTAAGGTGGAACAACAACTCAATGTTATCGAATTTAATCTCAGTCAGTTTCAGCTAACTGGCCGGTTTAAAAATCTCCAAAACGATCCTCAAGAAACGGAGATTCTCGCCAAGTTAGCCTTTATTGAGTCAGTTGCCAGTAAGTATCACAATCTAGCTCCGGTCTTCACCAAGAGTGGCTTAAAGTCCACCAAGCCCAGTGCCAATAATGCTTTAATTACGGATCCGATTACCAACAGTGGAGAAATTGTTGCTTTAACCACCGATAGCCGCAAGCCACCTCAAAGCTCTTTATTGATTGGTAACTTTATTGATACAGCCAATCAAATCAGACGAGAATTGAACCCAGACTATGAACAGGAAGTCGTTCAAGATTTACGCATTCTGCGCAGACAACAAGCTACGGCCATTCGCTGGCTCCTAATTCTGGTCATTGTTCCCCTTGTTGTGCAAATTACGACCCGCAATCTGATCTTTGAGCCGTTGTTAGATGGCTGGTGGAATCGCAATCCCAATCCGGCTGAAATTAGTCAAGAGGTGGGGGAACACTTTCGCCGAGAGTTTTTTGAATATAAGGAAAAGCTAGAAATTGGCGAAATCTTAGGATTAGTACCCGCCTCTTCCACGGATCAAATGCGAGCAAGACTCAAGGAAAAAGCCGAAGAACTCTATCGCCAGGCCGGGTATCGCACCTTAGATGGCCTGAAGAATATTTTTGCGGATATCATTTCCCTCGCTTCCTTTGTTCTTTTGGTTTATGGGGGACGGCGACAACTCCAGGCCCTGCGGATGTTTTTTGGGCGGACGTTTACCTCTCTCAATGACACGACTAAAGTCTTTTTGGTCATCCTTGTCACAGATTTATTTGTGGGGTATCACTCACCGGAAGGGTGGGAAGTTATTTTGGGTGGGATTGCCTCTCATTTTGGGCTGCCAGAGAGTCGCACCTTTAATAATAGTTTTATTGCTACAGTCCCCGTGATCATGGATTCCTGGTTCAAGTTTTGGGTCTTTAACTATTTAACCCGTACCTCGCCCTCTTCTGTCGCTATTTTAGAGAAGATGAATCAGTAGTAACAGATTTTAGATCCGGAGCTACGGAGACTGTTTTGACTCATAACAATCTGAGATGTTTTGCCAGTCCGTCATCTCACCTGATCATCTGCCATGGTAGTCCGTCTTCATTTTTGAGAATACTTGATGATTATCAGCTTATGTCGGAAACAGCCTTTCATTTGCTCATAAATCAGTACTGTTTGCGATAGGAACGCTCTCGGAGCCACAGCCCTAATCGGTAAGCCTATATAATCTCCAGGCTTGAAATTTTTTGCAGGATTTGACTTGCACATTTGGAGTCAGTTAGGTTATTATCTCGGTTAGTTGGGCTATCTTTTCCCCCGCATAGCCCCTCAAATCCCCGAAAAGGCAAATTACTCCGAAAGGGTAAGGCGCAAATCAGAAGGCCTGTAGCTGCCGCTTCAGAAATAGTATGGATGCTTTTGATGCCGAAGGGATTTTTCCAGAATTAGTCTAACTTAATTTTCTTACTCATCTTACAACTGCGCTCCTGTTGTGTAATATTGTGTCTCTGAGCAGCCATCATCCCAAGGGGGTTGTCCTGGGCCTGGTCTTAGGCTTGGCGGTCATTGCAGTTTCCACAGCGGCAATTTTAGTCCGTTGGGCCACTCTCGCAACCGCATCCTTGGGACTTGAGTCCAGTTATACAAGCGGTATTGGCTTTAGTATCTTTTTAGCAGCCGGCCGTCTGGGGATTGCTGCTTTACTATTACTGCCACAATTTATTAAAACTACGGCCCCAGTGCTCGCCCACCTCTGGCAACGCCCGAACTTGTCTGGCATCTCTAAACCCAATTCTCAGCAACGCCTCTCAGCCTATGGTTGGGGACTTATGGCTGGATTTTGCTTGGCAGCCCATTTTGGCCTTTGGTTTAGCTCCCTCAATTACACATCCATTGTTGCTTCGACAACCTTGGTGACCACAACCCCGATTTGGACAGCCGTGATTCAGTACCTTTGGCAAGGCAAAAAGCTAACCTGGGGGACGATGTTTGGCATTACGGTGGCCTGTGGCGGTGGGTTGCTCATTGGCCTGGGGGAAAAAGCAGGAGACCTCGCGCCCCAGCCCCTTTTAGGAAATGGCCTCGCTTTATTAGCGGCTTGGGCCGTTAGTTTCTATTTCATTAGTGGGGAGCAGGCTCAGGCCCAAGGGTTAAGCATTCAGCACTATACCGCCATTGCCAATACCAGTGCCGCCCTAATTCTTCTGCCGCTTCCACCGCTTTTGGGGGTTGCCTATGGCGGTTGGGCGGGGGAAATTTATGGTGTGCTGCTGCTGTTAGCCCTAGTTCCGCAATTGGTTGGTCATACGAGCTTGAACTGGGCGATTCGCTGGCTTTCCCCAACTTGGGTTACTTTAGCGGTTTTAGCGGAGCCAATTGCTGCGAGTGTCTTAGCCTTTTGGGTCTTTGGGGAACGTCCTGGCCTGGCTTTGATGCTTGGGGGTGGCTTAATTTTATTTGGAGTGGGTTTTGCGGTGATCAGGCGTTAACAAACAAACTATTCTTGATGCGCGCTTAATTGTGCTGTTGAAGATGCTGGATAATACCCCGCAGGCCCAGGAGGTAACTGTCGGGTCCAAATCCACAAATTTGTCCTATGACCACTGGGGCTAGGTAAGAATAATGTCTAAATTCTTCTCGTTTATGGATATTGCTTAGGTGAACCTCAACCACTGGGATCTGGATGGCGGCGATAGCATCTCGAATCGCCACGCTGGTATGGGTATAGGCTCCAGCATTGATCAGGACTCCAGAATAGCTGGCCCCGGCCTGGTGGAGCCAATCTACAAGTATGCCTTCATGATTCGACTGCTGGCAGAGAACATTTACACCCAGAGACTCAGCCAGTTGCTCTAAAGTGTGGTTAATTTCTTTAAGAGAGGTTGAACCATAAACCCCAGGCTCTCTTGTTCCCAAAAGATTTAAGTTGGGGCCGTGGATAACAGCAATGGTGATCAAATTCAGGGAATCCCGAAATGCTTAGCGACCGTTGCGATCCCGGACTGGGACTGGAATGGGTTCAAGGGCTGGCTCAGTCTCATCACCGGCAAGGAGTTCCACCAGTTTTTTTAACCAAGAGTTCAATGTTTCCAAAATTTGCTCAATGTAGTCCATAGGTTTAGTTAACTCCAGGCCTGGGCTAAAAGGACAAGGTACAGGAAGCAACGCCAGAAAATCTAACGTCTCAAATAATATTGATGATGTTTTATCACGATGTATTAAGCATAACCTAACACAAATAGTTTTGGGGTAGCAGTCGTAATTTTAGGGATCACTTTTGCAGCGCAACGCTGAGGCTCATCATCTCTGCCGATACATTGACGGTGCGGATTTATAGAAATCTTAAGAATTCTGCCAAGAAGAAACTTTCTGACATTTCTCTATTCAATCCCTAAGGGCCAGCACCATCGGCTTAGTGACAGTAACAATAAAAAATATTTATATTTATCATTGGTTGGAATCATTGAATTTCCGACTATCGAGGCTTGGTTGGGGTAGCTCCTGGATTAAAATATGGGTTGATCATGAACATTAGCCCAAAGATGCGAGGTCATAAGCTGTGCCGATAGCCGTTGGAATGGTAGAAGTGTTGGGAACTCCCCCGGCCTTGGCTGTGGCGGATGTGATGGTTAAAGCAGCGCGGGTGACATTGGTGGGATATGAACGTCTCAGTGGGGCCCGACTGACGATTATTGTCCGAGGCGATGTGGCTGAAGTCCAGGCCTCGGTTGCAGCGGGAGAAATGGCTGCTAAAAAAGTTCCAGCCGAAAGCCCGAAAGAAGAAACCCTATTTTGCTCCTCCGTGGTGATTCCCCGCCCCGATGATAATGTCGAAGCCATCTTCCCCACCATGCAGTTTCAATTTGGGCCCGATTGGGAGCGATTTTTAGTTTAGGGGTTGTACGGTGGTTTTCAGGGTCATCCCTAACTCTGTTTCCCAAAGAGATTGTTCGAGCAATTCTTGGCAGTGGTTTTGGGCATCGGCAATCACGACACGGGCCTGGTGCCCACCTTGAAGAACAGCCTGCCGCTCTCTCATCTCATAGGCCGCAATAATGACAATGTCTCCAATGGCACATAGATGTGCTGCCGCCCCATTGACACAAATTGTTCCCGTTCCGGCTTGGCCTGGTAACGCATAGGTTGTGAAGCGGTTGCCATTGGTTGCATTCCAAACTTCCACCTCTTGAAGGGGTAAAATGCCAACTAAATTGAGGAGATCCAGGTCAATCGTAACGCTCCCGACATAGTTAATATTGGCATCAGTGACTCGCAGACGATGGAGCTTGGCGTGAAGGAGTCGGATCAAAGCCATGGGAATTCATTGAATCGTATCGTCTAAATTTACCTTGCCATGGGGATCTCTGGTTGATGCCTAACTTTAGGGGACGAGGTGACGATTGGTAAAGGACAAAATGCATTCACAGAATGACCTGATAAATTTGATTACACAGTCCAACTCATTTTTTTCATCTCTCTAACTCCCCAGCCGATGACTCTGATCACTGATTAAGACTTTCAAGGTACAGATTAATCACAGCGCATTCGGGAGATTGTTCTGAGAATCCGATCCATGGCCTAGTAGAGTTATGCCCTAACCTACCCCAATCAGCCCCCTCAATGGGTCACAGGACAGGATCGAAGAGGAAGAAGAAAATGAGCCTACACACTCTACCGATCCCCCTTGAAAATTATTAAAAATTATTTCCAGACGCCCCGGTTCTTTGCGAACAAATGTAACAACTGATTAACGTCTCCCCTGGCTTTCATGGCTTTTATGTCCAACCTTGCTTGGAAAATCCCAGAAATGTTACAAAGCATTTCAAGGGTGTAGTTTGATGTTCGCATTAACAGACAATGTTTTGCGGAAGGTTTCTGACCTCACGGGGGTGATCCCGTCTGAGAGCTAGCTAGTTTAGCCCCTAGTTTGGCTCCCTGATCAAGGACGATAATGCTCCCGACTCACTCTGGCTCTGCCAGCTTCAGATACTAAGCCCCTAGTTTTTTCATTCCAACTTGGAGGAATTCAATGAGCGTCGTCACGAAGTCGATCGTGAATGCTGATGCCGAGGCCCGTTATCTCAGCCCCGGTGAATTAGATCGGATTAAGAGCTTTGTCACCACCGGCGAACGTCGGTTACGCATTGCCCAAGCCCTGACCGAAAATCGGGAGCGGCTCGTCAAACAAGCAGGTGACCAATTGTTCCAAAAACGCCCTGATGTGGTTTCCCCCGGTGGTAATGCCTATGGCGAAGAAATGACCGCCACCTGCTTGCGTGATTTGGACTACTACCTGCGCTTAGTCACCTACGGAATTGTTTCTGGCGATGTCACTCCCATTGAAGAAATTGGGATTGTTGGCGTGCGGGAAATGTACAACTCCTTGGGTACCCCCATCCCGGCCGTGGCTGAAGGTGTGCGTGGTTTGAAAAATGCCGCTGCTAGCCTCTTGTCTGCCGAAGATGCCGCTGAAGCTGGTTCTTACTTCGATTTCGTCATTGGGGCCATGCAGTAAGGCTGCGGTCTCTTGCGTTCAATTTTTAACTTATTGAGAACATTGCTGAGGAATTATAACCATGCAAGATGCCATTACCGCTGTCATCAACTCCTCTGATGTGCAGGGCAAGTATCTGGATACTGCTGCTTTAGAAAAGCTCAAGTCTTATTTTGCCACTGGCGAACTGCGCGTCCGGGCCGCTACCGTGATTAGCTCCAATGCCGCTGGTATCGTCAAGGAAGCTGTTGCTAAGTCCTTGTTGTACTCCGACATCACTCGGCCGGGTGGGAATATGTACACCACCCGGCGTTATGCCGCTTGTATCCGTGACTTAGATTACTACCTCCGTTACGCCACCTATGCCATGTTGGCTGGCGATCCGTCCATCTTGGATGAGCGGGTATTGAACGGTTTGAAAGAAACCTACAACTCCTTGGGCGTGCCCATTGCCGCTACCGTGCAGGCGATCCAGGCCATGAAAGAAGTCACCGCTAGCTTGGTGGGTTCTGATGCTGGAAAAGAAATGGGTGTCTATTTTGACTACATTTCTTCTGGTTTGAGCTAGAACTAACTACCGATCAGACATTTCTGATTGTGCTTTAGGTCTGGGATGTTGGGGATGAGTTTCAGTCTGTACAGGCCCCGTCATGTTCACTGGTGTTACTCCGGAATATGTTCGTCTTTGCTTGAACAGTTTGATATTGATCCCGAGCACCCAGACTTAGTGTATTTGAGAAGATGAATTTAGACCCACACTACTCAGGACAAGGTTTGGAGCCGATGACCTATGCGACTGTTTAAGATCACTGCCTGCGTTCCTAGCCAGACCCGGATTCGGACTCAGCGGGAATTGCAAAATACCTATTTTACTAAGTTGGTCCCCTACGATAATTGGTTTAAAGAACAGCAACGGATTCAAAAAATGGGAGGCAAGATCGTTAAGGTTGAGCTTTCTACTGGTAAACCAGGAGCTAATACTGGACTGTTGTAAGTTAGCCAGGATTTCAACGCCAATGATGCCGCTTATCAACCTAGCCAAGAGCTAGAGGGGTAGGCGGTTTTTGCTAAGGCATGATGCCCCTTTCTTTAGAGCGAAATATTCAGCCAGACATCATCTATCCCGATAGCGATGGCCAACCCATGGCAGAAAATACCTTACAGTTTAAGTGGATTATTCTGATCAAAGAAAACTTAGAATGCCTATTTGCTGATGATCCCAATGTGTTTGTGGCGGGCGATTTGCTCTGGTATCCCGTGAAAGGGCAGCCAGAAATTCGTGTTACTCCCGATGCGATGGCGGCATTTGGCCGACCTAAAGGTTATTGGGGTTCCTATCAGCAGTGGGAAGAAGGAAATATTGCCCCGCAAGTTGTTGTGGAAGTCTTGTCCCCAGGGAGCACGGCCACCGAAGTGAATCGTAAGTTGGCTTTTTATGATCGTTATCTGACTTCAGAGACTTTAGAAATTAATGATCCCAATGGGCAACGGTTTCAAACCATGATTGAGATGCGGCAGAATTTGGCAATCGCGACTCAACAAGCTGAAGCAGAACGACTACGGGCAGAGCAGGAGAGAGAACGGGCAGAGCAGTTACGGACAAAACTGCTGGAATTGGGGGTTGACCCAGAATCAGGATCGGATTTTGATGATCATTCCCTGAGCCAGAGCCTGAGATCAGAGCACATCTTGCAGGATTTTTTCAGGGTCATTTAGGCTTGGATTAGGGCGGCCGGCATAGTATTCAACGAGGGATAGTAATTCATCGGGGCTAAAGGGTTTGGCTAGGTAGTTGTTGGCCCCAAGGATATTGGCCCGTAACCGTTCGCTGAGGCCACTGTGGCTGGTGAGGATAATAATCGGGGTATGACGAAACTGGGGGGTGTGGCGAAGCATGGCACAAAAATCATAGCCATTGAGTTCCGGCATATTCAGATCACAGAAAATCAGGTCGGGATGGAGTTGAAAAATCAGGCTGAGGGCTTTGAGGGGGTGGGCAATACCTGTGGCTTCATAGCCGGCCTGGGAGAGGGTTTTTTCGACAAATTGCCGAATGGTGAGGGAGTCGTCCACACACATGATCCGGGGAGTGTGGCGTTGAATGTGCAGGGCAACTGGCCTGGGGGGAGCAGGAGGGGGGGTGAGTTGTACTAGGCCCTGGTGGAGGTAAGGCAGAATGACTTTGCCAACGCTACTGATATCTCTCCCCAAGCGCCGCGAAAGTACCCGGAGACTGAGTTGATCCTGCATCCAGGCCTGGAGGAGTTTCCAACTACTTTCGGCAAGGAGGGCCTGGGGCTGGGGGGAATCTCCTGGATGGAGGTATTGATCAGGAGAGCGAATGTAGGGATACAGGGTTTTCCACTCCCGTAACTGTTCCATGACATCACTGAGCAGCCCAATCAGAGGATAGGTGGTTAGTTGGGGAATACCGAGAGTTGCAGTTTGCCAACAAAACCAGCCCCGATAAAGACTGGCGACATCTAAAAGGGATTCCCGAATCATTGATCGCAATAGATGGTGAGCTTGGGTCATATCAATTTGGTCTTGTTGAAGTAGCCACCAAAGGGCTTCATATTCGGGCCAACTACTACCGGCAGTACTGTCCGAAAGCTCAGATTGATCGGGAGTGCGTAAATTATTGCCGTGGAGATAATCTTGGAGGCGATGGAGGGACTGGCTATGGATATCCGCGATGTAGAGAATCCGGCCGTTGGTGAGGAGCAATAACCAGTACTGGCCGCCCTCATCTTCGATATACAGTTCTCCCGTCCGTTGAGTTAGGGATAAACTTTGAAGCAAGCTATAAAAATCCAGATCGCTGAGGCTGCCTTCCATGCTCTGATTCCCAGGTTAATGGCCAGCATAGCGGTTTATCCCAGGCCTGGATGAGATTGGTTACGCTTATTCATTAAAAGATCAAAAGTTTCTGCCAGTTGTTATGATGAAGATCGACTCGGAACCATGCGATGACAACGCCTCAACCTTGTCAGGCCCGGAAGGGAGCAGCAATACGGGATGCTTGTGATAGGCGTGGCCTCCGGGTCTTTTAAGTTTTTATTGAGTCAATGCAGTAGATTGAGCTTTTTCTGGTTTGAATTATCCTGCTATTCCGATTGAAACCATTCACTTTGATGAGCGGGGCCTGGTGCCAGCCATTGTTCAGGATTACTTAGATGGCACGGTTTTGATGCTGGCCTGGATGAATCGGGATTCACTTTATAAAACAATGGAAACGGGGCGGACTTGGTTTTGGAGTCGTTCCCGCCAAGAACTCTGGCCTAAGGGGGAAACATCAGGTCATGTCCAGTGGGTGAAGTCGTTGCGGTATGACTGTGATGCTGATGCCCTGTTGATTACGGTTGAGCAGGTGGGAAATATTGCCTGTCATACGGGTGAGCGCAGTTGTTTTCATCAAATCCAAGCCCCGGAAACTGGTACTCCCACCCGGAACCCGCCCCCGGCCGATATGCTCTCGCAAGTATTTGAGGTGATCCGAGATCGGCAAAAACATCCCGACCGTCAATCCTATACTGCCTCGTTGTTCCAGGCCGGGGATAACAAAATCCTTAAAAAAATTGGTGAAGAAGCCGCTGAAGTGGTCATGGCCTGTAAGGATGATCAACCCGATGCCATTGCCGGTGAAGTTGCCGATTTGTTCTACCATGCCCTTGTTGCCCTGGCCCATCATGGGGTGAGCTTGCGACAGGTGTATGAAGTTTTGGCTGCGCGACGGAAATAAGCAGTAGAAAAGAGGAGAGAGAATACCTTAATCCTAAATATCTCACTTCTAATTCCTCACTCCTGAGAAACAACCATGAAAAAGCGCGTTACTCTCACCTTTCCCCGGCGCACGGTGCAAATGCCCTTAACCTATCGCTTGGCCAAAGATTTTAATATTGCCGCAAATATTATCCGGGCCCAGGTTGCGCCGAATCAGGTGGGGAAATTAGTCCTGGAGTTGGCGGGAGACATTGATCAATTAGAGGCGGCCTTGGATTGGATGCGATCCCAGGAAATTGGCGTATCCTTAGCCAGTCGGGAAATTATGATTGATGACCAGGCCTGTGTTCATTGCGGTTTATGCACGGGAGTTTGTCCCACCCAGGCCCTAACGCTGCACCCGGAAACCTGGCAACTGCAATTTACCCGCTCTCGCTGTATTGTCTGTGAGCAATGCATTCCCACTTGTCCCGTCCAGGCCATTTCCACCGCATTTTAGACAGTTTTGTGAGTTGTTATGGGTTGGCAGTTTTGGATTGATCGTGGTGGCACATTTACGGATATTGTCGCCCAGGCCCCGGATGGTCAAATCACCGTTCATAAGCTCTTATCTGAAAATCCCCAAAGATATCCAGATGCAGCCCTGCAAGGCATTCGCGAGATTTTAGGTATTGCATCAGATCAACCCATTCCCAGTAATCACATAACCGCTGTCAAAATGGGAACCACTGTCGCCACCAATGCCCTCTTAGAACACAAAGGTGAACCCACTGTTTTAGTCATTAATTCCGGGTTTAAAGATGCCCTCCGCATTGGCTATCAAAACCGGCCTGATCTGTTTGCCTTAGAGATTAAACTGCCAAAATTACTTTATGCGGATGTGATTGAGGTTTGTGGGCGTTACCAGGCCAATGGCACAGAATTAACCCCACTCGATACCAGCCAAATTAAACAGGGTTTACAAGCAGCGTTTGAGCAAGGAATCCAGGCCTGTGCCATTGTCTTGATGCATAGTTATCGCTATCACCATCACGAACAGGTTATTGCCGAAATTGCGACCGAGATTGGATTCAAACAGATTTCGGTATCTCATAGAATTAGCCCCTTAATTAAACTGATTCGCCGGGGTGATACGACTGTTGTTGATGCCTATTTATCCCCGATTTTGCGGCGATATGTGGATCGCTTAGGACAAGAACTCCCACCAGAAAAGTTACTGTTTATGCAATCCCATGGGGGCTTAGTCAGCGCAACTCAATTTCAAGGCAAAGACAGCATTCTTTCCGGGCCGGCTGGGGGCTTAGTTGGAGTCGTCCAAACGGGTTTACAAGCCGGAATCAAACACATCATTGGCTTTGATATGGGCGGCACGTCAACCGATGTCTGTCACTATCGCCATGGTGATGAAAATACGGTAATTCCTGTTTATGAACGGCAATGGGAAACTGAAATCGCTGGAGTCCGGCTACAAACCCCGATGTTAGCGATTCATACAGTGGCAGCCGGGGGTGGTTCGATTCTCAAATATGACCAAGGTCGCTATCAAGTTGGCCCCGAATCTGCTGGAGCAAACCCAGGCCCCGCCGCCTATGGAAACAATGGCCCCTTAACCATTACCGATGCCAATGTTTTTTTAGGTAAAATTCAACCCCAATTTTTTCCCAAAATTTTCGGCCCCAATGGCAATTTACCTCTCGATCTGGCTGCTGTTGAGACTCAATTTAAGCATCTTACTGAGCAAATCAAAACCACCACTCAAGCTACCATTACCCCAGCCGAAGTAGCCGCCGGATTTATCACCATTGCGGTCGAAACCATGGCCCAGGCCATAAAAAAAATTTCACTGCAACGGGGTTATGATTTACGGGATTATACCCTCTGTTGTTTTGGAGGAGCCGGAGGTCAACACGCCTGTTTAATTGCCGAGTCCTTGGGTATTTCTCACGTTTTAATTCATCCTTACGCCGGAGTGTTATCAGCCTATGGCATGGGATTAGCGGATGTGCGAGCCATTAAAGAGCAGTCGGTTTTGTTGGCAATTGAGCTAGATAACCACAGTCAGAATCAAACCCTAGAAAATATTGAAACTCAACTCAAACACGCCGCCATTCAAGAATTGTCAACTGAAGAAATCCAGCCAGAAAGAATTACTACCCGTACGACGCTCCAATGTCGTTATCAAGGCAGCGATACCAGTTTAGAAATTCCTTATTCCGGTGACTTAAGGACGATTATTCCCACCTTTACCCAGGCCCACCACCAACGTTATGGATTCACCTTCACAGATCGCCCCGTAGAAATTGCTAGTTTGGCCGTGGAAGCGATTGGAGTTATGCCTTTACCCCAAGATTCATTTAAAAACCAAAGCCAGACTGATATAAAACCCGTAGCCGATGTTGATCTTTACAGTAAAGGTCAATGGTATCAAGTCCAGGCCTGGCAACGGGAAAACTTAGCACCAAAAACAGTCATTACTGGCCCCGCTCTAATTATTGAACCCACGGGAACCAATGTGATTGAAGTTGGTTGGCAAGCAACAGTCACCCCACAGCGAAATCTCATCTTCAGCCAACAACATGATCAACCCCAAAAAATCAACTCCAATCAAGTAGATACAACTCAAAATTCACACCTCAAACCCGATCCAATTCAGTTAGAAATTTTCCATAACCTCTTCCAGGCCATTGCCGAACAAATGGGGATTACGCTGCAAAATACCAGTGCTTCGGTGAACATCAAAGAACGTCTCGATTTTTCCTGTGCCTTGTTTGATGCCCAAGGGGAATTAGTCGCCAACGCCCCGCATATTCCGGTGCATTTAGGGTCAATGGGGCAAACTGTGAAAATGCTTTTAGAAACGCGAGGCTCCCAACTCCGGCCTGGTCAAGTCTATGCCAGTAATAATCCCTACGCAGGGGGGACGCATTTGCCCGATATTACGGTCATCACACCCGTTTTTATCCCCAATAATCAGGCTCAGACACTAAATGATCCACCTTTAAGCTCGGACATTCCACCTCAAAGCTCGGATATTGCACCTCAAAGCTCGGATATTGCACCTCAGAACTCCAACGATGCAGCTTTGAACCCGAATGTTGGACTTCTGAACCCGAATGATGGAGCTTTGAACTCGAACGTTGGACTTCCGAACCCGAAAGATACAGCTTTGAACCCGGCCCAACCCCAGTTTTTTGTTGCTTCCCGTGGACATCATGCCGATATTGGCGGAATTACCCCTGGCTCCATGCCGGCCGATAGTCACCATCTGGATCAAGAAGGCGTATTACTCGACTTTTTCCAACTGGTGGATCACGGTGAATTTCAAGAACAAGCACTCCTGAATCTTCTGACAAATTGCCCCTATCCAGCCCGTAATCCGCAACAAAACATCACCGATCTCCAGGCCCAGATTGCGGCGAATAATTGGGGTGTCCAAGAATTAACCAAGTTAATCGAAACTTATGGTTTAGAAACTGTCAGTAACTATATGGAATTTATCCAGGCCAATGCCGCCGATTGTTTACGTCATCGCTTAAAAACGCTCAATTCTGGCTCCTTTACCTATCCACTCGATAACGGCGCAATCATTCAAGTCAACATCGAGGTTAATCCAAACAGCGAAACCCTAACCATAGATTTCACCGGAACTTCCTCCCAAGACACAGGCAATCTCAATGCTCCCCTTGCTGTCACTAAAGCCGCTGTTTTGTATGTCTTACGCACCTTAATTCCCGACAAAATTCCCCTTAATGCGGGTTGTTTGCGTCCCGTGACGGTGATTGTTCCTCAAGGCTGTTTATTGAATCCTAAATATCCCGCCGCCGTTGTCGCTGGTAATGTCGAAACCTCCCAGGCCGTGACCAATGCCATCTATGGCGCGCTCGGAATTATGGCGGCTTCTCAAGGAACGATGAATAACCTCACTTTTGGTAACTCAACCTATCAATATTACGAAACCATTGGCGGCGGATCGGGGGCGGGGCCTGGGTTTCATGGCGCATCCGGCGTGCAAACTCACATGACCAATTCCCGCTTGACGGATCCGGAAGTGTTAGAAACTCGTTATCCCGTCCTGTTAGAAACGTTTGCAATTCGGGCTGATAGTGGCGGTCAAGGTGAATTTACAGGGGGCAATGGGTTGATTCGGCGGATCAAGTTTTTAGAACCAATGACCGTTGGCATGATTTCTCAAAGTCGAATTGTGGCACCGTTTGGCCTGGGAAATGGTGAAGCAGGTAAGACTGGGGAAAATTTGTTAGAACTAGCAGACGGAACACGGCGAAAACTGGAGGGTAAATTTAGCTTAGAGATTCAGGCAAACGACATCATTGAAATTCAAACTCCTGGCGGGGGGAGCTATCAATACGGTGATTTAGAGATTAAAGATTAGAGCTTGACCTTAATTTTCATACATTTCAACAGTTTTGATCATGTGATCAGAAAATTTGTATAGATCGGTCAAATTATCTATGGGTTGACGTACTTCTTTACGATCTTGGTCGAAAAGGATCACGCTTTTTTGTTTTGTGTTAAAGCAAAGGCGACAAACTGGTTTCCGGTTATTATCATCCAATAATATCCCCATATAAGATTTTGTGTCACGATAAACAACTCTCTCTGGATTAATCACCCTAGCTGTAATTGCTCTTACAATCCGAAACCCTTCCAATTCTTCTTCCGTAGTCACAATTTCGCTAATGGGTTCATCTGATTCAGATGGTTTCTCATCAATGACTTCTTTTTGTAGGGCAGAGCGAAGACGATCTTCAATACGTTCATTAATAAACTGTTCAAATGCCTTCTTTACAATAGGAGAGAATTGTTCTTTTGCAGTTGCGGTGAATAGTTTCCCTAAATTTGCAGACTTATACAGGAACTTGACAAAATCCTCATCTGGTAATTTTGAATCATATTGGCAAAACAGATATTTCTTGATCTCAGAAATATATTTAAGCTCATTAGCAACACTCAATATCTGATTTAGATTAAAATCTTCCTTTGCTAGTTTTTTGACTTCTTTTAGTATTGAAGGCTTCGGATCCTGTAGGTTTAATTGTAAAAATGGTTTTTCATCCATTTTATTGGACACTTCAAGATCAGAATAGAAGTTATATTGGATTCCATTTGTTAGAACTCCAATCCGAGCATTAGTAACATGAAAATATCGAAAGAGTTGGGACATTTCTGCATGGCTTAAATCTACGCCAACTTTCTTACATTCAATTAAAAAGCTGATTTCACCGTTATAAAGGATGGCATAATCTACCTTTTCCCCTTTTTTTGTGCCAACATCTGCTGTAAACTCTGGAATTACTTCTCTTGGATTAAAGATGTCATACCCTAAGGCTGAAATAAAAGGCATAACCAAAGCATTTTTTGTTGCTTCTTCAGTTTGCAAATGATCTATGAGTTCAGGAATACGTTGAATGATGGCTGTAATTTTTTCGTCAAAGCTCATGTATGCCTCAATTCTTAAGCATCTTCATAAACAAGATTTTTCTAGAGTAGTCAAAAAGGAATAAGAATTTCTGACTCCTTAATGAATATAACGAATCTTTACTGAAAGCCATAGTTTATGATGACTAAGCTTTAAGTCACTGGATGCAACACTTTCTCCGCTGCAACAACTTCTGAACTATTGGCTTCAGAGGGGGAGCGACTTGCTAAAATTTTGAGAGACTAACTACCCTAAGAAAGCAATCAGAAAAGCTACTCAAAATCCTTGAGGCAGATAGACTAGAAGTAAAATTTACAGGGCTGTCAAAGTGCCTGATATCAAAATGAAATTCAACTTAACAGAATCAGAATCTAGTCGCCTCCTAGATCAAGCTATTCTATATCCCGATAGTGATGGCCAACCCATGGCTGATAATACCCTCCAGTTTCGTTGGATTGTTCTGATTAAAGAAAACCTCGAGTATTTGTTTTTACCCCAGGCCGATGTGTTTGTGGCTGGCGATTTGCTTTGGTATCCCGTCGAAGGTCGCCCTGATATTCGAGTGGCTCCTGATGTGATGGTGGCCTTTGGTCGGCCCAAGGGAGAACGGGGTTCCTATCGGCAGTGGCAAGAAGGGAATATTGCGCCCCAAGTGGTGTTTGAAATTCTCTCTCCCAGCAATACCACCAAAGAAATGAGCCGAAAACTCTTGTTTTATAACCGCTATGGCGTGGATGAGTATTACATTTACGACCCGGATAAGAACGAACTCACAGGCCTGGAACGGCAGCAGGGCGAACTTCTCCCGATTGAGACCATAGAGAATTGGGTGAGTCCCCGCTTGGGCATCCGTTTTGAATTAACACCCTCAACCCTCAATCTCTATGACCCCCACGGCAACCTATTTTTGAGCACTGTTCAGATCCGGCAACGGGCCGAGTATGAAGCCCAACGCGCCGATCAAGAAGCACAACGGGCGGAGCAGGAAAAAGCCAGAGCAGACCGACTTGCCGCGCAACTCCAGGCCTTGGGGATTGACCCTAAATGATTTTTGTTTCCTCCACCAATGTTAAGCATTGCCAGGCCCCAGCGGAATCATAGTGCCGACTTAAGCGCAGACGGAATTGAGGATTCACAAGCCAAGCCAACTCCAAGAAAAAGCCTTGCCGAGTCGGAATTTGCAACGGGAGAACCACCGAGCCACCACCGGGGAAACAAAAGAGTTTAATCGGATTAGGGCCAAAAAATGTCAGATGTTCACCATTCCAGGCCCCGGTTGAGTTAATCCTTTCCTGGCCGTAGTGGAGCGATTGGTGCAGGTGTTGGCCATCAAAGGTAATTTCTAGCTGCGTCTGCACCTGGGTCGGATTGCGAAAATCGGGATAAAGAGTCGTTGCTATCCCCTGCCAAATGCCCGTGAGTTGGCCTGGAGTCAACGCCGGTAATTCGATTTGAGGGCTGTCTTGCCGATATTCCCGGATGAAGGTGATGGTTTCCAGTTGCCCATTGCGATAGAGAGGAATTCCCCGCAGCCGCCGAGGTTTACCTATCCCTTCTCCCGCAATCAAGCCAAATTCCGCCCCAAAATCTCCATAGGGACCAAACTGGGTTGAACCTTGGGAAAACGCGCCATTGTCAAAAAATAAAACACTCCGGCTGAGGCTACTGTACTCCCAGGCCTTGGTTTGGCTCAGTTGGCCTTGGGTATCAAAGTATTGGTTCTCCTGGCGGATGGTTTGCTGATCGGGGCTGGGGGTGAGGGTGACCGTGGTTTGGGTTTCAGATTGTAATTTGCCTTGTCCATCAAAATAAGCCGAGGTTCCCAGCCAGCACCCCTGATGCAACAACAATGCCGACCACATCTGATTCACGTTTAATCCATCCCCTGTCCTAAACAAGTCGCAACGGTAGCTTTCACCGAAGTGGCCAGGCCCCCTAAGTCATATCCCCCCTCCAGACCAAACACCGTCTTGCGCGTCAAGGATAAACAGGCTTTAGTCAGTTGGGCATAGTCCGCTGGAGTCAGTAAAATCTCTGAGAGTGGATCATCCCGATGGGCATCATACCCCGCACTCACCAAAAGCAGATCCGGATTAAAGGCTTTGAGGAAAGGAATAACTTGTTTAGCCATGGCCTGGTGATAGTCGGCTCCAGTACTGCCCGCGGCGAGGGGAATATTTAACACATTCTGGTGATGGCCCTGTTCATGGGTAGCTCCGGTATAGGGATAGTGGGGAGACTGATGCAGGGAACAATAGGCAATGTTGGGTAAAGATTCCACACAGGCCTGGGTGCCGTTGCCATGGTGGACATCCCAATCAAAAATTGCCACCCGCGAGACTCCCGGCAAACTCAGGGCATAGTGGGCCGCAATGGCTGCATTGGCCAACAAACAAAACCCCATTCCCCGTTCTGGTAAGGCATGGTGGCCGGGGGGGCGGGCCAAGACAAAACTGGGCTGATCGGTATTCCACGTTTGACTAACCCCATCTAGCCACCCATTCACGGCCAATAGCGCAACTTGATAACTTTCCCCCGAAATCACTGTATCCGGATCCAAATGTCCCCGTTCCTGATCCCTTAAACTCTCAGCCAACCCTTGTAGGGCCTGGAGATATTGGGGTTGATGGACGCGCTCAATCCAGGCCAAGGGATCTCGTGCCTGTAGGGATGTCGGCAGTTGCCAGGTTAATTGATTAGCCCAGGCCGCGTTTTGGAGGAGTTTAACAATCGCCTCAAGGCGCTGGGGACGCTCCGGGTGGTAGGGGCCGGTCTTATGGTTAAGAAACTCAGGAGAATAAATAACAAGCATCGGCACCGGAGATTTTTTGCTGGTTTAACCTTAATCGGATTATAACGATCAACTGGGAAACTATGAGGCGAATTATCCTAGAGAGAACCTGTCCGCTGCCCCCTTGTTTATAAAGGCTCTTACCATGCATGAAGACGTTGATCCCATAGAACTGAGCCTAACGGCATTGACTCTAACTTTCTCTGATGAGGATATGACCCCAGCTACTCCTACGGAACCCCCACAGATGACTGACATTGACTTGAAAGCAAAAGAATACTACTTTAATCGGGCCTTGAGTTGGCTGGAATTTAATAAACGGGTCTTACAGGAAGCCTATGATCCCCGTACGCCATTATTAGAGCGTTTGAAATTCATGGCCATCCATAGCTCCAATCTGGATGAGTTTTTCATGATTCGGGTGGCTGGCCTGAAGCAACAGGTGGAAAGTGGCATCACCCAAGGCAGTGCTGATGGGATTCCGCCCCAAGAACAATTGGCAGCGATCCGGCAATATCTACGTCCAGCCGTCACAGAGCAACATCGGTTTTTTGAGTTAGAGTTGCGCCCGCGCCTGGCCCAAGAGGGGATTTTTATGTTGCATTATGCGGATCTCCATCCCGAACAACAGGCCTATCTGCACCAGTACTTTATTGACCAAATTTTCCCAATCCTCACCCCCCTGGCCATTGATCCGGCCCATCCCTTTCCCTACATTTCCAGCCTCAGTTTGAACCTCTTGGTCTGTGTCCAAGATCCCGCCTCCGGGCAAGAACTATTTGCCAGGGTCAAAGTGCCCGGTGGGTTTCCCCGCTTTGTCACCTTACCCAATCATTTACCCCGTTCAGATGAACATCAAGGCGGGGCCTGGGTCGGCATTCCCCTGGAAGATGTCATTGCCCACAACCTAGAATCCCTATTTCCGGGGATGAAGATTCTTAATCATTACGCCTTTCGGATTACCCGCAGTGCTGACTTGGAACTGGAAACCGATAAGGCCGATGATTTGTTGATTGCCATTGAACAGGAAATTCGCAAGCGGCGGTTTGGCTCGGTGGTGCGCTTAGAGGTGCAAAAACAGATCCCTCCCGCCATTCGGCATACCCTAATTGAGGAACTGGATATTGATGAAACCGATGTCTATGACGTGGAAGGCTTGATCTGCCTCAATAACCTCTTTTCTTTGCTGGATTTACCCCTGCCTCACCTGAAAGATCCTAGTTGGCACCCCATTACCCCCGCCAGTTTTCACCGGGTTGATGAGCGCGAATCCCAGTTTTCCCTGAACAACTTTGACCCCACCATTGAACTAGAGCATTGGGAGGCGGCAGCGGGGGAACTGTTTGGCTTAATTCGAGAGCGGGATCTCCTTGTCCATCATCCCTACCACAGCTTTGCCACCACCGTCCAACGCTTTATTACCCTGGCAGCTTACGACCCCAAGGTTTTAGCGATCAAAATGACCCTCTACCGCACCTCTGGGGATTCTCCCATTGTGAAGGCCTTAATTGCGGCGGCGGAAAATGGCAAACAGGTGGCCGTCTTAGTGGAGTTGAAGGCCCGCTTTGATGAAGAAAATAATATTCTTTGGGCTAGGAAACTGGAAAAGGTCGGGGTTCATGTGGTCTATGGTGTCCCAGGCCTGAAGACCCATACCAAAACCCTATTGGTGGTGCGCCAAGAAGCCGGGGAAATTCGCCGCTATGTCCACATTGGGACTGGTAACTACAACCCCAAGACTGCCGGACTCTATGAAGATTTGGGTCTCTTTACCTGCTGCCCTGATCTGGGGGCCGACCTGACGGATTTATTTAATTTCCTGACTGGATATTCTCGGCAACGGGACTATCGGAAATTATTAATCGCTCCTGTCACCATGCGGGATCGAATGTTGGCCTTAATCCAGCGGGAAATTGAGCACAGTCAGGGGGGAGGGCAGGGGCGGATTATTGCCAAAATGAATGCGATTACCGATGGGCAAATTATTCGAGCCTTGTATGAAGCCTCCCAGGCCGGCGTTGAGATTGACCTGATTATTCGGGGGATGTGCTGTATTCGGCCGGGTGTCCCAGGGGTGAGTGAGCGGATTCGGGTGATGAGCGTGATTGGGCGATTTTTAGAACATTCCCGCATCTTCTATTTTGAAAATAATGGCCAGCCTGAATTCTTTATTGGCAGTGCTGACTGGCGCTCCCGGAATTTAGATCGGCGGGTAGAGGCGATTGTCCCGATTACGGATCCGCACATTGGGGCTGAATTAAAGGGGATTTTGGATTTAATGCTCAATGACAATCGCCAGGCCTGGGATTTACAACCGGATGGTCATTATATTCAACGTCACCCCAGGGCCGATGAACCAGAGCGAGGTACCCATGCATTCTTGATGGAAATGACCCGCAAGGAACTCAAAGAACGGTACTTTAATTGAATTCAGCGGACTTTAATCTCGGCGTTATCTCAGTGTTAGCTGTTGGGAACTAAAACCAAAGAACTTCTCGTCAAGGATCAACGGTGAACCGAAACAGGTAAAGTAGGGGTTGCCAATTGCTAATTGTTGTGTGTGGTGGAAAATGCGCTTATTGATCGTTGCCGCGGTGATTATTGGAAGTTTGCCGTTCCCGGCCTGGGCTAACCCAAAACTCCAAGCCTATACCTCTGAGCAGTCGGATAAATATCTCACCGCCTGTATTGATAAAGCAAAAGCCTCTGCCCCGCCGTTCATCTCTGACAAATTTTTTCAAACCTACTGCCAATGCACCCTGACCTACATTCAAGATCGGGTCAAGTATGAAGATTTCCGCGATATGGCTAAGGCTCAAGCCCAAAAACAGGCCCTCACCCCCAGTCAACGGCAAGCGGCTGATGTTTTGGATGAAAGTCTCAAGGTCTGTTTTGCCCAATTGGGAGCCAGATTTAAGCGCTAAGTGAGGCAATGTGGCCAAGCTCAGAGGAAGATTCAGGTGGCTGGGGCTCTTTCTGCTGGTGATCGGCCTTTGGGCCTGGGGCAGTTCCGTGGGGTTGAGTCAAGAGTCGCTAGTGATTTTTCATATTCACCCCGATAGCGATCTCCAGGCCCAGTTCAACCAGGCAGCAACCGCCCAACATCAGGGGCAATCTGTCCAACTCCGATTTGCTCCGGGCATTTATCGCCAAACAGCCACCTTTCAATCTCAGCCCAATCCGACCCTCAAACATCTGCCTCCAGTCATCCTCAGGGCGGAAAAACTCGGCACAGTGATTTTTACGGGTGCAGATCTCTGGGACAATTGGCAACCCACCCCAACACCGGGAATTTATCAACATCCGTGGCCGGTTCAGTGGGGCTTTTCCGGGAATCCCTGGGCCAGTTACGACATTGACTTACCTTTACTGATGCAACGGGGGGAACTGGCCTGGATTAATCAAACCCGCCTCCAACCGGTCTTGACTCAGGCAGAATTACAACCGGGGACATTTCAGGTTGATGATCGGAGCGGACAAATTTACCTAGCCCCACCGGCCGATCTAGATTGGGCAACGGCAATGGTTGAAATCAGTACCCGCCGCAATGGATTAACCCTGAACCAGGCCGAAAACATCACCCTGCAAAATTTAATCTTTGAAAAGTATGGTGGGACATTTACGGGGGCTTTATCTATTGGTCGCTCTCAAAAGATTACGGTTGATCATTGTCAGTTTTATCAAAACAACTGGACGGGCTTAACTATTAACGAGTCCCAGACGATTGCCGTAACTAATGTCATCAGTGCCGAGAATGGGATGCGGGGCCTGGGCGGGGCGTTTATTACTGATTTGACCGTTGAGAATGTGGAATCGCGGGGCAATAACTGGCGGGGGCATTTGACTGGTTATTACGATTGGGATGCGGGGGAAAAGTATTTTTACTTGAGGCGGGCAACGTTTACTCACTATCGAGCTATTAATAACTATTCTGCTGGCCTGTGGTTTGACAGTGATTATCAAGATATTGTTGTGGATAACTGCCAATTTACGGGCAATGCGGTCACGGGGCTATTTATCGAAGCCGGGCCTGGGCCCATCACCATTAAAAACTCAGTCATCACTCAAAACTACAGTATTGCCCCCAATTATTTACAAACCCCTGGCCTGTTTGGTTGGGCAGCGGAAAATGTCACCCTTGAAAACAACATCATTGCTGGTAACTTGGGAGCGCAAATCGGGGTGCGAGATCTATATGTTCGTAACATTGAAATTCCTGAACAGCAGAAAACCGTCACCTTTGTCTCTCGAAACTGGCGGCTGCAAAATAACTGGTTGATGGCGACCCAGGCCCAAGAGTCCTTAATTTCTACTCTCAATGCCGAGCCATTTTTAACCACAATTCAATCAGATCGAAACCATTGGTTTAGCGACCAGGAAAAATCCTTTCACACCCAAGGCAAGGCTTTAACGTTCCCAGAATGGCAAGACCAAACTCAACAGGATCAAAAGTCTCGCTTTTTTAATTTAGATGGGCCGGGCTAGATTCGAACTAGCGTAGGCGTAGCCAACGGATTTACAGTCCGCCCCCATTAACCACTCGGGCACCGACCCATAACTTTTTCAGCGTTTTCTAGCTTACCACATTGAAAGAAGTTTCTTGATCATCAATTGTTCGGACTACTTTGTCATCTCAGGAGATCGGATTTTAATGATGGGCGGCATTCCTACCCAACAGTCCCAGGGAACCAACTTTCTGAAACTACATCAAATTACCTCAGGGATGAGGTAATAAGTGCAGGATTTATCTGCCAGGCGCTCGGCAATATCTCGCACTTAAGAATCTTTAGGAAGAGATTGACGAATGAGTTCTGGAACAGGGATTTTGGCTGGGGAAATCAGAGTTGGCCCGAGAGAGCGTTCACCGTAGAGCCTTGCTCGCTCGTGGAAGAGTTGGGCCAGGTGTTGGCGTTGATTCACCAGATAAATACTGACCAAGGTTAATCCCACCCCCCAGAGTTGGAAGGATGTGAGGGTCTCTTGCAAAATGAGTTGACCAAAGCTGAGGGCAAAGACAGGGGTGAGGAAGGTTAAGGAACTGAGACTGGTTAAGTTGCCTTGAGATGCAAAGTAAAAAAATAAGCCATAGGACAAGGCACTGCCAAAAACTGTGGCATACCCCAAGTTCAGCCAATCCAGGCCCGTTAAGTTAACCCAGGGCAGAGTATCTCCCCAAAGCCCCAGGCCGAGTAAGGGAAGTCCCCCAATAATCATGTGCCAGCCCGTCGCCATAATTGGATCCGCATATTCTTTGACCTTTCCCATCATCACCGTGCCCACCGCCATTGAGAGGGCCGCCAACAGCATCCAAAATTCACCCCGCCGGCCCAGACCCGCCCAACTAAAACTGATATGGGTCACCTGCCCGTGGATGAGATCAAACCACCAGGCCTGGGGAATGCCAATTAAACTAATGCCGCTAATGCCAATCAATAAACCCAGCCAACCCCAAAAGCCAATTTTTTCCCGATAGAGCCAGGCTGCCAACAAGGCCACGGCTAAGGGTTGGGAGTCAATCATGACTGAACCTAAACCTGCCCCTGTCCGCGACAAGCCAGCGGCTAAAAACCCTTGAAATAGGCTGCCATCTACCAGGGCAAATAAACCAATCCAGGCCCAGGCCCGTAATCCTT
The DNA here is from genome assembly GCF_000316685.1 of Synechococcus sp. PCC 6312. Classification (NCBI taxonomy): domain Bacteria; kingdom Bacillati; phylum Cyanobacteriota; class Cyanophyceae; order Synechococcales; family Synechococcaceae; genus Synechococcus; species Synechococcus sp. PCC 6312. The sequence continues at coordinate 3,454,269 of NC_019680.1, read as the reverse complement.
GGGGGTGTTTACGCCGAAGAAGCCAAGCCGTGAGCAGCACTAAAATTCCCGCTGGGATTAAGCGCACAGCCGCCACAAAAAAGGGACTGGTCTGGGGGAGAACCTGCTTCATCGCTACCATCGCCGTGCCCCAAAAGAAGAAGGGGGAAATTAAGATTAACCGTGAAACCAGGCCTGGGCCCGTCATAGCTCTCGGCTGCACTAACGAAAGGCGATTGTTCACGGGTATTCCACAAACTTTTGTTACAAATCCTTACGTTCCACTTTACTCAATAATTCCCCCTCCCAGCAAACGCTCACCGTCATACCAAACCGCGGCCTGTCCGGGTGTGACACCAAACTGGGGTTCGGTAAATACAAGCTTGGCCTGGGTTGTCGGGTTGACAGGATCTGGAATTAGGGTGGCGGGGGTGGGCTGGCTTTGGTAGCGAATTTGCACAGTCACATCAAGGGGATGATCTACTGGCGGAATACTGACCCAGTTCAGCCGCTGGACGCGACAGTCTCCCTGCTCGGCCTGGGTGCGGGGGCCAACAATGACTTGATTGCGGGTGGTATCGAGGGCCAGGACATATAAGGGTTCAGCGGCGGCAATCCCAATTCCTTTGCGTTGACCAATGGTGTAGTTATGGATGCCTTCGTGATAGCCCAAGACCTGCCCGGCCTGATCCACAATTTCGCCGGCCTGGGGGGGAATATATTGGGCCAAAAATTCCCGCATTGAGCCGTGGGCTTCTACCAGGCAGAGATCTTGGCTTTCCGGTTTACTGGCAGTGTGTAACTTAAACTGGCTGGCCATCGCCCGCGTCTCGGCTTTAGTTTGCTCTCCCAAAGGGAAGAGAGTATGGGCTAAATGGGCTTGGGTCAAGTCATAAAGAAAATAGGATTGATCTTTTTTCCGATCCACCGCCCGCCAAAGTTCATAGCGTTCCGTTGTGGAGTTATAGCGAATCCGGGCATAGTGACCCGTGGCGATATGATTTGCTCCTAAGGAGGCTTGGGCATAGGCTAACAGGGGGCCAAACTTGACCATCCGATTGCATTGAGAGCAGGGAAGAGGGGTCATCCCAGAGCTATAGCCAGCCACTAGGTAGTCAATTATCTGGGCCTGGAAAACCTCGCGGCTATCGACAACATGGTAGGGAACCCCTAATTCTTCACAAAGGCGGGCTGCATCAACCATCCCTTCAGAGCAACATTGCCCTTTCCCTTTCATCAGCCAGAGGGTAACACCGATGACCGGATAGCCCTGTTGATGCAGACTGGCAATGGCCACAGAACTATCTACCCCCCCGGATAAACCGACCACAATCGGCGTTGTCAGATCAAGGGCTGGCCTGGAGGAAGATGCTGGGGTTGCAGTAAGAGGAGACATAGGACGGGGGGCAATGGGGCCATTAGCGCATTAACTTCAGTCTAACTCTGGAAAATCACCTCTGAAAATATTCTCTTTATCTAGAGACTCAAGCCATAACAGCCTCTGGTTCACATCTTCGCGCGCGCTTCTTTTTGCTCAGATTGAATTTCATAGTAAAGCAATGGGCGCTCGTTGACGATGGCTCTACGAGTTCGAGACATTCCCAACCCCTCAAGCAACCGAATCGATGCGTTGTTAGGCTCATCAACGTCTGCCTCTACTCTCGCCAATCCAAGCACATTAAATGCGTAGCGAAGTATAGAACGTGTCGCTTCCTTGGCATATCCCCTGCCCCAGAGTTGTGGCCGTGTGCCAAAAATTAGACTCGGTGAACTTTGTCGTGAATGCAGTAGTCCGGAAAATCCTGCTACCTGATCCCTTTGATGTTCAAAAAAGAGCCAAATTCCATAGCCGTGCCTAGCAAAGGTTCCCACACTTGTTTCGATAAACGATTTTGCCTCCTCGGTGGATATTTCTCGGTCATCGAAGAGAAACCGTCGGACATCAGCCTCATTCCATAACTGGTGTACAGCATCTAGATCACTGATCTGACAGGGGCGCAAACTTAAACGTTCCGTGCGAAGCACATGCGACATTATTCCGACACCTCCCTTTTATGGCTGCTCTAAACAAATTCAACTTAGCCCTGAGTGACGGGTCGTTAACGTTGAAACACTGTACCAACTTAGGGATGAAGTAACCTAACTTATTGATAAACCCGCTACTCCAGGCCCATGCGTTGTTTTAAGGCGGCGGTGGCTTCTTCCCGATCATCAAAATGAATTTTTTCTGTGCCCAGAATTTGATAGTCTTCATGACCTTTGCCAGCAATAACCACCCCATCTCCGGGTTGGGCCTGGAGAATCGCGTCGAGAATGGCCTGGTGACGGTCAGCTTCCACAAGGGGGTTAATGGTTGGCTCAATCCCAGTCAAAATATCCTCTAGGATCCCTTGGGGGTATTCCGTGCGGGGATTATCTGAGGTGACGACTACTTGATCGGCTAAATCGGCGGCGATTTTTCCCATTTGCGGACGTTTGCTGCGATCCCGATCTCCACCACAGCCAAAGACACAGATCATCTGGCCGGGAATAAACGGGCGGGCGGCTTTGAGCAAGTTTTCTAAACTATCCGGTGTGTGGGCATAATCTACAATCACGCTAATATCTTGCGCTGGACTAACCTTGACCTGCTGCATTCGGCCGGGGACTCCGGGGAACTGGGGTAAACTGGCTAACATTCCAGCTAGATCTAGGCCCAGATGTAACCCAACCCCAAGAGCCGCTAGTAGGTTTTCGACATTAAATTGACCCACCAAGGGTGAGTTAAAGGCTCTTGTTCCTTTGGGGGTGTGAATGATGCCAGAAACGCCATCGGCCCGATACTGTAAATCCGTAGCCCAAAGGTCAGCTTCTCCTTTAGTCCGGTAACTCCAGGCCTGGTCTTGTCCTAACTTTCTGAGTAACCGTTGCCCATAGGGATCATCGCCGTTAATCATGGCTCGCCCTTTGAGATAGTTCTCCTCAAACAATAGAGCCTTGGCCGCAAAATAATCCTCTAAGTCCTTGTGATAGTCCAAATGGTCTTGGGTGAGATTGGTAAACACCGCCGCTGTAAATTCACAGCCCCAGGTTCGTCCTTGAGCTAAGGAATGGGAACTCACCTCCATAATCCCCACCTTGGCCCCGGCCTGGACAGCAGTGGCTAATTGTCCTTGAAGAGTAACAGCAAAGGGAGTGGTATGGGTGGCAATCACTTCATGGCCAGGCCAGCGACTATAGAGGGTGCCAAAGAGAGCCGGGGCCTGGTGAGCTTCCTTAACCAGATATTCAATCAAATGGGTGGTGGTGGTTTTGCCATTGGTTCCGGTCACACCCACAAGGGAAAGTTTTTGGGCTGGATAGTTGTAAAAGGCGGTTGCGAGTTGTCCACAGGCCCGCTCAATCTGATCTACAGGGATCACGAGGGCCGAATCATTGGGGTTAGGTTGCTTGGCCTGGGGAGAGACAATTGCGGCAATGGCCCCAGCGGCTAAAGCACTCGGCCAAAAATTCCCCCCATCTACACGAGTTCCCGGCATCCCAATAAACAAGGTTCCCGGCCGGCAATCCCAAGAATTTGTACTTAATTGAGTGACATCTAGGTCTAGAGCGGGAGATTGACTGGGGCAGGGAACATTAGCCGCAACCAAAAGCTCTCGTAAACGCATAACCATCCCATCCTCCAGGCCATGATTGAGTCTTGGCAGAAATTTTAGGCTATTTGCCTGGGTTTATTCAGACCAACGCTGAGAAGTCCAGCGAAACCCTAAGCCGAAGCACTCGTATAAAACCGGAGTGCAAACCGCCAAAACCGATTTGAGGCATAAAGTAATCCCCCCGCCAACCCAACCGCACCGAGAATCCACGGCAATTGCACCCGTCCCAAAATGACCTCTGCTGGCAGTGTGGTTAAGAATGCAACTGGAACAATAAAGGTAAAGAAAATACGATAGGCTACCGGATAAGCCACCATTGGATATCGCCCTGCTTCCACCAGGCCCCGCAACACCTCTGTCACATTATAAATTTTCACAAACCAAATACTGGTCGCCCCCAACATAAACCAAAGGCTGTAAAAACTAATGACACCCAAGCCCAAAGGCCCCAGGCCAGCCAGGTAACTTTGCCAACTGAGGCCTAAACGCTGTCCCGCATAGAAAATAATTAAACCGCCAAAGATAATATCAGGAATGCCCCAAAGAGAGACGCTGTAGGAGGATAACCAAAACTGGCTGCTAATGGGTTTGAGCAAAACAAAATCCAATGTACCTTCCTGGACTTGCCGGACAATTCGGTTTAGGTTGGGAACTAAAAAAGTGGCGGATATCCCCTGCAAAATCGTGAAAATTCCCAAGACAATCAGGGCTTCAGCCCAAGTCCACCCCGGAAAGGTATGGCCATCACGGTAAAACAAAAATAGGCCAAAAATTCCCCCAACTAAATTGCCTAGGCTACTGAGGGCGGCAATAAAAAAGTTAAACCGATATTCCATTTCCGCTGCGGTTGCAGTCGTCCAAAACAGAAAAATTAACCGAAAATATCGAGACAAGGGGAGAAGTATCCATCACAATCTATAGCAATCCTACCTGAGCCAAGGATCATTTAGATTGGCAACATCTGCAGGAGGAGTTAGAAGCTTTGGGACGGCAAGAATATCGAGAGTTAGTAAGTCGACTGACGCTGTTGTTAGGGCATTGATTCAAATGGGAATTTAAACCAGAACAACGATGCTGGAGTTGATTTTTAACCATTCGAGAACAACGGCGAACAATTACACGGCATTTAAAACAAAATCCTAGTTTAAAGACTCGATTAACTGAGGCAATAACGGATGGATATAAAGCTGGAGTAGATTTAGCACTACAGGAAACAGATTTACCCCTGCGAGTTTTTCCTGAAGATTGCCCTTACCCTATAGAAGGAGTATTAGATGACAATTTCATTTGTAAGACAAATCTGGCCTGGGAAGAGGATTATAATCAAGTCAAGTCAGTCAAACTATTTTTTGCAAAAAAATATTAGAGATTTTCAACTTTTTCAGCAAAGCTGTATACTTCGATTCCTAAATCTTCAGCAACAGGCCTGGCGGGGTCATCAACCATTGGTGAAATAACAATTTTTCGGGTGACAGGGCATTGATGACGTTTTTGATAGAATGCCACTTTACGATCAAAGCTATACATATCGAATTTTCTCATGGATGACTCAATTTCACAAGCAATGATATCTCCGTTTCTAATAATAATGTCAATTTCTACTTGATCCGGACGACCAAATACTTCACCCGCATCATCAAAGTCATTGATATTCAAAACATGGACATTAAACGATTGCTCTAAGATACCTTTCAGGGCATGACGAAAACTGGCTTCAGAATAGAGTCCCCATCTAGAACTTAGCGCACCAATAGCACTATCAAAACGCCGATCTAATCTGCGAATTTCAGCAAGTGCTTCATCCCATTTACGGTTTTGCTCGTCCCATTTGCGAGCCTGTTCTTCACGATCTCATTGCAGTTCATTAAGGATGCGATCAAATTTACTCTCGGTTTCTTGCTTGCCAGCGTAGTATTCTGAGACAGTGCGCAAAATAAAATCTCTGATCAACGGATCTTGGGGGATCAGGTTAGGAAGTTCATTGCGGATTAGTTCTTTTACTTCCGAGTTGGTCATACAATAGACATCTCCAATAACCTGATTTTGATCCATGCCCCATAAAGGTTCTAGCTTCATTTCTGGAGATGTCTAATCATTACTTAGCTTATCTATACTCTATCGCAATGTACTCGATGAGAGGGGCTGTAATCTGATAATTTCTCCAAAATGGCTAGCGGAGTTATCGGACTGGATTAGGGAATTACTCTTGAGTATCAACAACTTTTGGAAATAGGCCTTGCCCAAACAAAAAGTACTGGAACTCGATTGGCAAAATCTGCGAGAAGAAGGAGAAGCTTTGGGACAGTAAGAAAAGTAAGAATTGAGGCCTGGGAAGAACATCCAAGTTAAATTAAAAGAAAAAAACCTATATTTTTCAATCTTGTGGGCTGATAAAACCCATACTTAATCATTTGATACTTTCTAGTGGCCCAGGCCTGATTAGGAAGATTGATATAAGTTTCAATAATATTCAGTTGTTCTGGCAAGAGATGATGTTGAAAGGTTTCACGAAATTTCTTAGCTTGAATAATAGTTTTTTGGATGTCACTTCTAATTTCCTCTAAGTTACTGAGACGAGAAAAAATATAGTTAAGACCCCATTTTCTAGCACCAACATTGTTTTTTTGATGTTGACGGTAAAGTACGGTAGGTTCTGAAATATAGGCAATTTTACCAAGAGTAGCGGCGGTCAGAGCAATCCACCAATCGTGCATGATAGCTTCTGGGGGGATAGGGGTTACTAAATCTTTGAGGGGTTTGTTGATGAGCATTGTGCAGCCTGTAACAAAGTTTTGTAACAGAAGTCTAGGGAGTAGTTTTGGGGGATTGGGATCGAGGTTTTGGTATTGTCGAAAGGAGTGATGGATTAAGTTAAGGTCTTGATCAACAACTTGAAGGTCAGTATGAACAAGAATAGGAGTGTGATTACCATGTGTGGTTTCCATTTCTTGCATTTTTTTTAGGCTAATCTCCATTTTGTGTGAAAGCCAAACATCATCTTGATCAGAAAAAAAGATGTATTCTGAGTTTGCACTAGAAAAAAGAGCATTTATATTTTCTAAAACTCCAACATTAATCAATTGAATGTAAAACAATATATGTTGAGAATAACTATTTATGATTTTATTGATTATTTGAGTTGAACCATCATCAGAGCAATCATCACTTATTTTCACAAGATAGTTGGTTAATGACTGATTAAGAAGAGACAAAACTTGAGACTCAACATAACTTGAACCATTATAGACTGTAAGAAGTATTTCCACTTTATTCCGGAATTTGCTCATATTCTGATATAGCGCTTCTTAATGCATCTAGATACTGAAGTCCAAATCTTGAATCTGGCTCAAGATAAGCAGATTCTGCCCATTCATTCCAAGCATTGATAAAAATAAACTGCTCGCTTATTTTTTTCCTGGAAATCTTGGCAATTAATTGTTTCATATACATCTCAAATTTATATGGGCTAGCATCTCGAAAAATAGTCGCCCTTTCCCGATACCTTGCAGTGTTATCCCAGTCAACAAATGCACCTTCAAACAAAGGTAGTTGAGTATTTATTTTTTCACATATGATCTGCCGCCAAACAACATCATAATCATAGAAAGTCAGAGAAGATTTATTTTTGTTTTTTAAATCAGATAAATTATTCTTGATATAACTTGGTAAATAGTTATAGACGTTTATGATTTTGTTTTTTACTTTTGTAAGAATATGCGGCATAGAATTTTTTCTGAAATTGTATGCAGTATAAAATGGCTGAAAGAGCATAACTCCGTTAAAGTGTTGAAGAATACTAAAGTCAGGTAGCTGGTATTGATTCATTGCAATAAAAAATATATCATTTAACCCAAATTCTTTTGCTCTTAATTTCCAATAATTAAACATTTCACCAATTTTATGAATTTTCTGAGGTCGATAAATTAGGAAAATTGGTTTTCCATCTATAGTGATAGCTCTCTTATCTGTCCATGCCTTAATTAGGTAATCAAAATGCAATGACCAGCTATTAATTTCGGGGGGGTGAGTTTGTAATTGTAAAATATCATGATCTTGTCCATCCCATCTTCTTGACCAAGTTTCATTAGCCCAAGCAAGACAAAATTTTATATCTATATCTTTGTTTTCAAGGATGATATTCGTTGGTTTTTCTAGTAACTGTTTACCGTTAAACCAATAGTGATAGTGACAAAAACCATATATTCCATACTGCTTCGCCAAACTTACTTGCTGCTTAATTGTTTCTTTCTTAGATTGATCATAGTAGTTATTATTTGCAGGAATACGAGGCTGATAATGTCCTGGAAAAAGGGGAGTTGCTCTCCGCACATTAACCCAATCTGTGAAACCTTCACCCCACCACTCATCATTCTCTGGAATTGCATGAAGCTGAGGGAAATAAAGAGCAATTATTTTTGTCATGAGGTAATTACAAGTGTTTTGAGTTAGTTATGATTTGGCTTAACAAGACAAGCAAACTGAATATATTTCATATCGTAGAAGGGGCCTACAAGTAGCTTGGAAATAAGTTTTCCACGAATTGATTCTGATCGATTAATTCCATCCATCTTTAATATTGTATACCCCTGTTCTTCAAACATCTTTTTAATACTTTTTCTTGTAAAGAAACGAAGATGAGTTCTATCAAGGACTCCATAATCTTGATAATCCCAATTACCCTTTACAAGAAGCTCATATAGAACTGGAGCGTGTCGAATGTTAGGTAGTGAGGCTATCACAACACCTTCGTTGCTTAAATTTTTCTTGACTTTTTTTAGAACAGTATATGGATCAATAAGGTGCTCAAGCACATCATTAAATATTATACAGTCAAAATATTTTTCAGGAAGGTCATTAAGAGCATCTAATATATCTTTATGAAGAACTTTATCAAGATGCTGACTGGCAATTCTAGCAGCTTCAGGATTAATTTCAATTCCCCACGCCTCAACTCCAAATTTATCTTTTACAAGAGTTGCAAATCGTCCGTTAGCACAACCAATATCTAAAATTTTCTTTGAAAAAGATGGGATAAAAGCTAACATTTCAATTCTATCGCTATTAAAATACCAATTCTTAATGACTTGTCTCATAATTTTTACTCCTTGGGTGGCTTATTCTTATTAAAATTAACTGCAAATAACTTAATAAAAAAATTCTTAATTAAAAACCATCGAGTTCGTAGCTTCCAAAAAAAGCTCTTTTCAATATTTTCAATAGCTTTTGCATGAGTTACTAAAAGATTATTATTTTGAGCTTTTAGTTGTTTCAACTCAAGGTCAATTGAACTTAGTGCACGTTTCAAGTTAATCAGTTCAAACTTATACAAATCTAATTGGCCAGATGGCGTTAAAACTTCAAAAAGATGAGTATAGAGTTCTATAGAATCTGAATCCTGCTTAGCGACAGTCAAGGGTTTACGTGCTATGAGAACAGAGTCGTGCCAAACATTACTTCCATCATTGTAATTTTCATTTTCCCACTGTGTAAAAGCTTCTAAAACCTCGAGTTGAGCAAAGTTAGCCAGTGCCATCATACCATCAGGATAAAATCTCCAGCAATCTACAGGGTATCTATGTTCATATCCAGTAGAGGGAGCAATTAGACAACATAATCCTCCGGGTTTTAGTACTCTTGAAATCTCTAAAATAGTCAACCAAAAATACTGAATATGCTCCAAAGTTTGTCCAGATATTAACACATCAACTGAGTTCGAATTTATTTCATTCCACATATATGGATCACGAAGTAAAATATCTACGTTTTCTCCAGCCTCTAAATCTAAACCAATGTATTTCCAGTTAGGGCTGTGGAAAATAGGGCGATATGATCCTCCAATATTTTGGCTTCCAAGGTCTAATATATAAAGTTCTTCGGATAATTTGTTATTAAGATATTTATTAACAAATAACTGCATTTTGTCTATTGAGCTTTGGTGCATAGCGATGCCTCCCACTTCAAAATTGGCCTCACCAACCCCGGAAATTCACCGATATACTCTCCACGAGCGGAACTTCCAGATATATTGTCAGTAACTTTAAATGCTAGAGCGTTTGGCTCATGCAAATGAATACTAAATGGGTCTGGCGTTAATATGGCAAGTCCAACAATAAATGCCCCCTCTGCAAGGAAATTTGAAGGAATCCATACCGTGGCTGAATAATCTCCTTGACTCCGTGGTACATTACGCATATGTGAAACAATATCATGTGAGTTTAAGATATTAATACCTTTCTCATTAAATAAGTTACACCCATGTGTAAAAATACAACCATCTTTTGTTACTCTATATTCAATAGTGATTCCAATTTCCTCCGTTATCTCAAAACTGCTTTTTATAGTACCATCTTTATTATGAACTCTAGCCTTTAGGAAGAAAACTATCTGATCATCGGAAAAATTATCAAAATTCCACTGCTTAAAGTTTGTAACACCTAAATCAGATTTGATGTAGTGAGTTATTGCTTTTTTAGTCGATCCATTATATTCAACACCACCCCGAGTTAGAAGAATTGTTTCAGTACAAAGTCTAACAACAGCATCCATATTGTGACTAACAAATAGAATAGTTCTACCCTCTCTTTGACTCACATCTTTGATCTTTCCCAGGCACTTTTTTTGAAACTGGGCATCTCCTACCGCCAAAACCTCATCTACAATTAATATCTCTGGTTCTAAATGAGCCGCTACTGCAAATGCCAACCGAACATACATCCCTGAAGAATAATGTTTTACTGGCGTATCTAAAAACTTTTCCACCTCTGCAAATGCCACAATTTCATCAAACTTGGCCCTAATTTCAGTTCGGCTCATCCCTAGAATCGCCCCATTCATCAAAATATTTTCCCGGCCCGTTAACTCAGGATGAAACCCCGTCCCCACTTCCAACAATGATCCCACGCGCCCCCGAATCACTGCTTCCCCAGTTGTTGGCTTCACAATCCTCGATAAAATTTTTAACAGCGTACTCTTCCCTGCCCCATTTCGCCCAATAATCCCCACCACATCCCCTTGATGGACATCAAAACTTACATCCTGCAAAGCCCAGAACTCTTCCCACTTTCCTTGCTGCCACTCACCCTTAATGAATCCCTGCACTCCACTCCATAGATCTTCCCGAAAACTGCGATAGGCCAGTGACTTTTGGGCCCGAATCCGATACTTCTTACCTAACCCTCGCACTTGAATAACTGGCTGAGCCATTGAAATCCCCAAAAAAACTATTTCAATCTCTCAAGAAATTACTTTAACCAAACTTTCTAAAAATAAAACTGGCAAAACAGTTAGAACATCTAGGCAGCCTGCTCAAGATTCACTCTAAACATCTCCTCAATATCCAAATGCAAATCAAGGTCTTCCCATTCAATCATTGTATTACGGGCAATAAAACGAAACTGCTCCCTTTGTTCTGAACTGGCTAAAACCAGGGGTGTGTACCAGCTTAACGGAATAGAAATTATTCGACCATCCATAACCTCAATTTGTAAATAATTTTCATTAATCTCTACACTTTTACCCTGAATCATAGTTATTCTCCAATGATTTCAATCCATTTTTTGATCAGATAATCTTGATTGTCACGCACCATCTTAAGCTTAAGAGCTTGCTTTAACTCCTGTGGTTTGAGATAAGAACGAATAACTTTCAAAGTTTCAATTTCTATCTTTGCGTAGTCATCATTTGCCTTCAAAATATGGATATGCTTTGGCTCATGATCATTGCTTGGAATAATAATTTTAAACCCATACCGCTGAGATAATTCTTTAAGAATAGGTATTTCACTATATCCTCACCCATATCTGAGCCAAGTGATTATGCCAAGGACGAAATCCAATACTACTGGCCCAAATCCCAAACCTGAATCACTCCCTACTTCATGAAAACCTAGAAACTTACACTCTAAATTTACCCAAAATTTTAGGCTTATCGCTTAACCACCGAAAATCATTAAGAAAACCTTACGAATCATAATATTTTATTAAAAGTTCAGCGAACGAAAGAGTTAATAATCCAATTTTAACAAATGATGCAAAATTAATCGCACACTGCTCAAGAGACGATCTCGTTCCCGTTTTGACAAATCTCTCACTTCCTCCACCAAGTTTTCGATATCCAACTCATCAAAATGTCTGCTGGTGATCAAATCAGCCATCTTTTCTGACCATAGGGCAAAATCTTGTTCATAGATCTTTTTCATTATCTGTCTGTATTTTGCCTGATGGTGGGGTGGGACATCATCATTCCAGCATAGACTAATTGCAATTTCCCCAAAGCGACTCATAATAAACCCAGGCCTGGAATCTCCGGTATTCGGTCATACGTTAATAGCCCTAAATCACATCGGCAAATTCTTGCTCAACCGCCTGAAACGTTAGAGTTCCCAGGCCAAGGAAAATCACCCCACACACCATAGACCAGGCCAAGGCCCACCCACTCACAGGCGTAATCCCGGTGACTGCAAAGCGAAAGCCATCAATCACGGCCGCCATTGGGTTTAGGTAATACCACTTCTGGAACTGCTGCGGGACAATTTCTACAGAGAACACCACGGGAGACGCAAAAAATAGCACCTGCATTAAAAACGGGACAAGATACTGGAAATCGCGATAACGAACATTCAACGCGCCGAAAAATAAACCAATTCCAGTCGCTAAGAGCATCGTCACCCCCATCAGAACTGGAATCAAAACAAGGCTCCAAGTTGGGCGCAAGCCGTAAATAAAGGTCAAGGGCAGCAGCAGAAACAACGACACGACAAAATCAATCCAGGCCGAGGCCACCGCCGCAATCGGTATCATCAATCTCGGAAAATAGACTTTAGAAATCAGTTGGGATTCCCCAATTAAGCTGACACTGGCCCGATTCACCCCTTCAGCAAAGAGCGTCCATAACACTAAAGCGGAATAAACAAAAATTGGGTAAGGCACGCCAGCAGTGGGAATCTTGATTAATTTACCAAAAATAACATTGAAAATGATCATGGCCACTAGGGGTTGAAGTAGCACCCAGGTAATGCCCACAATGGTTTGTTTGTAGCGGACACTAATCCGTCTGAGAGTCAGCATATAGAGTAGCTCTCGATATTGCCAAAACTCATTGAGCACGTCTTTGAGGGGCGGATTTCTAGCGGAGATGATGGTAATAGGGGTAGCTACGCCGCTGTCAAGCTTTTTATCATTCACGATCTCTGAGACCCTCTCTACTCCTGCTCCGAAGCAATCGCAAACTTCACTCCCTCATAAATATCCTTCAGCCTAATTTGTAAATCGAGAGAGGCGAAAACTAGAGAACTATCCTCTCCGTGGATATCTGTTAGAATCCATTGCCCTTCTGGATTTTTAGTGAACTGCTCAATGGCAAACTGATCCTGATCAATCAAAATATAGTCCCTTAACTCAGGAATCGAGCGATAACGGGTAAACTTTGTCCCTCGGTCATAGTCTTGCGTGGATGGGGATAACACCTCGACAATCAGCATGGGGTTTGTAATTGTTGTGGTTCCCTTGCCCTCATAGATTGGCTCACCCTGAATAACCATCACATCGGGATAGGTAAATTGGCGATATTGAGGAATCCATAACCTGACATCACCGAAGTAAATTCGATACTTTTTGCCTTTAAGGGCTAATTTCAAAAATGTATAAAAATTACCAGCAATCTCATTATGGTTAGTTGTTCCACCAGCCATCTCAATAATTTCCCCATCCCGATATTCGTGCTTAAGATCAGACTTCTCCTCTATTTCTAAGTATTCCTCAGGAGAGTAGAATGACTTGTCTGTCACATCACTTGGGACTGTTTGAATCAGAGTTGCGGTCATCATTTAATCTATGCCTCCCTTTAAGAACGCATTCGTTGAATTATAAATGGCATCCCTAAACGGTATCAGGCTCAGGGTTTGGCCGTCAGTTGAATTTACCCCCTTAGCGAAATGGCGGCGAATACATCAGGCCCCCTTTTGTCCAGAGGTTGTTTTGTCCCCGTTCCAGTTTTAAGGGTGTTTGACGACCTAGATTCCGTTCATAGATTTCGCCATAGTTCCCCACGGCTTTAATGATATTGGCCACAAAGTCTGGAGCCACCCCAAGTCCTTGACCCAGTTCTCCCTCAACCCCTAAGAATCGCCGGACATTTGGATTTGGGCTTTGTAATTGTTGACTGAGGTTGGCCTGGGTAATCCCCAATTCTTCGGCATTGATGAGGGCGTAGATTGTCCACCGCACGGTATTACTCCAGGCCGGGTCGTTGGCAATCACCGCTGGGGCCAGGGGTTCCTTAGAAAAAACTTCCGGTAGAATGATATTTTGCGCGGCATTCGGTAAGGTTTGACGGCGTGAGACTAATTGGGAGCGGTCGGCCGTAACAGCATCACACCGTCCCTCTGAATAGGTCGCAAAGGTGGTATTCACATCCTCAAAGACCACGGGGGTAAAGGCAGCATTCAGGGTTCGCATCTGATCCGTAAAGTTTTGCTCGTTGGTGGTTCCGGCTTGCATACAGACGGATTTTCCGGCCAGATCGGCGAGTTTGGTAATGCCGCTGGATTGACGCACCATCACGGCCTGGCCGTCATAGAAAACAACTGGGGCAAAGGTAATGCCTAAATTGGTATCGCGGCTCATCGTCAGGGTGGTATTGCGACTGAGGAGATCCACTTCTCCCGTTTGCAGGGCTAAAAATCGTTCCTTGGCATTCAGATTGCGAAACTCGACGGCATTGGGATCATTAAATAGGGTGGTGGCCACGGCTCGACAAAGATCCGCATCCAGGCCCGCATAGTTCCCCTGAGCATCCACAAAGCTAAAGCCAGGGAGTTCACCACTCACGCCACAGACTAATTTGCCCCGTTGTTTAATAATGGCGAGACGATTGCTGCTAGTTGCGGTGGGGGTGGGGGAAGTGGGAGCCGATGTTGAGGCCGGGGGCGCGTCCCCATCACAGGCCACTAAACTAAAGCATGAGAGTAAAACAATTCCAGATAGCCTCAAAAGCTTGTGCGTCATCGTCTTCTGGAGGGTGTGTACTACCAACGTTTTCTCCCCATTTTTGATGGGTTAATGATTCCCTGACACTATAGCTTAGGATGGCGAATGGCCTGGAGTCGGGGTTGGCTGAAGGGCTAATGTTAGGATTGGGAAGATGCAGGGTAGTGAGATCCAAGGATAGGGGTCTCAATTTTTGCCATCTATATTACTCCGTCAAAGGCCAGTAAACCCCCATGACAATTCTCCACGGCAGTTGGGTGATTGGAGCGCAAGGTGAGAAATTTTATCTTTGGGGTGAGCGGTGGCGGGCCGGGGCTGAGACCATGACAGCAATCTCTGAGAATGTCGCCCCTTATCCCTATGCCCTGGAGTTTGCTGAGTTACGGACGGCTTTAGAATCAATCGGCCCAGGCCTGGGAGACGCAATTACTGCTAAGCCCTGCAATTTGGCCCTGCCCACGTTCATGATGGACAGACAACTCATCCCCAGTCCGCCCCAGTCCCTACCGGTTAAGGCCAACCCCCAAGCAAAGATTGCCCCCCAACCCGATGTCCTCATTCCTTGGCAGCTAACCGGCGGTGAAATAGATTTGGGTGTTCTCTTGGCCTGGTTTCAACATCTCCCCTTAACAGCAACTACCCCAGGCCCGCTCAAAATTGGTGATGATTTACGGTTTTGGAGCCATATCACTCGCTGGGGATTCGACTTGCTCGGACGCGGGAAATTTGTGCCGTTTCATCAGGCTGGGGCAGACTCGGAACTTGTGGAAATTCTTTGGATGCCACTGTTAGATAGTGTTACCGACCGCCAACGCCTAGAATTTTTTGCAACTCAGATGCCCCAGGCCTTGCGGTTTTACTTTTTTCTCAATCCCGATCAAGCTCCAAACATTCCCATCCCCCCCATCCCCCAGGTTCTCATTACCCGCTATTTGCAAAGGTTCATCAATTACTGGGTTGGGCAGATGCCAAAACTTGTGCCTGAAATCAGCCGTACCTGGGAAAACAAAAAACAAGGCAATGCCCCACAACAATGGTTCCAGGCCCTCCTCACTCCCTACAGCCGATTAGCCAAAACCCCGGAATCCAGTCAGTGGCTTGACACCCTTGAGCAGTGGTTAGCCCCCATTGCGCCGACAGTCACAGGTCAACCTCGCTGGCAAGTCTATTTTGAGTTAGTCCCCCCCCCCACCGAGGCGGATTCCTGGTCACTCACCTTTGGATTGCAAGCGGCAGAACAACCGGCTTGGCGAATTTCGGCGGCTCAGATTTGGCAACAGCCCGCAGACGCGATCACCCACAATCACCAAACGATTCACCGTCCTCAAGAAACTCTTTTAACTGGACTGGGCCTGGCGGTGCGGGTATTTCCCGACTTGGAAACCAGCTTAAAAACAGCCCGACCCCTTGGCCAAGCGTTAAATGCGGCCCAAGTTTATACCTTTTTGAAAATTGGGGCAGTTCGTTTAGAAGAAAGTGGTTTTGGATTGGTGATGCCTCCAGGCCTGGAACGGAATCGGAAAACCAGTGTTCCTCGCTTGGGCTTGAAAATTACGGCTGCTATTCCGAAGGAGAATCATCAGGGCCTGGGACTTGCCAGTTTATTAGATTTTCGCTGGGATATTTCCTTAGGCAATCGGGCTATGACCCAGGCTGAGTTTGATCGCTTGGTGGCCCTCAATAGTCCCGTGGTGGAAGTAGATGGGGAATGGGTGGAGTTGCGGCCCCAAGATATTCAGGCGGCCCAGGCCTTTTTTGCCACCCGCAAAGCAACCACTGGGTTAACCCTCCAAGATGTCCTCCGAATTGCCACTGGAGAGAGCGTCACCTTAGAAAAATTACCGGTTGTGGGCCTGGATGCCGATGAGAATCTCAAGGCGTTACTGGATGCATTAACAGGCAAACAAACCTTAGAACCGATCAATAACCCACCCGGATTTGAAGGAGAATTACGCCCCTACCAGGCCCGGGGTGTGAGTTGGTTAGCCTTTTTGGAACGGTGGCGATTGGGGGCTTGTCTAGCAGACGATATGGGCCTGGGTAAGACCATAATGCTATTAGCTTTCTTGTTATATTTACAGTCTAAAAAGCTCCCTTATTCTCCCACACTTTTAGTTTGTCCTACCTCTGTTTTAGGGAATTGGGAACGGGAAATTAAAAAGTTTGCCCCAGGCCTGGCCGCATATGTTCATCACGGCAGTGATCGCCCGAAAGCTAAAGCTCTCCAAAAAACCGTTAAGAAACACGATATTATTCTCACCAGTTATGCCTTGATTTACCGTGATCTTGAGAGCCTCAAACCCATCAAATGGCAAAATATTGTTCTAGATGAAGCCCAAAATATTAAAAACTCGGAAACTCGCCAATCAAAAGCCGTGCGCGAACTCAATGCCCAATTTCGGATTGCCTTAACGGGAACACCTCTAGAAAATCGCCTCACAGAACTCTGGTCAATTTTGGACTTTCTCCATCCGGGCTACCTTGGCAACAAACCCTATTTTCAAAAACGCTATGCCATTCCCATCGAACGCTATGGCGATACAACGTCCTTAAATGCCTTGAGAACCTATGTGCAGCCCTTTATCCTCCGCCGCCTCAAAACCGATCAATCTATCATTCAAGACCTCCCCGACAAACAGGAAATGACGGTCTTTTGTAGTCTCAGTCTCGAACAGGCTAGCCTCTATGAAGGAGTGGTTAAAAAATCATTACAAGACATTGAAAACAGCAGTGGGATTGAACGACGGGGACATATCTTAGCGACCCTCACGAAACTCAAACAAATCTGTAATCATCCTGCCCAATACCTAAAAGAAAAAACGCTTGCTGCCTCTCGATCTGGAAAGTTAATCCGCTTAGTTGAAATGCTCCAAGAGTTGATTGATGCAGGAGATCGGGCCTTGCTTTTCACTCAATATGCCGAGATGGGCAAACTCCTCCAGGCCTACCTGCAAACCCAAACCGGCCGGAAAGTCTTCTTTTTATCTGGCAGTACCCCCAAGCCCAAACGGGAAGCCATGGTGGATCAATTTCAACAGGATCCCCAGGCCCCGCCGATTTTTATTCTTTCTCTCAAAGCTGGGGGAGTTGGGTTGAACTTAACCAGGGCCAATCATGTGTTTCATTTTGATCGGTGGTGGAATCCGGCCGTGGAAAACCAGGCCACGGATCGCGCCTTTCGGATTGGGCAAACCCGCAATGTCCAAGTTCATAAATTTGTCTGTGCTGGCACCTTAGAAGAAAAAATCCATGCGCAGATTGAGCGGAAAAAAGCCCTCGCCGAGCAAGTGGTTGGGGCCGGTGAGCAATGGCTGACGGAATTAGATACAGAACACCTGCGAGACTTACTTTTACTTGACCGCAACGCCATTATGGACAGTGAATCATTATGAAACAACCTGACATTCTGCGGATCACCCGGAAAGCAGCCAGCCTCAAGGAAAAACGGGCCAAGGAACAGGCCGAAAATCCAGAGTTACAAGCCATCACCCCCAGTCCGGCCCTTAGCCGTGAAGGTCTCTCCCCAGAACCCTTTGCCCCCCTGCCCCAAAAAGCCCAAAATACTGAGCAATTGGAAAGTCGGGAATGGTGGAGTCAACGTTGGGTCGATGTTTTAGAATCCTTTGGCTGGCGGCGGCGGATGGAGCGGGCCCGTAATTATGTGCGGGAAGGGCGGGTTCTTAATTTAGAGTTCAACAATAATCTGGTTTTGGCCCAGGTTCAAGGTACGGCTCCTGCCCCCTATAACGTTGAGCTTTCCTTGGAGCCCTTTACGGAAGAGCAATGGCAGTTTGTGATTGAAGCGATGGCGGATCAGGCCCTCTTTGCCGCTAAACTCTTGGCTGGAGAAATGCCCCAAACTATTGAATCTGCCTTTGTCAGCAGCGGCCTCAGTCTATTTCCCTTTAGTAAGTTTGATATTCATAGTCATTGTGACTGCCCTGATCCTGTTAATCCCTGCAAACACATTGGCGCAGTGTATTACCTGTTGGGGGAACACTTCGGCCGAGATCCCTTTATTTTGTTTCAACTCCGGGGCAAATCCAAGGCAGCCATTACTCAGCAATTACGGCTGTTACGCAATTCCGAGGAGCCGCAGGGCCAGTCAACTCAGACTCAACCCCCTCCACCAGAGGTCAAAGCCCTTTACTCCCCACCAGATATGGGCTGTTTCTGGGATTACACGGCTTCTCTCGACCCGACCCTGATTAACCTTGAGCCAAGCAGTGAGAGCGATCAAATCCTCAATTTATTAGGCCCAATTCCCCTAGCCACAAGTAGTTCCGGCAATAGTAATCTCCAGAATGTGCAAGAGGCCCTGAGCGGTCTCAAAGGAATTTACCAGGCCCTGCGCCATTATGTCCTCAATTTGGAAACTGGGGAAAAGTAATCGTTCTAATCGGAGAGTTAAGCTGCCATGGGTTGCCAGGCCGGGGTTTGCTCTCCTGTGACGGGAAAATGACGAATTTCAGCATAGCCACTCAGCACCAGTTGATCTCCCACCGTCATCAGGCGATTTAATTTCAAGACCACACCATCAAGATCAAAGCGGTCTAAATCAACCATTCCATTGAGGAGATCCACAAAGGCCTCGGTTAAGCGTTGGCTAATCAGTTGTTGGGCTGGGGGAATGTCCTGTCCGAGCCACTGGGCCTGGGTAAACTGAATCCGGGTGCGCCGTTCAATGGCCAGGGCGGTGATCACCTTAATCGGGACAAGACCATGAAAGGGCAACTCGACTTCGGCTTGTAACTTGACTTGATTGTGGGGCAGCAACTGGATTTGGACATTGGTAAAGGAGACCGGTTCTTCACCGGAAATTGCCGCTAGTTGTGGGGTGAGAATATTTCTAAGCCGATTTTGCACCAGTTCCGCTTGAAAGGCCTGGTTAATGCCCGCTTCCGATAAGGTGATCTCGGCAATGGCCTGGGTGGGTTGTTGGAGCCGGAGTTTGCCTTGGAAAATTGCCCCTAAATCTATGGCCACCGCATCGGTCGCAAAGGACATTTCAGTAACGGGAAATTGCCGCCGAATCACCAGGCCCCGCCCCTGCATTTTGAAGCTGTCAACCTTGCCCTGTAAGATTTTTGCCGCCGGAAAACAGCCCACACTCACGGAGACCGCCTCGCTCTCGCTAAATAGATGGGTAATGGCCTGGGTGGCGACGGAATTGATCAGTTGCTCGCCCCAGTCAGCCGTCAATGTGGTGGTTCCAAACATGATGAGTATTAAGTAATGTTACGGAATATTTACTATCCTAACGAGATGTAACGGCTCTGACCAGGGTAGTTGTCCGTCACCTCAGGAAAAAAGTGATTGGAAGTATTGCCAGGCCTGGGTTTGGGTTAATCTCTGATTTTTTCTGATCGGGGTCATAAGTAAACCTAATCGGGGCCTGGGGGAATGAATGATAATAAAGGAGGGTTTTCCTAACAATCAGAAACGATGGGCAAGATGATGACTGAGCAAGACTTTCAACAGGCCGTTTTATCCCAACTCCAGCGGATTGAAGATGATGTTGATAACCTCAAGCAGGATGTGAGCGGTCTGAAAAAAGATGTAGATGGCTTAAAGCAAGATGTAGATGCCCTCAAGCAAGAGTTGACCTTAACCAATGTCCGAGTGGATACCTATCAAAAAGCGTCCGGACAAGTGGTGAATTTAGCCTTTGGTTTAATCGTTACTGCCACTGCCACAATCATCGCTTCAACAATCTTGCGTTAGTAGCCAAAATCATTAGGCTTTGGTGATCTCTCCCATGCCGGACAACACCCCTGTTCTTTCCCTTGTCATTCCCTGCTATAACGAAGCAGCTAATTTAACCCAGTTGTTGACTCGCATTGCCGCAACCCTCGCTCCCCTTGAACTAAACTATGAAGTGATTTGTGTCAATGATGGCAGCCGCGACCAAACCCTGCCCCAACTCATAGAACAGCATCAGCAAAACCCTCGGATTAAAGTCATTAACTTCTCCCGCAACTTTGGCAAAGAAATCGCTTTAACCGCGGGTATTGATCATAGTCGGGGCCGGGCTGTAATTCCCCTGGATGCTGACCTCCAAGATCCGCCAGAGTTAATCCCCGAGATGCTCTCCCGTTGGCAAGAGGGGTTCGATGTGGTGTATGCGACCCGGCGTACCCGTGCTCAAGATAGTTGGCTGAAGCGGCGAACGGCAGAGGGGTTTTATCGAGTCATGGCCTGGTTGAGTGACACTCCGATTCCAGCCAATACGGGAGATTTTCGGTTATTAGATCGGGCGGTCGTAAATGCTCTTAAACAACTCCCGGAGCGTAATCGGTTCATGAAGGGCCTGTTTAGTTGGGTGGGTTTTCGGCAAACAGTGATCTACTACGATCGACCCGGCCGGACAGGGGGCCAAAGTTCCTGGAATTATTGGCGGCTGTGGAATTTTGCCTTAGATGGTATCGTCGGCTTTAGTGTCAAACCCTTAAAAATTTGGCTCTATGTGGGTCTCTTTATTTCCCTCCTGGCTCTGATCTATGCTGGGATTTTAGTCTTCCGAACGATTACCTATGGGCGAGATATTCCCGGCTATGCCTCATTGATGGTGGCGATTTTGTTTTTAGGCGGGATTCAGTTACTAACTCTGGGGATTATGGGTGAATATTTGGGCCGGATTTATGCTGAGGTGAAGGGGCGGCCCCTGTATATTATTCGCGAGAGTTATGGTTTTGCCTTCAGCCCATATCATCAATCCGATCAGCCGGAGCAATTACAATCTCAACAATTTCCCAGTTCCCCCCAGGCCCCGGAGTCAGAGTCATGAGTTATGCCATTGATTTTGGGACGAGTAATACGGTCATTGCCCGCTGGAACCCAATTCATCAGCAACCGGAACCTGTGATTCTGGCGGGATTGACTGAGAGTTTAGAATCCCCTTTAATTCCCAGTTTGCTCTATGTGGACAATGCTGAAATTCCTGAACTTATCCTTGGACAACAAGTGATCCTGAAAGAGCGACAACAAAACAATAATCAGCGGTTATTTCGGAACTTTAAGCGGGGGATTGGCACCGAAATTCAGGGATTTTTGCCGCAACTTGATGGTGTTTCCCTCTCGTTTGAGCAGATTGGGACTTGGTTTATTCAGCGTCTTTATGAACAGTTACTTAAGCTCCATCCCGATGCCCTAACCTCTTTGGTCTTAACGGTGCCGGTGGATAGTTTTGCCGCCTATCGTCTTTGGTTAACAGATATTTGCCAGTCCCTAGCCGTTGAACAGGTAAAGTTATTGGATGAACCAACTGCTGCGGCTTTGGGAACTGGCCTGGAAAATGCGGAAACCCTCTTAGTTGTTGACTTTGGCGGCGGAACCTTAGATTTATCTCTTGTCAGACAACCTCCAACACCACCAGAATCACGGGGCTTTCTCCTCAAGTGGGGGCAACAAATCCTCACAGCCCAAGAAACTACGGGCAACCAGATGGCCAAGGTAATCAGTAAGGCTGGACGGACATTGGGGGGGAGTGATATTGACCAGTGGTTGGGGGACTATTTCCAAGATCGGTACGACCTCCCCATCACGCCTTGGACATTACGCCTTTGGGAACGGATGAAAATCAAGTTGTCTAGCCAGGCCCAGTCCGAGGATCTTTATCGTCATCCCGATACCGGCCAAGAGCAAATTTTGACCCTAACCCGTCAGGAATTAGAGGCAATTTTAGAAAAAAACAACTTCTTTAACCGTCTCGATGACTGCCTCAGCCAAGTTCTGCACCAGGCCCGCAACCAAGGCATCACAACCAAGGACATTGAAGGGGTGATCTTAATTGGGGGAATCTGCCAAATGCCCGCCATCAAGGCCTGGATTCGGTCGCATTTTCCAGCCGATAAAATTGCGGAGGATCATCCCCTCACGGCTGTAGCCACTGGAGCCTTATATCTCGATCAAGGGGGCGGGATTAAGGATTTTCTTTACCACGGCTATGGGATTCGCTATTGGGATTATCGCCGTCAAACCCATAACTGGCATCCGATTATTCAACCCGGCCAATCCTACCCGATGGATCAACCCATTGAATTACTCTTAGGCGCGTCAACATCCGATCAACCCGGCCTGGAACTGATTATGGGGGAACTTGGCCAAACCCAGGAGCGGACAGAAATCTTCTTTGAGGGGGGACAACTGATTACCCGCACCATTAAAGATCAACCCACTGTCCAGGCCTTAAATGATCGAGAAGGTAGCCGAACCATTGCCCAACTGAATCCCCTGGGTCAACCGGGTGCAGATCGGGTCAAAGTGCTATTTTCCGTAGATGAACATCGGCAGTTACGCATTTCCATTGATGATTTACTCACCCAAACTCGCTTGGTGGATCAGCAGTTGGTCATCACGTTGCGCTAGAGGTTAGGGAGTTTTAACCAGGCCCCGCTCAATCAACGCCTCAGCAATTTGCACCGCATTTAGGGCCGCTCCCTTGCGGATCTGATCTCCACATAACCAAAGTTCTAACCCGTTGGGATGGGATAAATCTTGGCGAATCCGGCCGACTAAGACATCATCTTGACCCGTGGCATCTATGGGCATCGGGAAGTAATTATTCTCCCAATCTTCCACCAGTTTGATCCCTGGGGCCTGGGCGATTAACTCACGGGCTTGAGTCACGGGGAAGGGCTGCTCAAACTCCAGGTTCAAGGTTTCCGAATGGGCCCGCAAGACCGGAACGCGCACACAGGTGGCCGAGATGCGTAACTCTGGGGCGTGGAAAATCTTCCGGGTTTCATTGACCATTTTCATTTCTTCCTGACAATATCCCTCGGCATTAATTGGCGTGTTATGGGGAAACAGATTAAAGGCCAGGGGATAGGGAAAGGCCGCGGTGGGGGGTGTTTCGTTGTTCAAGATGGCCTGGGCCTGTGCTCTAACTTCCTCCATGGCTCTGGCTCCGGCTCCACTGGCCGATTGATAGGTGGCGGCAATAATCCGTTGAATCGGTTGAGCTTGATGCAGGGGCCAGAGGGCAACGGTCATCAGAATTGTGGTGCAGTTGGGGTTGGCAATAATACCTTGATGCTGATCCAAATCAGCCGGATTCACTTCTGGGACAACTAACGGCACATCAGGCTGCATCCGAAAGGCACTGGAATTATCTACACACACCGCCCCGGCCTGGACAGCGACAGGTAGCCATTTCTGGGAAATACTCCCGCCGGCCGAGGCTAAGACGAGATCAATACCCGCAAATGAATCAGGGCCCACGGCCTGAATTGTCAGGTTTTCCCCTTGAAAAGCCAGGGTTTGTCCCGCCGACCGCTCTGAAGCCAACAACCGCAACTCCTGTAAGGGAAAGTTCCGTGCTTCTAAAAGCTGCAAAAGCTCTGTCCCAACTGCCCCCGTGGCCCCTAAAACCGCAACCCGATACCCCTGACTGCCCAAAGCCTGATCCTTCAAAACTACAATAATCTATGGTTTGTGTTCCCACTCGAGAAGACACCATAGGCGGATCCTGATCGTAGGTTGTGCCGTGTGGGCTTGTCTAGTCAAGAAATTTCTGTGGATACCCAAGGTGGGAGAGAGGAAAGAAGCGTGAGCCGGATTAAGACCATTATTCTTGTCCATGGTTTTTGGGCAGATGCCTCCTGTTATCGAGAAGTAATTCCTCGTTTGCGCTCGACTGGTTATGAGGTCATGGCAGTACAAAATCCCCTGACATCTTTGCAAGATGATATCGCCGCTACCCAACGGGTCTTAAATCGTCTCAATCAACCCTGTATCTTGGTTGGCCATTCCTGGGGTGGGTTTGTGATTACGGAAGTCGGGCTTGATCCCCGAGTTGTCGGGTTAGTCTATTTAGCAGGCCTGGCTCCCGATATTGACGAGTCCATGCTGGATTTAATGAGCCGTTATGGGCAACCTTCCCCCCATTTTCAAGAAGAGGATGGATTTATTTGGATTTCCCCACAGGGTATTAAAGAGGTCTTAGCTCAGGATTTATCGGATCAACAACAAGCCCTCCTCTACGCCACACAAACGCCACCTGCTGCTCCCCTAACCACGGCTAAAGCCAAGCAACCGGCCTGGCACCATAAGCCTAGTTGGTATCTTGTTACCCAAGCGGATCAGGCCATGCCCCCACCATTACAGGCAGAGTTAGCCCAACGGATGAAGGCTCAAACAATGATGGTTAATTCTGGCCATTTTCCAATGCTCTCTTACCCGATGACGGTTGTGGATATTATTGATGCTGCTGTCTTAAACTCCTAGTTTTGGATTCTCCCATCGCCAATTTTGAGCTTATGTTGGAACAAATCATCATCTGTATCAGTCAGAAGGGGTTTATAACTGAAAATTTTGGCAATTTTGTGACTTAATTCAAAGATATGAAATCCACATGGGGAACTTGCTAGCTCTAGCTGCGTCCCTAAGCCTAAGGAGACAGTTGATAAACATTGCCAATGCCCTTAGCAATACAGTTTGATTACGTTGTGTTCTGGACTGTTCAGTTTTCTCCAAGCTAATAACTGATTCAATGTATTAGCACGGTTTTCTTTAGTTATTATTCAGGAGTTTCATTATGCTTGGTCATCAGGTTTGGCCCGCTCGGTTTATGGCGGCTATGTTGCCCATTTCTTCTCTAGTTGTGCCCCTTGGTATGGTCTTTAATGCTCAAGTAGCCCAGGCCCAGACTCGGTTTAACGATACCCAAGGCCTGTGGAATCAGACCTGCATTGATAACTTAGCCCAACGGAACATTATTAGTGGCTATCCCGATGGGAGCTTCCGTCCCAATGCTTCTGTGACGCGGGCTGAATATGCAGCAATGTTGAATAAAGCCTTTCCCTCGGCTCCAGCGACCCGTTCGGCCGTCCAATTTGGCGATGTTCCGGCCAGTTTCTGGGGCTATAATGCGATTCAAACTGCGACAAAAACAGGGTTTATGAGTGGTTATCCGGGCAATGTTTTTCAACCTAATCAAAATATTCCTCGGGCCCAAGTTTTAGTTGCTTTGTCCAGTGGTTTACGGTATAGCCCCACCGGAAATATTGATACCACTTTGAATTACTTTTATGATGCTAATACGATTCCCGGTTATGCCCGGCCTGGGATTGCAGCAGCCACAGAACGGCAATTGGTGGTGAATTACCCTAATGTCCAACAGTTAGATCCAAATCTTTTAGCTAGTCGGGGGGATGTGGCGGCATTTCTGTGTCAGGCTACCCGTTCTGGAAACCAAGCTCTGATTCCGACCCAATATATTGCCGGTAGTTCCTCAGCTCCTCAACCCGTGGCCTCTGTCCCGGCAGGAACGCGCATTTCTGTCCGTTATCCTGATGCTGAACGGATTATCCTGGCACCCAATGAATCGGTCAACATCGCTCTGACCACCACCAGTAATGTGACGGATACGAATGGGCGGGTTGTGATTCCGGCTGGCAGTTTAGTCACAGGCAAAATTCAACCAGCTCAGGGTGGTTCCCAATTCGTTTCCAGTGGTGTTTCTGTTAACAACCAAATGATGCCAATTGCGGCGACCTCTGGGATTGTTGCCACTACGACTAGCACTCGAGATCCAAATGTCTTGAATGTCTTTCGGAATGCGGCTATTGGTTCAGCCGTTGCGGCGGGTATCTCAGGCCTGGCGGGGAATCAAACCATTACAGCGTTAAAAGTCCTCACTGGAACCACCGCTGGGGCCGCAGTTGAAACCAATATGGGCCGACCGGCTGCGTCCATTGCTCGAGATACCTTGATTGGGGCGGCAGTGGCCACAGGTGTTTCAGCCATTGTTGGAGATCGGACTATCACACCAGAGAAAGTCATTATTGGGGCTGGAGCCGGAGCTACAATTGGGGGAGCGATTGATCCGGCTAAGGAAAATGTGATTGTGATTACGCCAGATACTGATTTGACCTTGACACTGAATAGTCCGTTATCGGGTTATTAGGGTTCTCAGTTTGGCAAATATGGGGGGTATTCTCACCTGGCCTGGGAATTCCCCTCAATCCTAAATCACTCCGGCAATCATCAGCCCAAACCTAAGGGCAAGTGCTCCCCAGCCAGGCCCGAATTCATGCCATTGTTGTTCGACTCAAAGGTGACGATCCTTTATTTTTGGCGGGGGGGCGAAGAATACATGGGATTGATCCAAGCTCAAATTCCCGTCGAAGTTGTCCCCGGTGTCACCATCGGCATTGCTGTACCCGCCAAGTTAAATATTCCCCTCACCCATCGGGAACTCAGTTCATTGGTGCTGTTGGTAACAGGCCATGAAGGAGCCGGAAAATAGCCACCCGAAGTAAATTGGAATGCTGTAGCCCAGGCCACCGATACGATTGTGATATATTTGGGTCTGCACAACCTGAGCCAAATTCACCAGGCCTTGTTAGCTGCGGGGCGTAATTCTGAAACACCGATGGCCTTAATTCAAGCCGGAACTCGACCAGAAGAAAAAATTACCATTACAACATTGGGGGCAGAGTTTGAGGGCCTGGAGAACACGAAAACTCTGACTATTTAATAGTCAAAATTTCTAATAGATATAATTATTTTAATAATCAGTTGTTATTCTTTGTTGTCATTGCGATTTTACGCTGAATATCCATAGGAATTTTAAGTTTCTCTGCTAGCCTTTGGCGATCCTGATATCGGATATCATGCATCGAGCAATATCGTAAGACGATATACTTTAGCAATCTATCACATGTTGGATTTGTGCTAAATTCATGATGTAATTTCTCGATTTTCTTGATGTCTAATTTTTTTTCAAAATGCAACTCGATTATTTGTCGAACCAACTGAAAGGCGGGAGTTTTCTTCTTTGCAGTAACTACTTTATAAATATCGCAGCCCTTTGAAGAGCCTAAGGATAAGGAAACTTTATAAAGCATTGCTAAAATTATTAAATAGTTTATGCACAAATAAGAAGACTCAATTTTTTTAATTACTTGCAAGTCAGAAGATTTTGGATTTTGATCAATGGTCTTTTGAATCCTCCTGATTGCTTCATCACGCGAATTTTGCCAAAACTGCATAAATACACTTAGTAGTCTTAAAGAAACTGACAAAGATTCTTCGTAGATCAATTCTAGAGAGCTTCGTTCCAAGGAACCAAGTCTATTTCTAAAAATTTGCCCGCAAACTTCAGACGCACGGAAAACCTTATTTATTTTTGCCACAACCTCAGGCATCTCATCATTATCATCATCTTCCTTTTGTTGTTCTTCAAGTAGGTCTTTTTCTTGATCTTCTTTTAGACGTTCACTTTGGGCATCTTTTTGCTCCATGACAAGCTCAGGTATTTCCTTAATGAAATCATGGAGAAAGTATAAAGACTCCTTTTCTAGAGTTATCTCTTGTTCACCGGAGAAGATATCCATCACAGAATACAAGATTTGATCGAGGATCCATGGATCTTTAGAATGGTGAGTCAGAAAAAGAACTATATTGGCAGATTTTTCAAGATGAATGTTATTTATTAAATTATTTATTATTTTCTTTGCATCTTCTCCATGATGAAGAGAGTCTGAAATATTTTTGGCTGAAAAGAAGTAAAATAAATAGCGATATCGAAACTTTAACGTATTTTCAATACGCTCTAAAATCGATGCATTTATCAAATCATTAATAACCTTTTCTTGGTCAACTGCAAGAAAATTACTTGAATATTTCCTGAAAAATGCTTCCAAATTATCATCATCAATTGATTCGCTAGGAGATTGTAGTATCTCTCCCCCAAGCTCTGACAATACATTAAGATACATATCAACATCACTTTGTCTGACATTGACACGTTCAAGAGCTTGATAGATTAAATACTGATAACTATGTCCATAAGAAGTAATTTCAAGTCTTTGTGAAGTCATTGTCTCAAAAGACTGAAGTAACATCAAAATAAATAGTGGCTTTGCTGGAACTACATTTTTACCGACAAGACAATCAACATGATGCCTTAGTTCATCTTTTCTTGCCCAAAACTGTTGATCATCAGCCTCCTCTGTTAACTCTAGATTGACCCATTTATCAATTAGTTCACTACGATTAACATTACCAAAAGGAAGAATTTCTAGCTTTTGATAATCATCTAATCCAGGAATTTCATTTATAGTAAATCTCGATGAATCTTCCTCAATAAAAATAGTGTATGCAAATTCTTCTTTAACATCTGCAATGAACTTTCTCTTTGCTCTTTTATTGATTTTACTAAGTAAAAAATCATCGATAATACAAATCTTATTTGGATTTGCTAAGTAATCTTTTAGACTTAATGAAGTGTATGTTAATGAAACAGATTTTTCAATTTGCTGCTGAATACTAGAGCTTTTGATGTCTTGACCTTGAATGAGTATCGGCGCAAAGCCAGATGAAAGAGCATCAACAAATAATTGCTTTGAAAGAGAAGTCTTGCCTGATTGTTCTTCTCCAAAGACAAGTAAGCGTTTACCAACTCTTAGTAACTTTGATCCTGAAATAATCGGCGAAAAATCTTCTAATACATCTTTTAAAATTCTTAAATTTGGATAAACAAACAAATCATTAAACGTAATGAATTCCCGGTTGCGATGCACAAACTTAATTGCGGTACTATCAAGGAATTTTTGAAATTGAGCTGACAATTTCATTTCTTTTTTTGAATATAATTCTACTTGATTAAGTTGATATTCATTGTGAACTAGGTTATCTGTTTTTTTTTAGTACTCATATTTATTATTTTATTAAAAGTAGGGAAATTCCTTTCTAAAAATGTCCCTAAG
Organism: Synechococcus sp. PCC 6312; assembly: GCF_000316685.1. Lineage (NCBI taxonomy): Bacteria > Bacillati > Cyanobacteriota > Cyanophyceae > Synechococcales > Synechococcaceae > Synechococcus > Synechococcus sp. PCC 6312. The sequence goes on along the minus strand of NC_019680.1, from coordinate 3,424,956 downwards.
TCTAGCTCCGGTTCAAACAATACTCCAAAATAAGGTGGAATAATGGAAATTACTCCTTTTATTTTTGCTGATGCAGGTTTATTTAATTGTTTAAGCTCCTTCTTTATTTCTGATAAGAGTTCAACTATTTGAATAGGGTTTTCCGCTGTACTCAAGTTAATTTTTTCAATTTCTTCACAAATTTCTGCAACTACTATTTCTGCTTCTTCTTCTGGAATCTCAATAGAGACAGATTGCCTTGACAAAATTGTCCAATATTCTTTTTCAAAAGGTTCCATCTCTTTTTTTAGATCAGATATTTGTAATTTAATTCGCTCTTTTTCTTCGACTGGAGCAATTGATAATGCTTTTTCTTTGCCAAATATTTGTTGACGATAATTACTTACAATCTGATCAAGTTCATTTAGACGGCTGATATACATACCCTAAACCTTTAATTAGCAGAAATGATTTTTGAGCCTTAAAATATAAGTTATAGCAAGATATATTCAGAAGGCATTCATAAATTTAATCGGGATCCTATACGAAAGAAAGAACAAAGGTCAATCCCATATAAGAAAATTAGCTCACGTTTATCTTGATAATGGAGCAGGTGCGCCACGTAACATCCCTTCTGTACTCAGATCCTCATCAATTTCATCCCAGTGGATACCATAACCACCCCCACACACTACCCAATTAGCCCGTTGCTCAGGTGTTGCATTAAATAACCTGGGATACCAAGCAAGAGGCACAGTAATAATCCGCCCATCCATTAAATCGACACTAATCGTTTCATCTGTGAAGTACACATTCTTGACCCGCTCATCGGCTCGAATTGCCAAAATACCCATACCAAGCCTCCAATAAGATTTTTTGATTCTCCTGAACCATTGATAGCAATTTCCGAAGTTCCTTGGCACTAAAACCAACATTTCTAGCTAGGCTAACTGGTTCCAGCCAAAACTTTACCGATGAGTGATCACGATCAATATGAATGTGGGGTGGCTCATTGGGTTCATGGCTATAAAAGTAGAAACGGTAAGCACCAATCCGTAAAACTGTTGGCATAGTTCTAAGCTATATGCTGATTGCCATGTCTAACAATATCTCCAAGTGAACCTGGGCTATCTATCCTAAATCTTGGCTGAGTTTATATATATTTTCCTCAGTTACATTTTTGAATGACTTGCGAACCCATCCCCGCCTTGCGCTTAAATTACTCCGGCAATCATCAGGCCAAAACGCAGCCCAAACAACACTGCCAGGCCCCAGAGGACTCCATTGGTCTGCTCCGGTTTACCAGCGACCCATTTCAAGCAGGGATAGAGCATAATGCCCACCGCCAGGCCCTCGGCAATGGAATAGGCTAAGGGCATGATCAAGATGGTGGCAAAGGCAGGGATCGCTTCGGTGGGATCAGACCAAGCAATGGCCCGGACATTACTTATCATCAGGACACCGACCATAAATAGGGCGGGAACGGTGGCAAAGGCAGGAATTGAGGCAAACAAGGGCATGAATAAAAGTGAGAGAATAAATAATAGGGCAACAAATACCGCCGTTAACCCTGTCCGCCCCCCTACGGCCACCCCGGTTGCAGATTCGATATAGGCGGTGACGGTGGAAGTCCCCAACACGGCCCCCACAGTGGTTCCGATCGCATCGGCCATTAAGGCTTGTTGACCTTTGGGTAATTCCCCTTGTTCATTGAGATACCCGGCCTGGAGGGCAACCCCCGCCAATGTGCCAACCGTATCAAAAAGGTCAATAAACAGAAAGACAAACGTCACCAAAATAAATGAGGCTAGTTGATTGATCTCCAGGCCCTGAAGCCCGACAAAGGCTTGCCCAATTAAATGTCCAGGCCAGTGGGGAATGGCAATTAACGCTTTCGGCCAGGCGGCCACTCCCGAGAGCCAACCCAACAACGCTGTGATTAAAATCCCCCACAACAGTGAGCCAGGCACTCGCCGAGTTAACAGGCCGGCCGTAATTCCAATCCCAGCCATGGCAATTAAAGGTTCCGGGGTATTGAGGTTGCCCAGGGTCGTTTTGGTGACCGGATCCGCGACAATAATTCCCGCCGTTGCCAGGCCAATATAGGCAATAAATAAGCCAATCCCAGCCGCAATCGCCTGTTTGAGAGATAAGGGAATGGCTGTGATGATTAAGCTGCGAATTTTGGAGAGGGTGAGGGCAATAAAAATTAACCCTTCCACCAACACTGCCCCCAAGGCCAACCGCCAAGGAATCCCCAGCTTCAGGACAACGGTAAAGGCAAAAAACGCATTTAAGCCCATCCCCGGAGCTAAGGCAAAGGGGTAATTAGCCAACAGCCCCATCACCAATGTCCCCACCGCTGCCGATAGGGCCGTGGCAATCACCAACTCTGAGGTTAGGTCTGGGGGAGATTTCAGGAAAATCGCATTAGAAAGAATTTGGGGATTGACGATCAAAATATAGGCCATGGTCATAAAGGTGGTTAACCCGGCCACGGCCTCAATTTTGATACTGGTTCTAGCCTCGGATAGGCCAAAAAAGCGTTCTAAAAGACGAATCATGCCGTCAATTATAATTGCTTGACTTCCGTCACAAGCTGCGTCAAAACCTCTTTAGCTGAACCAAACATCATCATGGTTTTGTCTTTGTAGAACAGATCATTTTCGATGCCTGCAAAGCCCGCATTCATACTCCGTTTAATCACAATCGTATGGTGGGCCCGATCCACATCTAAAATCGGCATCCCATAGATTGGACTCCCTGGATTACTCCGAGCCGCCGGATTGACCACATCATTCGCCCCAATCACTAAGGCCACATCCACATGTTCAAATTCCGGGTTGATGTCGTCCATGTCCCGTAACTGGGGATAGGGTACATTGGCTTCGGCTAAGAGCACATTCATATGGCCTGGCATCCGGCCGGCAACGGGGTGAATCGCATATTTGACATCCACACCCAAGCGTTCCAACTGATCGGCCAATTCCTTGACACTATGCTGGGCCTGGGCCACTGCCATCCCATAACCGGGAATAATCACCACAGATTTGGCATAGCCGAGCATCATTGCTCCTTCTTCGGCCTCCAGGGTGCGAACAGGTTGTTGCGTCGTAGCTCCAGTTTCTCCAGCCACTGTTGCAGGCCCACTGCCAAAGCCACTAAACAGAACATTCAAGAGGGAGCGGTTCATGGCTTTACACATGATTTGGGTCAGGATTAACCCCGATGCCCCCACCAATGCCCCGGCGATGATTAGCATACTGTTGCCAACCACAAAACCCGCCGCACTGGCCGCCACCCCCGATAAGGAGTTCAATAGGGAGACCACAACGGGCATATCCGCGCCACCAATGGGGATGACCATCAAGACCCCGATCACACTGGCCACCGCCGTTAAGCCCCAAAACAAGGGAAGTTGATTCGGATCAACAAAGAGATAGGCACTGCCCGCTAAAAAGGCAATGACTAAAAAAGCATTCACGGCCTGTTGTAAGGGAAACCGGACGGGCGAACCTGGAATAATGCCCTGCAACTTGGCAAAAGCGACTAAGCTACCAGTCAGGGTAATCCCCCCAATCAGCACGCCCAACAAAATGGTGACTAAGGAACTGGTGGTTAAGGTTTCCCCGGTGGTGACTAATCGCCAAAACTCGCCCATGGCCACCAAGGCAGAAGCAGCACCCCCCAGGCCATTGAGAATCCCGACCATCTGGGGCATATCGGTCATCGCGACTTTATAGGCTAAAACCACCCCAATCGCACTGCCGAGAGCCATCGCCAACAGAATCATTTCAAAACTGACGACTTGCCGATCAATTAAGGTGACAATCACCGCCACGAGCATTCCGACAGCCGCTAACCGGTTGCCATTGCGGGCTGTGGCCGGGGAACCCAATTGCTTTAAGCCGACAATAAACAGCGCCGCCGCCGCCAAATAGCTCAGTTCTTGAATACTAATTAACCAATTACCCACGACTTAAGCCCCTTTCCGTTTGAACATTTGCAACATCCGATCGGTGACTAAAAAGCCACCCACCACATTCACCGTGGCCAAGACAATGGCAATTAAGCCGAAAATCACACTCAAATCAGTGCCACCTGCGCCCGCCATCAACAACGCCCCAATCACGGCAATTCCCGAAATGGCATTAGAACCAGACATTAATGGGGTATGTAAGGTGGGGGGAACTTTGTTAATGACTTCAAAGCCAACAAAACTAGCCAGGACAAGAATTATCAAGCCCACTAAGACAGGATCATTCATAGAGTTCTCCAAAAAAATTATCAGGGTTGAGTCGCCAGAAGTAAGGATTGAAGAAGTGAGTCAACCTTGGATTGCGTTGAAACTGCCTCCTCTTGCCTCGCCGCTACCCCCTAAACACCGATAGTTTCCAGTTGGTGCAAGGCTTGCTTCACCCGTTCATTGCGAATTTCGCCGCCGTGGGTGACACAGGCCCCGCCAATAATGTCATCACTGAAGTCAAGGTTAAGTTCCCCGTCTTTGGTGAGATAGGTAAGCAAAGTCGAGATGTTTTTGGCGTACATTTGGCTGGCCTGGATGGCAAGGGATGAGGGTAAATTAATCGGCCCGATCACCGTGATCCCATTCCGGACAATTTCCCGGCCGGCTTCTGTCCAAGCACAGTTACCGCCCTGCTCGGCCGCTAAATCTACGACCACGGAACCTGGTTTCATGGCCAGCAACATCTCTTCAGTCACCAATAGCGGGGCGGTGCGGCCGGGCACTTGGGCCGTTGTAATCACCACATCGGCAGTGTGGACATGGGCAGCAATCGCTTCTTGGGTTTTCTGTTTGGCGGCCACCGAGACTTCCTTGGCATAGCCCCCGGCCGCAACGGTATCTTCTTCGAGGGCAACTTCCACAAACTTGGCCCCGAGGCTTTGGACTTCTTCTTTCACCGCCGGCCGAATATCAAAGGCCTCCACAATCGCCCCTAACCGCCGCGCTGTCGCAATCGCTTGTAGTCCAGCTACTCCCGCTCCAATAATAAAGACCTTGGCCGGGGGAATTGTGCCTGCGGCTGTGGTCAACATGGGGAAAAACTTGGGTAAGGCACTGGCCGCGACTAAAACCGCTTGATATCCGGCTACCCCAGCTTGAGAGGACAACGCATCCATGACTTGGGCCCGACTACTGCGGGGAATTAATTCCAGGGCAAAGGCGGTAATGTTTTTCTCAGCCAAGCGTTGGATGTGCTCGGGATTGCTGAGGGGACTCAAGAAACTAATCAAGGTTGAACCTGGCCGGAGCCAATCAATTTCCCGCTCCCGTAACGGCGCAACTTTGAGCAAGACATCCACATCGCCCCAGACCTGTTCCAACTCAGTCTTGATTTCGGCCCCCGCGGCCTGGTAGTCGGCATCACTGTAAAAGGATAATTCTCCGGCTCCGGCTTCGACAAGAACGATGTAGCCTTTTTTGACGAGCTTGGCCACCGTATCTGGATTTAATGCGACGCGCCGTTCTGCGACTTCTCGCTCCTTAACAACCCCAATTTTCATAAGCCTTTAGTAAATCAATAATGCGTGTTGTCTCCCAGGCTACTGTGATCCCCATTGGGCGATGGACATTATCAAGATTCAGCATCAAAATTCAACAACTCTTAGCATTTTGGTGATGTTGATCACGTAATAAATACCTAGTGAAACCATATTATGACTGATGATAAAAGCTATCCCATACCACATCACAACTCAATAAAATCAGCAGATTTGTTTAAGTCTGGTAATGAATTTGTTGAGCTCCTGGGCTCTTCCTTTTGAGATGTCATTAATAGTTGGTTTCTGATCAGCATCTCACTGGTAATCTCTAACACCTGCAACAGCAATTAAGTCGGACTTGTCCTAAGAAATATGCCTATGGCCGGGTGTGAATCACAGTAGTCGCATTTTCTGGAGGTCTATTCCTAGGGCCATCGGCTGTGACTCCATGCTCTCCCCTTCCTCAGCCCAGTTACGACAGGCCGCAGTCCCCATCGTCATCAACCCGAGCCTAGGTAGTTTTCAACCGATTAGCCCCATAGGAGGATAGAACCACTAACAACCCACCCATCCATTGGCCAAGACTAGGCTGCTCACCAATCATCACCACCGCACTGGCCACGCCAAAAACAGGAATCAAGGCAATATAAAACGCGGCCTGGCTCACAGGTAAATTTTGCAAGGCCATCAGATACAGCAGGAACGCCAAAGCATATTGCATAATGCCTGAACCGACGGCCAGCAGCCAAAACTGGGGTGGAATATCAGCCGCATTGACTTCATAGGTTGGGTTAATCATTGATAGGGCACTAAAACAGAAGACGGTCACAATCAAGCCCACCAACTGCTGCGATGAGGTGAGGTGTAGCGGATCAACTGATGCGATCTGCTTCTTACTCAAGAGAACGTAACAAACAGCAAAAACAACCCCCATCAACACCAGGACATTCCCGACTAACGAAGCATGATTGGGGTTTTGAGCATCCTGAAACATCAACAACAGGACACCGACAAAGCTGATGCCAGCTAGTAATAATTTCATCCGCGTCAATTTTTCCCCGAGAAATACGGCTGCGAATAAAATCGTTAAAATCACTTCCGATGCACCGATCAGGGTGACATTACTGGCGGTTGTCATTTGGATACCAAAAATCCCGACCATGTAGGCTAAGGCTGGTTCAAAGATCCCTGCAAATCCCCGCTTGATCTGCGGCCAGGTATAAGGAAGTTGCCGATCTCTCAAATAGCAAGCTAGGGTCAGAAACACCACACTGGAGGAGAGTTGAATCATCAGGAGTGTGGTTGCGGAAATCTCCGTGAGGGCGATTTTCGTTAGTGTTACCCCAACCCCCCAGAAGCAGGCGTAACCGAGGGCAATCAAAATACTTTTCATATATGCAGCAGTTGACGATATTTTTGTTCAACGGGACAGTGATCAGCCGGACAGACTTCCTCCTCACAGAGGCGACACATCACAAAATTCCGTAACTCGCTCGTGGTCATCGCAGTCAGCATCTTTTCAAGCAGGTTAGTCAGTTGCTTGCGCTCAGTCTCTGTCAGAGTGCCCAGGGCCAACTGCAATTGTTCTCGCCGCTGAGAGAGAATGGCTTGCCGTCGTTGATGCCCCGCATCCGTGAGAAACAAAGCCAATGTCCGACCATCCACGCCAGGCCGTCGCTCAACCAGATTTTCTGCTGCTAAACGGTCAATCAACCTCACAGTTCCGGGATGGGAAAGATTAAGAATTTGGCGTAGGGCATTAATCGAGAGGCCAGGATCAGCCCCCAACGTCACCAGTGCCGCCGCCGTCTCGCCACCATGTCCAGCCTGAACGGCAACGACAGCATTTAAAGAATCCATAATACTGAGAGCTAGCGCACCCAAAAGATTCAAGGTTCTGGCGTTATCCATAGTCGGGACAAAAACAAATCAAAACTTTAAATAATATATGTATTATACATATTTATTTGGAACCACAAAGCAAGTCTTACCGTTGAGAATAGGTCTTTCTGGGGTAGTCTCTTCTTGTCCATAACGTTTCAGAGGCTTCAGTGCCAAAGACTCAGGGGCATAATTTAAGAAATCAGGTCAGGGGGTCAAGGTAGCAATGATTAACTCAGTCCCACACATCCGACTCCCTCATTTTCCCAAGGGGGTTCTGGTGCTCCTTTGCGGGGTGCTTTGGCTGCTAGCAGGTTGTACTCTGCCCCAAGTCCAGGCCAGGGAACGATTATTTTTACCCCTAGAAATCAATTTTTTAGGATCATCTCAACTCCCAAATCAAGAGTTTAATGGGACAAAAGTAGGAGGACTTTCGGGAATCACCTTTGACCGCCAAACCAATCAGTACTATGCCATCAGTGACGACCGCCAACAGCCTCGGTTTTATACCCTTAAGTTGCAACCACCCGCCCCAGCCCAAACTCCGGCCGAAATTACCCAAGTCACATTTTTACAAGATCAGCAATCGGCCCCCTTTGCCCCCAACACTGCCGACCCGGAAGGCATTGCCCTCACCCCCGAAAAGACGCTGTTGATTAGTAGCGAAGGGGTGAAAGACCAGGCCCCGCCGTTTATCCGAGAATTTAGTTTAGATGGCATTGAAAAACTGCAATTTCGGCTTCCCAGTTACTACAGTGCTCATCCTGACCCCGAAAAACCAGCGCAAGGAGTCCAAAATAACCAAGGCTTTGAATCTCTCACCCTCAACCCCGCCGGAGATCGGTTATTTGTCGCTACGGAAACCGGATTAATCCAAGATTTAGACCCAGAAAACAAAACTATTCCTGTAGCCCGGATTTTGCATTATTTACGGGGAGATGTCCAACCCATCTTAATTTCTGAACACGCCTATCAATTGGAGCCAACCCCAAATACTGCTGTGGCCAATGGCCTGGTGGAGTTGTTAGCCCTCGATAATGGCGGACATTTCCTCAGTTTGGAGCGGACATTTAGCCTGACTCAGGGCTTTGGGATCAAGTTATTTCAAGTTTCCTTGGGCGGGGCAGCGGATATTACAACCCTGAAAAAACTCCCCCCAGGCCTGCAGGGGATCAAACCCATCCGCAAAACCTTGCTGTTAGATTTAGGAATCTTGGGGATCACCTTAGATAATTTGGAGGGAATGACCTTGGGCCCCCAATTGGCTGATGGCAGTTCAAGCCTCTTAATCATTGGCGATAATGACTTTCAAGCCAAGCGCACCACCCAAATTCTCTGGTTTAGCCTCACTGGCCTGGGACAAAGCTAATCAGAGGCGGCTAATATGGGGGAAAGTTAAACGCCGGATTTATTTGAGTAGCTACAAAATTTATGCCTTGGCCCTTTTCCCAACCTGTTAAAAAACAAATTGCCCGGATTGAAATCTCAGGGGCGATCATGGGGGCAACCCGCAAACGTGTCTTAAAAGCCCTAAAAACCGTGGAAGAGCGGGGATTTCCAGCCCTGTTGTTACGCATTGACAGCCCAGGGGGAACGGTCGGGGATTCCCAGGAAATTTATGCCGCCCTGAAACGCCTCCGAGAAAAAATGAAGATTGTCGCTAGTTTTGGCAATATTTCCGCATCCGGTGGGGTCTATATCGGCATGGGAGCAGAACATATTGTGGCCAATCCGGGGACGATTACGGGCAGTATTGGCGTGATTCTCCGGGGAAATAACCTTGAGGTACTCCTAGAGAAAATTGGTATTTCCTTCAAAGTGATTAAATCCGGCCCCTATAAGGACATCTTGGCCTTTGACCGGGAACTGACCGAGGATGAAAAAAACATTCTCCAAGACTTGATTGATACCAGCTACGGGCAATTTGTCCAAACCGTGGCCGAGGGACGTAACCTGAGTGAAGAAACTGTGCGCTCCTTTGCCGATGGGCGGGTGTTTACGGGACAACAGGCCTTGGGCTTGGGCTTGGTGGATCGCTTAGGGACAGAGGAAGATGCCAGGCGGTGGACAGCGGAATTAGCGGGCCTGGATGTGGAGAAAACCAAGCTCATTCCGATTGAAGAACCCAAGTCGTTGATAAGTCGCCTCTTGCCAAGTCGGGGAGAAACTCAAACCCAAAATCAGGATGTGGTGTCACGGGTGCTGGGCCTGGGGCAAGATTGGATCGAATTTGAACTGGCAACGAGCGGCCTCCCCCTCTGGCTATATCGTCCTTGACCTTGATAGAGTAGGTAAATCATGGAGGATGTCAGTGTGGCGTGGCGAGTCCGAGCAATTCGTGGGGCAACGACGGCCGCTAGTAATACGATTCCGGCGATTCGGGAAGCGGTTCAGGAGCTATTAGACGAGATTGAAGCCCATAACCAGTTGGACTTGATGGAAGTTATTAGTGTGACGTTTTCAGTAACGCGGGATTTGGATCGGATTTTTCCGGCGGCGGTGGCTCGAGAACGTCCCCAATGGCAAACCATTCCCCTGATTGATATTCAACAAATGTATGTAGAAGGTGGCCTGGAGCGGTGTATTCGATGCTTAATTTATTTCAATACCCCCCAACCCCAGGCCCTGATCCAACATATTTATCTCCGCCAGGCCCGTGATTTACGCCCGGATTTAGCCCTGACTGCTTCTTATCTACACGCTAGCCATCATTAATTTTTTCCATTGTTTGATTCTCTATCCCCCTCATAACCATTCCTATGACTACTGCTGTTGTTCAAGATTACATGACCACCAACCCTCACACCGTTAGCCCGACGGACTCGATTGAAACGGCGATTAAACTCATGGAGGAAAGGCAGGTGCGGGGTTTGCCTGTGGTGGATGAGGCTGGGAAATTGGTGGGCTTGATTACGGAAGCAGATTTAATTGTCCGAGAAGCCCCTTTAGAGCCGCCAGTGTATTTAACCTTGCTGGGGAGTGTGATTTATTTTGAGTCCCCAGAAAAGTTCCATCATCACCTTAAAAAAACGCTGGGGATGCAGGTTCAGGATGCAATGACCACTGATCCGGTTACAACCACCCCAACCACACCCATTTCTGAAGTTGCCCAGGCCATTGTCCATCACCACATCAGCCGATTACCTGTTTTAGATGAAACCGGGGGCCTGGTGGGAATCATTACGCGTCACGATTTGATGCAAGCCTTAAAGCTCTAGGTTCTGTTTAGATTAAATTGCAGAGTAATAATTGAATAAATACCCTGTTAGTCATGTTGTTAGACGACATCACTTAGAGCAAAATACTCGAATTTCTACGACAATTTTTTTTAGGAGCAGCGGGATCGATTTCACAGGCCAGGATTACTTCAATTCCTTCTTTTTCCAGGCCGATGTCAAGTCCCATGCAACCAGAGAAGAAACTTAATGCTCTCAACGTAGGTTTACTAACAGATTGTTGCGAGGAATGCTGTGACATCATTGGAGCAATAAAACAAGGCTAATTTCTCCTAGTCTATAGCAAGGTACAAAAGTAAAAAACTTACCCCAGGCCAGGCCATAGTCCATTTCTAAAATCCCCATCACCCAGGCCACGCCCAAACAGTATTTAAACCTTCCCAAAAAACCGAAAATCGTCCTGAAATCTTATCAGTTGGCAGAATCAAATACCCCAGGCCAGGCCCCGATCCATTTCAAAACTCCCCATCACCAGGCCCCACCCTAGCATTTTTAAACTTTTCCAAAGAACCGAGAATTTTTCTGAAGATTTATCAATAGACAAAAGAAAACGACCCAGGCCTGGATAAGGATAGCTAGAATATTATTTTTTAGTGCAAGTCTATGGCCACATCGTCCAAAAAGCTTACCCCAAGGATTGAAGCTGAGATTTCTCGACTATCAGGGGTTCTTAGCTGTGATCCAAAAATTCTGAGTGATTTCGCCTACTTTGTTAAGGGGATTAAACCACCGCCACCGCCTAAACCGAAAGCCTTAACTTTTCCACGACTCAAAGCAGCCGTATATAAGCATTTCAATGTGACAACTACTCTTGAACTTAAAGAGTCGGGTAATTTTCAGATGGCCACAAACGGGATGAAGTTGAATTTAGGCAAAAAGGAGGCCTGGGAAGATATTTATCGCAAGTGGATTGGCATTTTACCGAATGAGGAAGGAGAAACAGGCAAGGACTGCATTAATGGGATCAATATCTTTAAATACGACTTACCTTGGCGGGTGTTTGGACTGGATCGACACACGGCAACTGAAGCAGAGATTAAAGAGACATATCGAAATTTAAGTAAGAAGTATCATCCCGACAATCCTGAAACAGGGGATGACAGAATTTTTCAACGGATCAATATTTTCTATCGTAGTTTATTGGGTAACGGCTAATGGCAAGGCAAATCTGGATTTCCACAGCTAAATTGATTGAAACTCTGAGAATTTCGGAAAAACAACTCATGGAGATTGAGGAATTTTTTGATGCTGATCCCTATGACAAGTGGAATTTAGAAGAAGGAAAAGACTACCGAGTAATCAATAAAACAAGGGGACTCCGAGAATACACGGATACGGGGGCTTATGCCATTGCTTCTTACCTAGAGGAGAAACACCGGGCAGAAAATAAAGGTTTTATGGGTTGGCTTAAAGAGTTTATTCGGAAGTTAAAGGGGGATGTCAGAAAAACATTTGTCAAAGAAAAGATTCTCTATAATACCTCATCTCTTGTCAAGAGAAATAATATTTACCTTATAGATGAGAGAGATACAGTTGCAATTTTCGGCACTCGTAGAGATTATTTGAGGAAAATTTTCCAACTTGCCCAACGGGAAGAAAATCCATTACTTCCCAATCAAGACTATGATGATTCTCTCAAAGAGGGTATTCGTTATTACTCACTGAGTGGATTCTTGAAGCTGTCTAGGGTTTTTCACAAGGAGTTAACTAATAAGAACCGAAAAGAGTGGTGTCTTGATGCGGGTTCGTCCATTCCTTCCCATGTATCTGAAATTATTAAGCTCATTGAAGATCGAAAAAAGCGGATCGATAAAGCTAAGTCACTGGCTGAAAATAGGGATGGACATAAATGTAAAGTGACTGGACAAAAGCGTTCAGATAGTAAAATCAACGAAATTCAACTTCATGGACATCATTTATTTTCTGCTGCTTACTATCCTCATTTAGCTGATTCAGTGGAAAATATTATTACCCTTAAGAAAGAAGTCCATGATGATTTTCATCAAGTTATGGGTGGAAAAGGTAAACCTTGCACAATTGATGATTTCATACACTATGTTAAAGATCACTATCCTGAAAAATTAGAATTAATCACTTGGTTGCATGGGCAGAAAGCAAAAATTCCCTCTACTATCATTCCTAAAGATGCTCCAATGGTTTTGTATTTACCACCAAGTAGAGTCATGCAAAATAACTGAGACAAGACTTTGATGGAATTTCTTAAAACTACAACCGCCCAATCGCAATCCCCATGAGCATGACCCGATCAATCACATGAATCACCCCATTATCTGCTTCCACATCCGGCATAATCACCGTGGCGTTTTTCGCTTCAAACTTACCGTTACTGGCATTAATCGGAATCACCGAGCCTTCCACTGAAGTTAACTTGTCCACACCGACTAAATCCGCTTTTTTCCAAATGCCAGGCACCACATGAAATTTCAGTATCCGAGCCAATTGCGGTGTGTTTTGTACCAACGTTTGAATTGTTCCCGCAGGTAATTGGGCAAAGGCTGAATCCACAGGCGCAAACACCATAAACGGGCTTGGGCAGATGTCATAATATATGGGTTTTCATACCATCCTATTTTTATGAAAGTCAAAGATTTGTCGGTCGAAGAGCTTAAGCTATTGATCCAAGAAACGGTGGCCGAAACCCTTGACACTCTCCTGATTGACCCTGATGCTGGTAAGGAACTAAAATCAGAAGTGAAGCAACAACTTCTTGATTCTTTGCAGCAGACTCAAGCAGGTAAACGGGGAATTTCAGCCGATGACGTAGCCAGAAAGCTTGGGCTATCTTGGTAATGACCTATAGCGTAGAATTCACTCCAGAAGGATTGAAAGACTTTGAACAGCTAACATCAAGTATTCAAGCCCGTATTTTGCGAAAGATTCGTTGGCTTTCTGAGAACAATGTTTTTAACTTAAGTCATCTTCAGTGAGATTAGCGATTTTCATCAAAGACCTTAACGTTCCAATCTTCAAATCCTGATTACGATGGACAGGAATAGAGATAATCTGAAGCGTCTGAGGATTTTCATAAATATGATGGCTGCCTGTTACGCGTTGTAAAATCCATCCTCTTTTTTCAACAATTTTACATAGTCTCTTGCCAGAAACAGATTTCATACAGCAATTTCAATCTTTGTTTCAGCCGGTTCGTTTGTATCCCTCATATTCGCAACGTCTAGCCAGCCCTGAATTGCATCCTGTAAATTTGCCATCAACTCTTCTTTCGTTTCTCCTTCCGTAATACAGCCAGGAAGTGCAGGAACCTCAGCCCAATAGCCGCCTTCTTCAGCATTATGAATAATCACGGTTAGTTTCATCAGGTGTTACTTCCTCTTCTAGCAAATTTAGCGTTCAGACCTCTTTACTCGAAGTTTATACCTCCCAGCTTGATCGATGGAGCTTTTTGCTTGAACGTTTGACCTCTGAGCTTGACTGATGGAGCTTTTTACTCGGAACTTGCACCTCTGAGCATGAACAATGGAGCTTTTTGCCCAGAATTTGCCCCTCTGGACTCCAATGATGCAGCTTTTTGCTCGGAACTTGCACCTTTGAGCTTAAACGATGGAGCTTTGAGCAGCGCAATTTACAAAAATGCCCTTAAAGCCGCCCAATCGCCAGGCCCATGAGCATCACCCGATCAATCACATGAATCACTCCATTATCCGCTTCCACATCCGGCATAATCACCGTGGCATTTTTGGCTTCAAACTTACCATTACTGGCATTAATCGGAATCACCGAACCTTCCACCGAAGTTAACTTATCCACACCGACCAAATCCGCTTTTTTCCAAATGCCTGGAACCACATGAAACTTGAGAATCCGGGCCAGTTGAGGAGTGTTTTGCACCAAGGTTTGAATCGTTCCCGGGGGTAATTGGGCAAAGGCCGCATCCACAGGCGCAAACACCGTAAATGGGCCGGGGCTGTTGAGAACATCCACTAAATTAGCTACTTTAACCGCCGTTACCAGGGTTTGAAAATTCTCATTTCCGACTGCAATTTCCACAATCGTTGCCATTGTTCTTTCCTCATTAATAAATTGTGTGCAAACCCGTTCAATGAGTTTTAGCGATAGTCTTGAGACTGAATATTCCGCAGCCGGGCCTCTGGGCGTTTGAACCGATCCATTTGGGCTTCAAAAAATTGCCGATTCGCCATTAAATGATCTGGGTCTTGATCATCAAGGGGATAAAGTAATGCCGTCCGGAGGGCTTGAATAACCGCCGAAGTCACGTTATACATCGAACGCTGGAATGTAATCCCCAACTGAATCAACATATCATCATCACCCCGGCAATATTGTTTGTAGTAATCCAACAAATAGGGGGGTAAAAAGTGAAGCATATCCTGCATTAACAGTGTTGGCGGAATCCCGGCTGAACCCACAGGAAACACATCGGCATAGAGAATTCCATAGTGAAAGTCTTTTTGGTCTGAAGGCACTTGGTTGGCCTGGGCATTGTAGGATTTGGTTCCCCGGAATGGAGACGTGCGATAAAACACCGCTTCCACATAGGGCAAGGCCGCCTCATACAGCCAAGTAAAGCCTTTCGATTTAGGAATAATTTCGTAGCACTCGCCATCAATATAAACATGGTGATAAATTGGCCGCCCGGCAATCGCAAAAATCCCATTCACCAAGAAATTCATCGCATCCGGAACACCCTTAAATCCGCCTTCATCGTAAATATCCGACATTTCAAAAAAGACAGGCGCCATGATTTCCCAGAACAGGCCCAAGTTGGCGTAATAGGAGAGTTGCCGCACCTGCTCATAGAACATATCGGGAAACGCTTTATACAGGCCCAGCATGATTGGATTGCCTTTAAAGTAGGCCCGAATTGCCCGATCCGCATTGGCTTTGTATTCATCGGTGTCCAAATAGGGGTCAAATTGCCCACCCATGCCCCGATGCCAAAGCATAGCCCGCATACATTCTTCAGCAAATTCCATATTGATCCGGTCGTGCCAGAGGTGATGGAAAATTTTGGGCAGGTTTTGTTTCATTTCCCCCTTGGCCATAAATTCCAAAAGTTCAGGATGGGCCGTTGCTTCTCCCCGCCAAATCCGTAAATCAGCCGTGTCTCCAGCGTAGTGGTTATGTAAATCCAAATATTCCTGGGGTAAGAAATACTTAAAGGCCGGCAAGGGGTTCAAAAATACTCGCTCGGCAATGTAGAGCAAATCCCGCCAGTAGAAATCCATCGGCACAGCATAGGCTTTATAAATCCCAATGATCTGCATCAGGTTTTCTGGCGTATCGGGCAGCATCGACCCCCCGGCCTCTAAGCGATGGATCACCTCGGCAAATTCATGGGTGGAAGGAGGAATTTTGGTGTTGGGTGGATTTAAGGTCGCGGTTGTCATGGTCTTGTTCTCACGTGCAAGGATTTACTGAAGCAACTAGGTTTACTGGGCAATTAAATCTGGAACATCGGCTGCCAAAGTTGGAGTTGGTGGCTGGGCAATGATGGCGGAGGGTAAGTTCGGGGCAGCCGCAATCATGGCCGCAGTTGTAGATTCTGGCCAACGGACTAACCCAGACGGTTGAATCCCAAAATAGAAAATTACCAGGACTAAAATCAGGGCTGGGACTCGCTCATTCCACTCCACCTTGGGAAAATAGGCGATGGCGTTATCCAGTTTGCCGAAACAGGTGCGGTTCAATAGAATGACAAAATAAACCGCTGTCAACCCGGTTCCGACCACACAAAGCAAGGTTTGGGCTGGGAAAATTGCATAGCTGCCTTGGAAAACCAAAAACTCCGAAATAAACCCGACCAGGCCAGGGATCCCCGCACTAGCCATACCACCAAGGATCAACAAGGCACTGACGAAGGGCAAGCCCCGAATCGGATTCATTAAACCATTAAGGACATCCAATTCCCGTGTTCCCACTTTGGTTTCAATCACCCCAACCAGATGGAACAGAATCGCCAAAATTAGCCCGTGAGCAACCATTTGCGACACTGCCCCGACCAAGCTCAAATCCGTTAAGGCCGCTCCACCGAGGAGGATATAGCCCATGTGACCAATGGAACTGTAGGCCACCATCCGTTTAATGTCTTTCTGGGCAATGGCCACCGTCGCGCCATAGAGCACGCTAACGGCTGCCCAAGTGGCCAGGCCAGGCGCGAGAGTGGCCCAAGCATCGGGAAACAGTCCCAAGCCAAAGCGGAAAATCCCATAGGCTCCCAGTTTCGCCAAGACCCCACCCAGCAAAATCGCAATCGGAGTTGAAGCGGCTACATAGGTATCCGGCAGCCAAGTGTGAAGCGGCACGAGGGGAATTTTGATCCCAAACCCGACCAAAATCAAGCCCAGCAAGACAATCTGCAACCAGGCCGGTAAGGCGTTCCCCATCACGGCTTCATAGGCAAAACTCTCTGCACCTTGCACCCAGACTAAGCTCAGGAAAGCCGCTAAAATCAAGGCTCCAGAGACGGCCGTATAGAGCAAAAATTTAATTGCGGCATAGTTGCGCTTCTCCCCACCCCAAATTGAGATCAGCAGATAAAACGGCACTAACTCGACTTCATAGAAGAGGAAAAACAGCAGTAAATTCTGGGCTAAAAATGCGCCGGCCACCCCACCCGCAACCAAAAGAATCAGACTGTAAAACAGCCGGGGCCGCTCAATTTGTTCTTTGCTGCTGTAAATCGCAATCCAGGTTAAAAAACTATTCAGGACTAACAAGGGTAATGAAAGGCCATCCACCCCCAATTGATAGTTCAGACCCAAGACATCCAACCAAGGGAGAAACTCAGGAAATTGCAACAGTGGTTCAGCCAGATTGAAATTTATAGCAATCCATAAACTCCAGGCCAGGCCAAGGCCACTGATGGTTAACGCGGCTAATTTCAGAAAGCGCAGGGGGATGAGGGGAATAGTCAAAGCCCCCAATATCGGCAACCAAATTAAGGTACTCAACATAGTTTGTTAACCCAAATCAGAAGTTAAGAGGTGTAGTATCGGGATAGCAAAGGGAGCTTAGGGGAGTAACAGTCGCCAGGTAATCCAGGCCACAAACACGGTTAAACCCACCACAATCGTAAAAATATAGGCTTGTCCACGACCGGTATTGCTGTATTTCAAGGTTTCACCCCCGAATAAGGATACGATCCCCACCAAGTTGACCACGCCATCAACAATGAAGCGATCAAACCAATCCACAATCCGGGAAGTCCAATCCACCACAAAGACGATGCTGGAGCGATAGATTTGGGGGGTATAGAGGTCATAGGCAAACAGGGCTTGTACTTTTTTCCAAGGCAGTTGGATCGGCTTAGGAATACCTTGCCCCACATACACCACGGCTCCCAGTCCAGCCCCTAGCAACGTTGACCAAATCAACAGGAAAGCCAAACTCTTGTTGAGAACAGCCCAACTGGGTAATAAATCGAGGGACTGAAGAATCAAGGGCAAATGCAATACAATTCCCAGCACAAACGTCATCGGCAAGGTAATTAACCAGATATTTTCCGGTGAGCGTTCCGTCATGGGTTGGGGCTTTCCGGCAAAGATCAGGCCAAATTCCCGCGTCATGGCAAAGGCCGCCAGCGCATTGACGACTAATACAATCCCGACTAAGACCGGATGTGACTCCCACAGTCCATCAGTAAGTTGCAACAGGGCCCAAAAGCCACCAAAGGGCGGTAGAGCCACTAAACCCGCTAGACCCACTAAAAAGCTAATCCCCACAATCGGCCGGCGAGTCCAGAGTCCTCCCAGTTGAGTTAAGTCTTGGGTAATGTTGTTCAAGACAATGGAACCACTACTCATCACCAACAGGGCCTGGGCCAAAGCATGGGTCAAAATTAACAGCAAGGCGGCCTGGGTTTGTCCCGTACCGACTGCAATGAAGATCAACCCCATGTAGGCACTAACGGTATAGGACAGAGCCCGCTTCACGTCAATTTGGGCAATGGAAATTAAGGTTCCCCCAATCGCTGTTAAAGCTCCAATGGCAATCGTGGCGGTGACGACAACCGGAGACAAGGCTAAGACGGGCTGTAATTTGACTAAGACCCAGGCCCCGGTGGCCACCACCACAGAATTCCGCAAAATCGTACTGGGTAGCGGCCCCTCCATCGCTTCATCCAACCAGAGATGCAAGGGAAACTGGGCGCATTTCCCCATTGGCCCAGCCAGTAGTCCTAATCCTACTAATGTCGCTAAGGCCGGATCCACATTGGCTGTTGCGGCCCAAGTGGCCAAACCGTTAAAGTCCCAGGTGCCGGCCAAGGGATAAATTGCCAATACCCCCATCAATAAGAAGAGGTCGCCCACCCGTTTTGTTAAAAAGGCATCCCGCGCCCCGGTCACGACTAAAGGCTGGTTGTACCAAACTCCCACCAAAAGATAAGTTCCCAGGGTAAGAATTTCTAGAATCATGTAGCCAAAAAATAGGGAGTTACAGAGAACTAAGGCACACATCCCGGCCTCAAACATAGCCAGCATCGCAAAGAATCGTGACCAGCCCCAGTCCATTTCCAAGTAGCCGACCGCATAGACTTGAGCCAAGGCATTTAAGCCCGTAATCACCACACAGGCCCCAATCGTCACTGCCGAGATTTCCAGGGGTAAGGTCAGATCTAGTCCCGCCACATTTAACCAAGAAAAGTTGAGGTATTGGGGGGGAAGTTGCCAGGCCTGGGGTAAGGCCAAAAGACTATGAATCAGCGCAAACAGTGAAAATATCAGGTTGACATAACCCGCCGGCCTCGGCCCCGTCAGCCGAATTAGTCCAGGAGACCAAAAAATCGACAGGATCATCCCCATGATTGGATAGCTGGGGATCAGCCAAGCAGTATCTAATAAAAAGTGAGCCATAGAAATTACCAGGAGGGTGGGATGCAGGCTAAGTTAGTCCATTCCACTTATAGAAGGGAACAAGAACTATCAAGGAAAGGCAAAGACTTATCTCAATAGATTTAAGTGTAATTGTTTATAGTCAAAAGTCAATTACCTTTGTGATCCCAATAGGGTTAAATCTATAAAATTTACTGATAAATCTTACTTATCGGCAGTGGGAGCAGCAACGGCTCCAGCTAGGATTCCTCCATCAATTGTAATTTCTGCTCCATTCAGATAACGACATTCATCACTAGCCATTAACACCGCCACAGCAGCAACTTCAGCAGGCTGACCAAAGCGCTTCAGGGGACAATCACTGACCAGCGCTGCCATTCTCTTTTGGCGATCAGGGCCAATACCCAAAAGGGGTTCCCACATCGGCGTTAAAATTGCCGCGGGTAGAATTGTGTTGCAGGTAATATCCAAGCCCTGTTCGGCACAGTAGAGAGCAACGGTTTTACTGTGATTGCGCACTGCAGCTTTGGAAGAGGCATAGGCAGCGGCCCCAGGAATACCCACCAGGCCAGACCTTGAGGAGATATTAATAATCGCCCCTTTCGATTGGGACTGACGCATGGCTTTGATCCCGAACTTACAGCCCAAAAACACCCCATCTAAATTTGTGGCATGAACGGCCCGCCAATCCTCTAAAGCAACATTTTCTGGATCATGGGGAATCAACCCAGCCTCAAACCCTGTGATCCCAGCATTATTAACGACGACATGCAATTGCCCCTGCTCCGTTAAAATCTGCTGCGTTACCCGTTGCCAATCGCTTGCTTCTCGCACATCCAAGGGGCAGTAAATGGCACGTTCGCCTAAATTTCGAGCTGTTTCCAGTCCCAATTGATCCTGAATATCCGTGAGATAAACTACGGCTCCTTCAGCAATAAATGCCTCAGCAATGGCCGCTCCAATCCCCCGCGCTGCCCCCGAAATTAACGCCACCTTGTCCACTAATCTATTCATATTCTTTGTAGGATTAATTTTAAAACCGAGTCTCAGGAAAGTCAATATGATTTAAACGATACTTCAGGGCAGTTCCAGGTGCAGCACATGGGGATCAATAACTTTTTGCCCCAGGCCCTGGAACTCGTCCCTGAGAATCTCAACCACCAAAAAAGGCCCGGATCCAAAAGACCCAGGCCCCTAGTTGAGAATTAACGGAATATCAGGAGTCAAACTTAACGGCTAAACTGCCCACCCAACAAGGAAGGAGATAGATCCGACCAAGATTGCTTGACCAAATCCGTATCGGCCTGGACACTGCCCAGATAATTACCCGCAGGCAAGGTAGGGAAGCGTTTATAGGGTACAACATCCTCACCGAAGAAGCGGGCATATTCAGGGCTTTCTACCATCACATCCACTGCTGCCTTGAGACCTTGATCGGCAAGGATTTTATTGTACTGACGAATCTCGGCCTGGGTGGCGGGGGCACGTCCCAACAAATGCCGGAACAGGAACTCAATCACTTTGGTATTGGGATAGGGCGTATAGAAGCGATTCCGGTAAATTTCGGAACTCGCCAATGTCCGCACAAATTCCCGCACTGAAATTTCCCCGTTGCGTAACTTGCTTTCCAACTCCGAGCGGCGGAACTGGGCCGGCACCTGACCACTAAAGACATCCATGACTTGGACATAGATGGCGTTGATCACCAAATCCGTTTCCGAGCGAGAGGCTCCTATGGTAGAGCGATAAATCCGGGCGGGGCGGCGGCGGCTAGTCCCAACTCCAACTTCTACGGATTGCCCATCCCCGTTACTGAAGGAACGACCCAGTTGGATGAACCGGGGTAGGCTGGGATCTCCTTTGCGATCTAAGGCTTTGATCTGGGCCAGGGCCTGGGTTGCTAAGGGCAAGCTGCTACTATCTAAACTTGGCTTGACCGGGGCAAAACTGGGCACAACAATGGCATCGTTCTGCTTCGTCAGTTGGTTATAGAGCTTCTCGGTGTTGGGGAAGTTGGCCGCGGGCAAAGTGGGGAAGCGGCGATAGGGAACCGTATCTTCGCCAAAGGCCTCAGCATATTCTGCACTCCCGACCAAGGTGGCGATAAAGGCTTTTAATCCTTGGCTCGCTAAAATTTGGTTATATTTGCGAATCTCGGCCTGGTTGAGGGGGGCGCGACCCAGGAAGTGCTTCGTGCCCAATTCAATCACCTTGGTGTTGGGATAGGGGGTGTAGAACTCCTTGAGATAGAGGCTGGAAATTCCCAGGCCCTCGATGAACTCCTTCAGGGTAATTTCGCCGTTGCCCAACTTGGATTCGAGCACCGTAAATTCATTTCCAATCACATAGGGGGCAATGTCCCGCTCAAAGATTTGCCGATAGGCCGCATTGATGACAATATCCAGATTGGTCTTATCCGCCAGAGTGGTGAGCTTGAAGACTTTGGTTTGCTGCCGTTGTTTGGAAACCCCTTGGTTGGCCCGGAAGGAAATGGCTGGGGCCGTCCGCAGTTCCGTAACTTCACCCAATTCCACAAAGCGGGGTGTTTCTTCCTTCTCAACCTTGATCCCGGTTTCACCAATGGAACCCAAGCGCAAGGAACGCAATGCCACACCGGCCGGAGTTAAGTACCGCTCGTAGGGAACCGTACCTTCGCCGAAGGCCTGGCTGTATTCATCCGTATCAAGGATGGCATCCACAACGGCATAGAACCCTTTCTTAGAGGCAATATCGAAGTATTTGTTGATCTCCTGACGACCGTAAGTAGGCCGACCCAATAACCGCCGATGGATATACTCAATAGCTTTGGTGACGTATAGCGGTGTCCAGTAGAGACTGCGGAACAGATTGGACTTGGCCAACAGCCGGACAAATTCCCGCACTGTGATCTCGCCATTTTCCAGTTTGATTTCCGCAACTTTTTGCCGTTGTCCAGAATAGACATCCCGACCAAAGACTTGTAAGTAGGTGGCCCGAATCACGGCCTGGGTAGAGCTTTCGGCAAATTTGACACTGGCCCCACCGGTGTTGATGGTGCGTTTGCCAATTCGGGCATCAATACTGGGGAGTTGATCCAGCTTAAAGACCTTGGGACCAAGGGAGCCAGGAGCCACACCACGGGCAGCAGGATTACTCAGTTGGTTATTAATTCCCGGCCCCTGATTGATCAAAATCCGGCGGGTGTCTTTATTGAAGGGTTGGGGATTTGCCGCCGGATTGCGGTTTTCTTTTGGGAAGATGGCCCCAAATTGAATCTCTAGGGGATCATTCCCAGAGCCATAAACGTGCTGATCCGGTAAGGGCTGATCTTGGGCCGCAAAGGTGGTGATAAATTGGGGAACTTTCCGGAACGGGGCACTGTATTTAAACAAGTTTTGTTGGGCCCCCCAGTTGCGGCATTCTTGGGCTTCCTGACCCAGGCCCCGCAGGTAAGGCACCGTCTCCTCACCAAAGTAGTCGCTGTACTCTTTGGAATCCACCAGCGCATCCACGAGGGCCGGCAACCCACCTTTAGAAATAATCGAGAAATACTTCTGCACCTCTTCCCGACTCGATGGCCCCCGCCCGAGAATATGCCGGAAGGCTAACTCAATCACCCGGCTGTTGATAAACGGCTCGTAAAAGTTTTTCCGATACAACGGCGACTTGGCGAGACGGCGAACAAATTCCTTCATGGAAATGCTGCCATTTTTCACCTTGGATTCGAGATCAGAAATTCCCAAGCTGTAGGCCCGAGTAATGTCCCGCTCAAAAATTTGCCGATAGGCCGCTTTAACGACTTCGGTTTTTTCACTGCTGGATAGGCCGGGCTTCATCGCATATTTGGGGCGACGCTCGGCAGCATTGAAGTAAATCTGGGGCAGTTGTAAGCCTTGGGCATCGGTGGTTGGCCGTTGCCGGACTTTGTCCGAAGGAGAAGGGGCCACAAACTCATTGATCAGAACTTCAAAGTACTGCCCGACAATACTTTCGGCCTCTTTGTCGCCACGGAAATAGCTCAAGGCCGCCCGTTGCATTTCCTGGAGGGCCACAATCGTTGCATCTGTCGAACAGGCCGCTTCAATGATTTCCCGCAATCCCCGCGTGTTAACTGCAATGATGTTGGGATCACCCGCCACAATGGCATAGGTGGTATAGCGCAAGAACCAATCCAAGTCCCGTAAAGACTTCTGCATCCGTTCTGGGCCATAGCGGGCAATATTGATGGGTTTAAAGCCAGCTGGAGCAGCACCGCTACCCGTGGCACTAAAGACAGAGCGCAATCCCTCTAAGAACCCCCCCCGGGTATCGACATAGGTGGCAGTCCCTAGGGTCATCGCCTCTTGCATATCAATGGCTTTACCCACTGCACCAGCGGTAAATTTCGGAGTGTCTTCAGCCGCTGGGCGAGACAGAAAAGCCATGGGAGACCCACCCACGAAAATTCGGTTTGCGGCACGGGAGACAATAATTTCTGAGTTGCGGGTTAATGTTGTGGCAATATCAATACGTTTACTGCCAGAACCGAGATAGACCGCGAGTTCATCTAATTCTCCCCGACTGAGAAAGCGATCTTGCTGCTCAGCTTGAATAATTGTGGAAACGGGGACGGTTTGATATAGTTGCGGGCGGGCAACCAAACTTCCACCACTTGCCTTAACAACCATGGTTTTTTAAAGGCTCCCTTAAAAATTTAATTTGTGCAGTGCGTTTACTAAAGATTAAAACGATTCGGGTGATCCCAGGCCAAACCTTAAGAAATGTATCAAAACTCTCCCTAAAACCTGGATTCTATCTATCTATACTCATGGTTAAAAGGGAGTTAATCTATGATTTTCCGGTGGGTCTTGCTTGAACTGACTCAGTCTAGGGTGCAATTTTCTGAAATCTGGATTCAAAGACTCAGCTAGATCTCCGCAGGTTTTAAGGACTCCTCAGGGGAATGGGGGTGGCAAAACTGGGGGTTGGGCTTGGAGATGAGGGGGTGGGCGGTGAATTCCTGGCCTGGTTAGGCTTGCTCTGGTTGGGACGGACAACGGTGGTTTTCATTTGGAGTAGGGGTTCATCGGGATTAACTAAGTCAATGTAAACCAGTTGCTGGGGATTGAGGTATTGGGGGAGTTGTTCAAGGCGCTTCAAGGCCGCCAGTTGGGCCGGCAGACGGGGGCTATAGGCTCCTAAATGCACGGGGCCAAAACGAGTTTGCAGAATGATATTGCGGGGATTTTGCCAATCAATTTCCTTGACATCCATATCCAGGCCAGCTACGAGAGGGAACAGGGTTTGCCATTCCTTTTGCCGTTGGGGGTCAATTTCCATGATTGAGCGAGAACCAGCCTGGCTCGGGACAAAATAGCCCCGGAGTTTGGGATAGCTGGCCGGGGATTGGAGTTGATCATTGACGTAACTGGTGCGAGGAGCGACTAGGCCTTGGGCATCTAACATCCAAATACTGGCTGGGCCCTGTTCCAAGTTGGCAGGACTTTTAATTCGACAACGCTCACAGAGCACCATCGCCACTGGCAAACGCTCATCAATCCCAACAATCAGGGTCGGCGGAAACAAATGGCGCGCAATGGTCACCCGCTGCACCGGTAATGTG
This sequence comes from Synechococcus sp. PCC 6312, assembly GCF_000316685.1. Taxonomy (NCBI): domain Bacteria; kingdom Bacillati; phylum Cyanobacteriota; class Cyanophyceae; order Synechococcales; family Synechococcaceae; genus Synechococcus; species Synechococcus sp. PCC 6312. The sequence continues at coordinate 3,399,943 of NC_019680.1, read as the reverse complement.
GCTTCTAGGCCTTGGATAATCCCTTGGGGGTTAAGCCTCAGCAAGGATTGGGGATACCTCACGGGCAAAAGGGCCTGGATCGCCTCGGTTTTGAGGAGTTTATGACCAATAATGGTGACTTGGCTGGGTTGATGAATCATCCAATCCGGTAAAGTTAAGCCCCAAGCCAAGCTACCCGTTAGCCCCATCAATACACCCGTGCGCCAGATATTGGCTAAACTTCGCAGCCGTTTTTGGTTTTTTAACTGTTTGCGCCGCTGTTGAATCGAGTCAATGGCAGTTACTTTAGAAGACGGCACTGATAACCCCTGGCCTCGCCCAACAACATTCCAGTCCAACCCTGAATGGATAGACTTACCAATCCTCTCGAACCCTTAGCAATAAACACCGCAACACCTTAGACTCTACCTAATTAACCGGACGGAGAAGCCATCCGTTCAAGATCGTAAAGATTAAAGTACCATTCTAGGGAGATGTTGCTCCTGTGACCTGGGGGGGTATCCAGGCCTGGTGATAAGATACCCGATGGCAGACTTAGCAACATTTGGAACTTACGATTGGTCATGGTTGTCATTTTTATTTTAAGCAAAGGGACTATTTCATGATGGGATTGCCACGCCCTCGATTACTCGTGCGGTCATGCTTAATGTTGCCTCTCTTGGGCCTGGGAATTTTGTCGGAGCCTGGCCTGGCACAGTCGAGTGGAACGACAGGAACCCCTGGCGCAACAGCACCCAATGTGGAAGTGGTTACCCCAGCCTTACCTGCGGGCACAGCCTATACCATTGCCGGGGGAAAACGCTTAATTGATGAAGCCGCCACCGCCGTCAACAGCCAAAATTATGTCCTAGCGGCCCGGAAACTCCTCGAAGCCCGCACAACCATGAACCAACTGTCTAACTATTACCAATCCATTAGTTCCAGTTTTTTGGGAATTGATGCCGCAGCTTCAGATAGTGGTCGCCGTAAAGCCTTAGAGTCAGCCCAAATGCGGGATATTGCCACCTATCAATTGGCATTGGTCTATCGGGCCAATAATCAACCAGAACTGGCAATTCCGCTCCTAGTCGAAATTCTTCGCAGTCAAAACCCAACTCGGGAACTTGGGCAAAAATCCTATCAACAACTCGTGGAGTTAGGCTTTATGGATGTTGCTTTTCCCCGTGGCCCCATTGGTGCGCCTCTCCCCAATCCCACCACTCCTTCAAACCCTGCCTCAGCTACCCCCGCTACCCCGTCTCCAGCCACTCCTGCGCCCGCTCCCACCCCTGCCCCTCCGGCCAAATAGTCCCTAGGAACCTACCTGAGCGATTTATGATTACTCCCGAGCAACTCACCCAACTGATTCAAACTCAACTCCCCGATGCTGTAGTAGCGGTAGAAGACTTAACGGGTGGTGGCGATCACTACCAGGCCACGGTGGTTTCTGAGTCTTTTATTGGCAAACGCTTAGTTCAACAGCATCAAATGGTCTATGGTTGCTTAACAACGGTCATGGCCACCAATGAACTCCATGCCTTAGCCCTGAAAACCCTCACGCCTCAGGAATGGTCTGGGCAAGCCTAAGGGGAAAATACTCAGGTTGCAAAGGGATTATCGGGTTGAGGGATCGGGATGATTTCTCGGGCCTGGATTGTCAGTTGTCGTTGTCCATCAAGGGTTGCGGTGATCATTCGTCCTTTGACGCGATACCACTGGTCGGCTGGATATTGGGCCCGGGGTTGGGGGAGTTTGACCGCCAGGCCGACCGGGTAAGCATCGGCAGCGCAACAGGTAATCACAAACCGAGCCAGGGTCAGGGTGTCATCGGGAAAACTAGCAGGATGGACGGCAAATCCTTCCACATCCACGGGTAAACCCCCATAAGCATCGGGTTCCGGGTAAATATCCAAGGTTCTGACCCAATCCACGAGGGTACGCTGTTCTGGAGGGGTATTGGCCCGAAAGGCCTGGGGTTTATTGCGCGTCACAGTCAGGCCGTCTCCCAGGCCCCGATGCACCGCCGTATCACTGTTAAAGGGGCGCGGCGTAATGAACAAGCCAATCAGGGCCGTTACCACCAGTAACCAACTCATCCAGCTTGGCGGCAGGAGGGAAAGATGCTGGAGGGGCATGACCTGTTTTTTGGCCAACCGGCGGGCCTGGGCAATCGCAATCCCTAGGAGAATAAAGCCCGAAATAATAGCCAAAGGAAAATAGTTGGGATGGATTAGCAGTCCCAGCCGTCCCCAAAGCCAAAAGACCAGAAACAAAATCCCCCACAGGCCCAGAGCCAGAACCGTCACCCATTCTTGGCGATACCACTGTTTAGAAATAACTGGGAACATCTGCATTGGGATTAACTCCAGCGCAAATTAACGAATAGACAGAAGAAAAAAGTAAGTTGGGCAACAATCGCAAAGATATAAATGAGGGCCCGCGGGCGAAAAATAGTTAATAACAGGCCAATACCCTTGAGATCAACCATCGGCCCGAGGACAAGGAATGCCAATAGAGAACCGGGGGTAAAGGTGGCTGCAAAGGCTAAGGCAAAAAAGGCATCCACTGTAGAACAAATGGAAATTACAGCCCCTAAAATCATCATGGTCACAACGGAAATAATTGGCCCCTGGCCTAAGCCCAACACAACGTCCCGCGGGACTGCTACCTGGACAATGGCGGCAATCAAACTCCCCAGAATCAAAATTCCTCCCAACTCCCGCAACTCTTGAATGGTGTTGTCCAAAAGCAGAGGCAAACGGGCTGACCAACTGAGGGTGGCTGGAGCTGGTGGGGCTAAGGTTAAAGCTAAGGTATCGGCTGCGACGGGTTGACCCGGTTGATCTAACCAGTAGGTTCCCCCCCGTAACAGTGGGCTGGCCAAGGCAGTTTTACCCTGGGGAACAATGGCATTCATGGCAGGTTGCAGAAACGGTGCCAAGTCTTTTTGGACGCTGAACACAGCCCCAACAACCGTCGCAATCACCAGGGTAAAGAGAATACGCAAGACGACAATTTCTGGTTGATCCCGAAAGGCAACCCACGTGGCCCAAATCACAATTGGATTGATGGTCGGGGCGGCTAAGAGAAACCCCATCGCCACAGAAGTCGGCACACCTTGGGCCAATAATCGCCGGGCCACAGGGACATTGCCACATTCACAGACCGGGAACATAAACCCCATCAAACTGCCTGCCAAGGCCCCGGCCAAGGCATTGCGAGGCATTAAAGCCACAAGGCGGCGTTCATCCACAAAGAGGAGCAATAACCCCGACAGCAACACTCCCAATAGTAAAAAGGGAATGGCTTCCACTAGCAAACTTAGAAACAGCGTATAACCGCTTTGAAATTGGCTGACTACATCCATACCAGGCCTGGGATCACGGCATACCCTAAACTACAGGTCAGTTCTTAGACCCATTCGCATCTCAATAAGTTGCCCCTCAGTTTAACAGCGTTCGTGGCCTGGTTTCTGGGCTTATATTGCTTCTAATAAGATTTTATCGGCATTGGCAATGACCCTTGTCGGATTGATGAGAGTGTCCCAAATCCAAAGTTCTAAAATCTGCCTGTCTTCAGTTTGGAAGCGGGAGTGCTACGGAAACTCTAAGTAAGGCCTTAATTCTACTAAAGAAGCTCAACTACCCATTGACTTCTCTGCTAACTGTTGATGTTCATGGGTTTATGTCTCTAAAGTCCCCGCCGATCTGTAAGGATTTCGTGGCCTGTTTTGGTGACTAGGACAGTATGTTCAAACTGGGCCGAGAGAGAATTATCCACCGTCACCGCCGTCCAGCGATCCCCTAAGATGCGGACATTTTTCGAGCCAGCATTGAGAATGGGTTCGATGGCTAAGGTCATTCCTTCCCGGAGGCGGACATTTTTTAGCTCATTGGTACGGAAATTAAACACCGAGGGTTCTTCGTGGAGATTCCGCCCCACCCCATGCCCTGTAAAGTCTTCTACGATAACAAAACCGTTAGCTTCCACATGGTCTTGAATCGCCCCGGCCAAGTCGAGAATGTAATTGCCCTCTTTGACCTGTTCAATCCCCTTAAAGAGTGCTTCCTCAGCAACTTGGACAAGTTTGGCGGCTGCGGGTGTAACTTCTCCGACGGCAATGGTGATGCAGGAATCTCCGTGAAAGCCATTGAAATAGGCCCCGGTATCGACTTTGACAATATCCCCATTGCGAATCATTTTCCGTTTGCTGGGAATGCCGTGAACCACTTCATGATTGATGCAGGAGCAAATGGAAGCGGGAAATCCCTGATAGCCCTTAAAGCTGGGGGTAGCGCCCATGTCTCGGATGCGTTTTTCGGCATAGGCATCGAGGTCGGCGGTGGTCATGCCAGGTTTAATTAGTTCCGAAATTTCTTTGAGGACGGTGGCCACAATGGTCGAGGCCTGGCGCATGATCTCAATTTCCCGGCGGGATTTGATTTCGATGCCTTTGCGAGGCCGGGTTTGGACGGGGGCATTAGCGGGGGAGAAGAAGTTCGTCAAAATATTCATGGAGGGCGGCGCGATGGGCATGGGGTATTCTACTTATCTTTTTTAGGATAGTCGTTTCTGCTATCAATTTTCAGAACTGGGGGGGGCGGGGCGGTTCCGGCGAATTTGAATCGTGATCTGGCCGGTGTAATCGGGAATGGGCGGGGCGAGTTTGGTGAGATGAACTTCAACGGCTTGGACTTGCGGAAATTCCAGGCCAAGGGCGGCAATTTCTCCGGCGAGTGTTTCGACTAAGGTAAAGCGTTGGCTGGTAAAGAGATGTTTAATTTGGGCAATTACATCGCGGTAGTCGAGGGCCTGGTTGAGATCATCGGTTTGGATGGCCGGTTCTAAGTCGAGCCACAGTTTTAGATCTACTTGAAACCATTGCCCCAAAATTTGTTCTTCGGGGAGCGCGCCTGTGTAGCCGTAATAGCGTTGGCCTGGGAGATAAATACAATCCATTAGTTTATTATTTAAGCTTTCTTTAATTTAGAGGCTGGCGTGCGGCGTTGTAATTCCCATTAGAAAATAACGATTTCTTAAGTAATTTTCGGGCCAAATTCACTTAAATTGGGTTCAGATCGCCCCATCGCTGGCCACATAGCCGGGGGTAGTCTCTCATCTAATTAGCTATCACGCATAAAATTAAGTTTATTCCGGGGAGGGTAAATAATGCCGTTAATGACACGCTGTTTAGCGGAACTGATTGGCACATTCTGGTTAGTGCTGGGGGGATGCGGGAGTGCCGTCTTAGCCGCTGGGTTTCCCTATAGTGCCGTTGTCGAGAAAGATCCTAACTTTTTTGGTCTGGGCTTTTTAGGGGTGGCCTTGGCCTTTGGGTTAACAGTTCTGACGATGGCTTTTGCGATTGGCCATATTTCCGGCTGTCATCTAAATCCAGCAGTCTCCTTTGGGTTATGGGCCGGGAAGCGGTTTCGCAGTTCGGAATTATTACCCTACATTGTCGCTCAGGTGATTGGGGCGGTCATTGCCGGTGGCCTGGTCTATTTAATTGCTTCAGGGCGGGGCGGTGGCTTTGTCTTAGGGGGCAGTAATCCCTTGGCAACTAATGGCTTTGGGGCGCATTCTCCGGGGGGCTATGGCCTGGTGGCAGCATTGATTACCGAAGTTGTCATGACCTTTATGTTCCTGCTGGTGATTTTAGGCGCAACGGATAAACGGGCCCCCCAAGGATTGGCTCCAGTTGCGATTGGTTTGTGCTTAACCCTGATCCACTTGATCAGTATTCCGGTCACCAATACCTCTGTGAACCCAGCCCGCAGTACTGGAGTTGCTTTGTTTGCCGGAGTTGAGTTGATTAGCCAACTGTGGTTGTTTTGGTTAGCGCCAATTGTGGGAGCAATTGCGGCCGGCTATGTCTATCTCAATATCTTTGAAGTGGCCAGTTCAGAACCAGAATCAGCCGAATAAGAAAATACGTCAACCTAAATTTTAACCCAGCCCCGCTTTTGACAGCCTTATATTTTGGCTCATCGGCGGGGTTTTGTGATGCCTGGATGTTCTTTCTTGACGAATTTTGGTAAGTTCTACTATTATTGAGCTAGTTCTCGGAGAGAGAATGTTATTTAGCCAGGGAGTCTGGTATGACAACAGAATATCAATTTGGCATCTATATTGGCCGCTTCCAACCGTTTCATTTTGGGCACTTGCAAACCCTGAAGCTGGCCTTGGAGAAAGTTAATCATTTAATCCTCATCCTGGGAAGTCATCGAGTTGCACCCGATACTCGTAACCCTTGGACAACCGCCGAACGAATTGAGATGATCCAGGCCTGTTTGCCGCCAGAGTTGTTAACCCGGATTCATTTTTTACCCATTCGCGACTGGCTGTACAGTGATAATCTTTGGCTGGCAGCGGTTCAACAACAGGTCTTAAATTTTACCCAAGGAAATCCCTCGGTGGCTGTGTTTGGCCATCACAAGGATACGTCTTCCTATTACTTAAATTTGTTTCCCCAATGGGATTATGTGGAGACGGGTTCCTATGCCGATTTGCACTCCACAGATATTCGCAACGCCTATTTTGCCGGGAATCACAGTGACTATCAGCCGAAAATCCCGCTGGCAATTGCTGACTATTTAGAACAATTTCAAGCCAATCCAAGGTATGCGGCTCTATGTCAGGAATATCAATTTTTGCAATCCTATCAACAGGCCTGGGCCGTGGCTCCCTATCCGCCGATTTTTGTCACGGTTGATGCGGTGGTGGTGCAGTCCGGTCATGTGTTGGTGGTGCGGCGAAAAGCGAGGCCAGGCCTGGGGTTAATTGCGCTCCCTGGAGGCTTTGTTCAACAAGATGAAACCCTGATGACAGCGATGTTGCGGGAACTGAAGGAAGAAACCCGGTTGAAAGTGCCTTTACCGGTCTTGCGGGGTTCGATTATTGACAATCATGTCTTTGATAATCCCGGCCGGTCTTTACGGGGGCGTACCATTACCCATGCCTATTTTATTCAACTAAAGGGGGGGGAGTTGCCTCCTGTTAAAGGGGGTGATGATGCCGAACAGGCCTGGTGGATGTCTTTAGCCGATTTGTATGCCCAAGAAGATCAGTTTTATGAAGATCATTTCCAAATCATTCAGCATTTTGTGAGTAAGGTTTAGGCTCTGATTCTGCTTGCATAGCGTTTTCGATTAACATTCATAATTTTGATACATTTTCAATTCACTTCCCATGACTTTGTTTATTGAGCATTGTCATCGGTATCAACTGATTAACTAATCACAAAATGACGACTTTCGAGGTGAATTTATGGACTATAACTTGATTCTTGATATTGATTCCTATAAAGCGAGTCACTGGTTACAATATCCTCCCCAGACAACTGGACTGTATGCCTATATCGAAAGCCGGGGCGGAAAATATCCCGAAACGGTTTTCTTTGGTTTGCAATACATTTTGAAACGCTATCTCAGTCAACCCGTCCAGGCCTGGATGGTAGAGGAAGCGGCTGAAGTTTTTGCCTTGCATGGTGTTCCTTTTAATATTGCCGGTTGGCGTTATGTTGTTGAAGAACTCCAGGGGCAACTACCAATCCGAATTAAAGCTGTGCCTGAGGGCCTGGTTGTACCGGTTCATAATGTTTTGATGACGGTGGAATCTACGGATCCACAAACCTTTTGGCTGGTCTCTTGGTTAGAAACGCTGTTAATGCGCGTCTGGTATCCAATTACGGTGGCCACCCAAAGCTGGCAGTTAAAACACGTGATCGATGAATCGCTCCAACGCACAGCCGATAATCCCCAGGCCGAAATTGGCTTTAAGTTGCATGATTTTGGGGCGCGGGGAGTCTCCAGTTGTGAGTCTTCTGGAATTGGCGGTCTGGCCCATCTGGTCAATTTTTGTGGAACCGATACAGTCCAGGCCTTAGTCTTTGGTCGCCATTACTATCACGCACCGATGGCCGGTTACTCAATTCCAGCTGCGGAACATTCCACCATCACGGCCTGGGGAGAAGCCCAAGAAGTTGATGCTTATCGCAATATGTTGAACCAATTTGCCAGGCCTGGGGCAGTGGTTGCCGTCGTTTCCGATTCCTATGACCTTTGGAATGCGATTGATCACTTGTGGGGCGAACAGTTACGGCAACAGGTGCTTGACTCTGGGGCAACGGTGGTCATTCGGCCCGACTCTGGGAATCCAGTGGAAGTAGTCACTATGGCTCTGCAAAAACTCGAAACCCACTTTGGCAGTACGGTAAATCAGAAAGGCTATCGGGTCTTAAATTCAGTGCGCCTTATCCAGGGAGATGGAGTCAATTCAGAGAGTATTGAAGCTATCTTGGCCAAAACCGAGGCATTGGGGTTTAGCACCAGTAATCTAGCCTTTGGCATGGGGGGCGCGCTGCTGCAAAAACCAAACCGGGATACCCAAAAATTTGCCATGAAATGCAGTGAACTTACTGTTGCGGGACAGTCTCGATCCATTCGCAAGAAACCCGTCACCGATCCGAACAAAACCAGTAAACAGGGACGGCTGTTTCTTGTCAGAACCGCAACGGGCTATCAAACCACCCCACCTGCCCCCGATGATTTGTTAGAGGTCGTCTATGAAAATGGTCAACTGCGCCGAGATGAGTCTTTAGAGATGATTAGAAACCGGGCCTGGGTGATGAGAAATACTTAGAGTGCTGAGGGTTAATTAACCTGTGTCACAATCTATGTAAGCTTTCTTCACACTTTAGTCGCATTGGCCTGGTTATCCCCCCTATGACGGACGCTCCTGTCTCCCACATTCGGAACTTTTCGATTATTGCCCACATTGATCACGGTAAATCCACCCTGGCGGATCGGTTGTTACAGTTCACTGGCACCGTGGCGGATCGGGAGATGAAGGCCCAATTCCTCGACAACATGGACTTAGAGCGGGAACGGGGGATTACGATTAAGCTCCAGGCCGCCCGGATGAACTACACCGGCCAAGATGGGCAGAAGTATGTCTTGAACCTGATTGACACCCCCGGTCATGTTGACTTTTCCTATGAAGTGTCGCGGTCATTGGCGGCTTGTGAAGGGGCCTTATTAGTCGTGGATGCCTCCCAGGGTGTGGAAGCCCAAACCTTGGCCAATGTCTATTTAGCCCTGGAACATAACCTAGAAATTATTCCCGTTCTCAACAAAATTGACCTCCCTGGAGCCGAACCAGAGCGGGTGAAAGGAGAAATTGAAGAAATTGTCGGCCTGGATTGTTCCCAAGCGGTTCACGCCTCGGCTAAAGAGGGGATTGGGATTCCGGAAATTTTAGAGTCGATTATTCACCTCGTCCCTCCGCCCCAAGATACCGTTGACGAACCCTTGCGGGCTTTGATTTTTGACAGTTATTACGATCCCTATCGCGGGGTGATTGTCTATTTCCGGGTCATGGATGGGCGGCTGAAAAAGGGAGATCGGATTCGCCTCATGGCATCGGGGAAAGAATACGAGATTGACGAGTTGGGCATACTCTCCCCAGGCCAGATCCAGGTGGATGAGCTTCATGCCGGGGAAGTCGGCTACTTAGGTGCTGCCATCAAAACTGTGATTGATGCCCGCGTTGGCGATACGATTACCCTGGCCAGCAAACCAGCTAAAGCACCTCTGCCGGGATATGCCGAAGCCAAGCCGATGGTGTTCTGTGGCCTGTTCCCGACCGATGCGGCCCAATTTGAAGATCTGCGGGAAGCCCTGGAAAAACTCAAGCTTAATGATGCGGCGTTGAACTATGAACCGGAAAGCTCCAGTGCCATGGGCTTTGGGTTTCGCTGTGGCTTCCTTGGCCTGCTCCACATGGAAATTGTCCAAGAACGCTTAGAGCGGGAATACAACCTGGATTTAATCATCACGGCTCCCTCGGTAGTGTATCGGGTGACAACGCTCAAAGAGGGTGTGATCATGATTGACAATCCCAGTACCCTGCCAGACCCGCAACATCGGGAAAAAATTGAAGAACCCTACGTCAAAGTGGAAATGATCACCCCGGAAACCTATGTCGGCACCTTGATGGAGTTGGCCCAGTCCCGGCGGGGAATTTTCAAAGATATGCGCTACCTCACCCAAGGTCGAACCACCTTAATTTATGAACTCCCCTTAGCGGAAATTGTCACCGACTTTTTTGATCAGATGAAATCCCGTTCCCGCGGCTATGCCAGTATGGAATATCACGTGATTGGCTATCGGGAAAATGATTTGGTCAAGCTGGATATTTTGATCAGTGGCGATCCGGTGGACTCTTTGGCGGCGATTGTCCATCGGGATAAAGCCTATAACGTGGGTCGGGCCTTGGTGACAAAACTCAAAGACTTGATTCCGCGGCACCAATTCAAAATTCCAATCCAGGCCTCGATTGGGAGTCGGGTAGTGGCCAGTGAGAGTATCCCAGCCCTCCGGAAAGATGTCCTAGCCAAATGCTACGGCGGTGATATTTCCCGGAAGAAGAAACTCTTAGAAAAACAAAAAGCTGGGAAAAAACGGATGAAAGCCATTGGCAGTGTGGATGTGCCCCAAGAAGCCTTTATGGCCGTGTTGCGCTTGCAAAACGAGTCCTAGGTGTCCAGGCCTGGAAATCCAACAGGACTCAAGTTTGCGCCTTTGGAAGGACGTTGGGGGTTTCTCCAGCCCCAGCCGGGAAATTCTCGAGTTGCAGGGAGTAAATAGGCTATTCTATAGCTGCACAAGCGGTGTGATGGTGATTTAGCCGCCCCTCAGTAGTTTAATGGATCATAACTAGGCAGCCGCAATAGTTTTCGGATGAACCCCAGGCCTGGATTGCTGCAAAAGAGACCCATGATGGATGACAGTGACCTCCAACTGAACGGAGCCATAATCAGCGAAGTTAACTTGGCCGATCACGAAGATTGGGCTGAGGTGACTGAACCGCCCCGGCCAGATCCCGATGAAATGCTAGCTCTGCTGACTGCCGAGGATGTTACCCAACGGATGCTGGCGGCGCGGGCTTTTTGTGAAATTGAAGATGCCAGGGCCATACCCGCACTCATTGACCTCCTCTCTTCTTCTTGTCCCCTCGTTCGGGTCAGTGCCGCATATGCCTTGGGCCGCAATCCCAGTCCCAGTGCTGTGGAGCCTCTGATTCAACAACTGGAGCAAGATTGGAATGGCTATGTCCGCAAAGGGGTGACTTGGGCCTTGGGGAATTGCCGAGACAGCCGCTCCCTCTTACCCTTAACAGAAACCTTACTGACAGATATTTCAGCGGTGCGATTATGGGCGGCCAGTTCCTTGGGGCAAATGGCAGAAGTGAGTATTGAGGCCGCAACCCAGGCTGTCCCTCCCTTAGTCAAGGCTCTGACTGTAGATGCGATGGCGGTCGTCAGAAGTAATGCGGCTTGGGCCTTGGGGCAACTCTGTCGAGCGATTCCTGTGGAGCAAACCTATAGCCAGGCCATTGATGCCTTGATTGGCGCGCTGGAGGATGAGGATATGGGGGTACAGGAAGATGCCCGGGCTGCTTTGGTGAAGTTGGGAGATGCCCGGGGCCTCGAAGCCATTGAAGCCCAAGAATTGGAAGGACTAATTTAAACCGCTATGTCTGTTCCCCTGATTGAGTTTCGGAATATCAGCAAAGCCTTTGGGGATAAGGTCGTTCTTGATCATGTCAACCTTGCCATACATGTGGGCGATGCTTTGGCGGTCATTGGCCCATCGGGAACTGGAAAATCCACCATCCTGCGTTTAATTGCGGGCTTAACGCAGCCGGATACGGGGGAAATCTATGTGAATGGCCAGAAACGAGATGGGGATTGGGATGAGGGCAGGGGAGATATTCGCATGAGCATGGTCTTTCAGCAGGCCGCCCTCTTTGATTCTTTGACAGTAGAAGAAAATGTCGGCTTTCATCTGTTGGAAAATACCAATCTCTCCTGTGCAGAAATCAAAACCTTAGTCAGCCAAAAACTAGCCTTAGTTGGCCTGGAGAACATGGGGCATTTGTATCCGGCAGAATTGTCCGGGGGAATGCGGAAACGGGTCAGTTTTGCCCGAGCCATTATGGATAATCCCAAAGATAAAAATGATGACCCCCAAATTTTGCTCTACGATGAACCCACAGCGGGCCTGGATCCGATTGCCTCAACCGTCATTGAAGACATGATCCGCAACCTCCACGCCACCACCTGCTCAACTTATGTCATTGTTACCCACCAACACAGCACAATTCACCGCACCGGAGGACGAATGATTTTGCTTTATGAAGGTAAGATACGATGGCAAGGAACTGTGAGTGACATTCCCACCTGTGATGATCCCTACCTGCATCAATTTCTCCAAGGGGCCGTCCACGGGCCAATTCGGATTATTGAACCACCCCTAGCTGGAGGCCAAAGCGAATGAGATCTCGGGTCATGCAGGAAAGTGTGGTTGGCCTGCTGTTTTTAATTGGCCTGGGGGTGCTGGGTCTAGCCTTGATCTGGCTGCGGGGAAATCTCTTTGCGGGGCAAACCTACGAAGTCACCATTACCTTGGCAGATGCCCCAGGCCTGGTGGTGGGTACACCGGTACGCTATCGGGGCGTTAGGGTCGGCAGTATTTCTGATGTCCAAGTCGGGCCAATGGGGATTATCGCCAAGGCCAAGCTGCGAGATGTGATTATTCCCCGTGATGCCATTCCCGAGGTGCGGCAGTCAGGCTTTGTCGGCAGTTCGTTTCTGGATTTTCGCCAAGTTGTGGCGGTAGCAGATCTTCCCGAAAATCTTTCCCCTGTCAGTGCCGATTGTGACCCCACGATCATTATTTGTAATGGGAAAAAAATTCAAGGGCGGACAGGTAAAAGCCTTGATGATTTGATCACCGCTGCCAATGCCATTGCCGATAGTTTGGATCAATCGCAACTGATTGAAAATACCAATTCTGCCATTACCAAAGTGGCCACCGCCGCCGAAAATGTGAATCGTCTTAGTGCCGATGCCCGAGTCCAACTGCGAGAATTTTCGACTGCGGCCCGTTCTGTCACCCAAGCAGCCAATCAGGTGACTAGCCTAGTCGAAGTGAATAAAGGGACTTTAACCACAACTCTAAATACCTTGAGTGCATCTGGACAGGAACTCAAATTAGTTTTGGGTAACCTATCCCCATTTCTAAATCGCTTAGAAAAAAGCACAGTCCTTGCGGATTTAGAAGCCTTGCTGAAAAATGGTTCCCAGGCCGCGGCCAACTTAAATACCATTTCGGGCACTCTCAGTAATCCGGCGGTGATGTTTTCCTTGGCCCAAACCCTAGATGCGGCCCGAGCCACCTTTATCAATACCCAAAAAATTACCAATGATCTCGTTAAACTATCGGGAGACCAAGAACTGCAAGAGGATTTACGGCGACTCATTCGGGGCCTAAGCCGTTTATTTTCCTCCAGTTTAGAGCTTGAACAACAACTGCTCGCCCTGACCCAACAATCTCAAGTGTCGGCCACGCCCCCGGCCTCAACCCATCATCCCAACCAGCCGGCCCTGGCCCCCAATACCGCCCACCGGGATGCAGAAATAGTTGTCCCTCCCCAGCCCGTCAATGCTACGGCTCCGCCACCCGACCCGGAACCAAGTCCCCTGCTTTCCCCCAACCCCTCTTGACCCTAGATTAGGCTGATCGGAGATCTTCTCATTACGTTAAGGAACAGCGCATGGAACGACCAAAGTGGGTAGCAATTCTGACCGGAGTAGTAGCAGTGTTACTGGGGGTAGGTTACCTCCTTTTGGGGCAACTCTTAGATTTTCGGGGGAATTTGCTGCCAGCCCCGTTGGATATTATTCTCAGTCTCGAATTTTGGCTGGTCTAGGCCGATCTCCGGATTCTTTGGTTCACAGCCGCAAATTCTCGTTATCGTGAAGATGTTTGGGCAATGGGAGCAGCTTAGGACTTGCACATGGGTAAAAAAGTTGTCATTCTCGGTGGGGGGTTTGGGGGACTCTACACAGCTTTGCGGCTCGGACAACTCCCCTGGGAAGATGAAGCCACTCCGGAAATAACCTTAGTGGATCAGGCGGATCGCTTTTTATTCACGCCTTTTCTCTATGAGTTGCTGACCGGCGAACTGGAAACCTGGGAAATTGCCCCCCCTTTTAGCGAAATTTTGGCCGACACACCGATTCAGTTTTGCCAGGCCCAGGTGTCGCACATTAATCTAGTTGAAAAACTCATCGCCCTCAGTCCCCAAGCCACCCTCGCCTATGACTATTTAGTTTTGGCCTTAGGCGGCACGACTCCCACTGGCCAAGTTCCGGGAGTTACCGATCATGCTCTGATGTTTCGGACTTTGGCGGATGCTTATACCCTGGGAGAACGCTTAAAAACCCTAGAGAATTCTAGACAAGACAAGATCCGGATTGTAATTGTCGGTGCCGGCCCTAGCGGTGTGGAACTGGCCTGTAAACTCTCGGAACGGTTAGGCAATCGGGGGCGAATTCGCTTGGTGGATCGCAATAGCCAAATCCTGGGTGGCTCCCCCAGTTTTAATCAGGAAACCGCCCAGCGAGCCTTAGAAGAACGACAAGTTTGGCTTGATTTAGACACCACCCCAGAGTGGCTGAGTGCCAATACCATTGCCCTGAAGTATAAAGACCAAGTGGATGAACTGCCGGTGGATTTGGTGATCTGGACTGTTGGGACAGAGGTGGCTGGAGCAATTCAAGCGTTGGAACTCCCCAAAAATGAGCGGGGCCGAATCCTGACCACCCCGACCCTCCAGGTTATGGATTATCCCGATCTGTTTGCCCTCGGAGATCTGGCTGATGTGCGAGATCAAACCGGTCAACAAGTCCCGACTACGGCCCAAGCTGCCTTTCAGGAGGCCGATTATGTGGGTTGGAATGTCTGGGCCAGCCTCAATCACCGGCCCCTGTTACCCTTTAGCTATTCCCATCTAGGTGAAATGTTGACCTTGGGAACCGATAGTGCTGCTCTGGCAGGCCTGGGATTGCAGTTGGATGGCTCCTTAGCTTACCTAGTCCGCCGCTTAGCCTACCTCTATCGGATGCCGACTTTAGAACATCAATTAAAAGTTGGGGCCAAATGGGTACTCTCGCCGTTGATGGACTTATTGACGACTGGGGTTTGAGGCGTTTTGAGGAGTGGGGTTAGGTAGATTGGCTCTGATTGCGGCGTTGACGTTTGACTTCATAAAGCAAGAGCGCGGCGGCAACGCCAACATTGAGAGACTCAACACCGGGGGCCTGGGGAATATAAACCTCTTGGCTGGCCTGGGTGAGTAGCTCTGGGGAAAGACCCTGTCCTTCACTCCCCAATAAAAAAATAGTGGGTTGGCCATAATTCACATCCCAATAATTGCAACTGTTAGGACTAGGCCGGGTGGCAATAATCTGCCAATCTGGGCTGGTTTGATAGGGGGCTAAATCTTGGCTGAGATTACTACTTTGCCTAAACCCGAGTCGAAACCATTGCCCCGCACTTGCTCGTAAAACTTTGGGATGCTCCAAATCCACGCAGCCTGGCCCCAGATAAATCCCCTCAACTCCAGCCGCAGCGGCCGTCCGAATCAGCGTCCCTAAATTACCGGGATCTTGAATCCCCTCTAACACCAGGCCGAGACTGTGGAGTTCCAGAGATGACGTGGGGCGGCGGGGGGCAATGGCCACAATTCCATCAGGGGTTTGGGTCGTAGCCAAGGCCGCTAAAACAGTTTCACTGACTGATTCCAGGTGTTCGGCAATTTCCTGGAGATGTTGATATAGCACTGGGTTTTTCCCTTGCCAGGCCGGGGTACTGTAAACCATCAATAAGGGGTAACGAACCGCACAGGCTTCCATAATCAGGTGAGTTCCTTCCAGGAGTAACTGCTGGTGGCGATGGCGATATTTGCCCTGGTGCAATTGCCGACACTGTTTAACCAGAGGATTGTGCAAACTGGTGATCATAACTGGGGAAATTGTGGGGGATTCCGAAAGGACTCTAGAATAATCCAGAAGCTTAAAAAATTCTAAACCACGCAATAGGTGAGGGTCTGTGACACAGTCCAGATGGCGCAAGTTGGCATATTGGCTCAGTTTGGGGTTGGGGGTGGTTCTGGCCTGGGGAATGCTCAGTCCAGTCTTGGCTCAGTCTCCCCCAAAAGTTGTGGATCCCCTCGATCATCCTGACAGCATTTACGTTCAACCCGCCGCCCCTGCTTCCCCCGCCCCAAGAGTGTCGGAACCGGAAATTCGCGGGGTTTGGCTGACAACTAACGACACTAGAATGCTCCGAGATCGTCCTAGACTAGCCCAGGCCATGGCGCAACTGGCCAATCTTAACTTCAATACGGTCTACCCGGTGATCTGGAATTCGGGCTATGTCACCTATCCTAGTCCAGTCGCTCAACGCCATAACATTCAGCCCTTTGTGATTCGGGGAATTCAAGATAACTATGACATCCTCGCTGAAGTGATTAACCAGGCCCACTGCCAAGGGTTACTGGCCATCCCCTGGTTTGAATTTGGCTTTATGGCCCCCGAAACCTCAGAGTTAGTCATGCAGCATCCCAACTGGGTAACGCAACGCCGAGATGGGACTAAAACCTGGGTCGGGGCGGCTGGAGAAGTGGTTTGGCTCAATCCTTTTCATCCCGAAGTCCAGAAATTTATTACGGATTTAGTTGTCGAGGCCATTAGCCAATATGACGTGGATGGGATTCAGTTTGATGACCACATGAGTCTGCCCAATGAGTTTGGCTATGATCCCTACACCATCGCACTTTATAAGCAAGAAACCCAAAAAGAGCCCCCGGCCCATCCCCAGGCCACGGATTGGGTCAAATGGCGGGCGGATAAGATTACGGCTTTCATGAAACAACTGAATCAAGCCATCCAGGCCCGTAAGCCCAATATTATTGTTTCGGTCTCCCCTAACCCCTACCCCTCAGCCTACAAGAGTTCCCTCCAAGATTGGGTGGCCTGGATTAACCAAAACATTGTCGATGAGTTGATTGTCCAAATTTATCGGCCCACCTTAGAAGCCTTTTTAGCGCAAATTGCCCGTCCAGAACTGCAAGCTGCCAAGTCAAAAATTCCCACCGCCGTTGGGGTACTCTCCGGTCTGCGCACGACCTTAATGCCGATCTCCCTCGTCAAAGCCAAAGTAACGGCGGCCCAAACCGATGGCCTGGGAGTTGCGTTCTTCTATTACGAAAGTTTATGGAACAATGGCCCAGAACCCCCAGACATTCGTCAAGCAGGTATCCAGTCTCTCTTTGCCTGGCCAGCCACTCGCAGTCGTCGGGTTCAATGTAGTTCAGGGACTATTACCCCGGCCAGTAGTCCGCCCCCTGCCCCTATCATTGCCAACTAATCTCAAGTCCTGATGATTTTCCCTCTCCATTAACCTCTAAGGAACCCTCCCCATGTCTAACCTTGACCCCGCCCAGGCCTTATGTCTCAAACCCTCGCCCTTGATCGCCTGGACAATCCTCAGTTTTTATTTAGCCTTGACGCTTCCCCTCCCGCTTCTAGCCCAACAAACCCAGGCCCCGATTTCCCCTTGGCTGTTACTGATTGCGCTGGTGATGGGCGGTCTGATTCTTCTGGGAACCCTCAGCTATCGAGTCGAACTAGATCAACAGGGGATGGCCATTATCTATCCGGCCTGGGTTCCGACTTTCCTCCGGCGACAGTGGTTAGTCCAATGGTCAGACATCACCGGCATTCAGCCGCGGGGCACAAGCCAAGGAGGGCTGGTTTATTATTTACTGACGACCTCTGGTACTGCCTATTTATTGCCGATGCGGGTGGCCGGCTTTAGCCAGATGATGCGGTTTATCCATCGCCAAACTGGCCTGGATACGGAACTGATTCGTCCCCTGGCTCAACCCTGGATGTACGGATTATTAGGGCTGTTTACTGTGTTGATGCTGGCCATAGATGCTTGGGTACTGCTCACCATTCCAAATCTCCCTGGCCTGGGATCAGCATGAGCAAATTTGGCTAATTAATCTGGGCGTTTCCGTTTTAGGAACCCAACCACTTGGGCGAGGGTATGCCGAATCGTATGTAGTTCTTCCTCCAGAGAGTTAACCAAGGTTTGCAGGGCCTGGAACTCAGTTGAGTTGATATTGGCTTGTAGTTCCGCTGGGGGGTGATCCTGAGACGAATTCCTAGCCAGTTGGGACTGAATTTCAACAACCATCCCTTGCAAGGTGGCAAAATCAGCCGGGTCAACCGTGTGGGCATCAGCCAAGCTCTGCATTTGCAGTTGGGCCACGCTGGCTTCCAGTTGGGCAAATTCTAGGGGGTCAATGGTGCTGGTAGTTGGGGCAGGTTGACTCACTTGGAACTGTAGCTCAACAACCATTGCTTTTAGGGCCGCAAACTCTTCTGGAGCAACCCCAGCCGTCACAACTGGGGCCTGAGCAAGGGCCGCTCTTAGTTCTGCCACCTCGGCCTGGAGAGCGGCAAATTCTGCCGGATCAATGCCGCCCACCGTTGCTGTTTCTGGGGTAGAAGCTTGGGACGTAGCAGGCGCTAGGCGAGCTTTGGCAAAGGCTTTTTTAATGGCTTCGTCTAAGTCCTCCTTTTCAAAGGGTTTTTCAATGAACTCGAACAGTTCAAAGGGTTCTTGAAGCTTTTCCGTGACCTCCTCCCGCCGCCCAGACATAATCACTAGGGGGACGCGTCCTAAATCTTGTCGCCGCTCCAATTCCTGGAAGACCTCCCAGCCGCTGACCTTAGGCAGGAGAAAGTCTAACATGATCAAGTTAGGGGATTCTTGCCGAATTAAATTGAGTCCCTCTTGGCCATCCTTGGCTTCTAGCACCTGATAGTCACCCTCGGGGAGCATATCCCGGACACGCATCCGAATGACTTTACTATCATCAATCACCAAGATTTTTTGGGTTGACACAAATACCCCCAAGTTCCTCTAGAAGGCGGTTAACTTGACTATGCCATATAAGTATCATGGTTCCAGTCTCGGCTAGACGCTACTTAGCTAACAATCTTAGGAAATTTAATTTATCTTAAGCTTTACGGATCTACCGGTCTTGCCCCATGTCTGAATCTGTCTCCCCCCCTCAACGCCTCCCCAGTTGGTTAAAATCTCCCATTGGTCGGGCCCGTGATCTAGCTCCGGTTCAACGCCTGATCAAGCAAGCGGGTATCTATACCATCTGTGAAGAAGGCCGCTGCCCAAATCGGGGGGAATGCTATAGCCAAGGGACAGCAACTTTTTTGCTCATGGGGCCAATTTGCACCCGGGCCTGTGGGTTTTGCCAAGTGGATAAAGGCCATGCTCCCCGGCCTGTGGATGATCATGAACCTGTCAAAGTAGCCCAGACTGTCCAAACCCTCGGCCTGCGCTATGTCGTCTTAACCTCAGTTGCCAGGGATGATTTACCCGATCAAGGGGTAGGGCACTTTATCGCGACAATGACCGCTATTCGCCACCTCAATCCCAACACCGCCATTGAAGTCCTGACTCCAGATTTTCGTGGTGATCAGCATTTAATTAGCCAAATCGTCCAGGCCTGGCCCGCTTGCTTTAACCATAATCTCGAAACCGTGAAGCGATTACAGGGGCCCGTCCGGCGCGGCGCAAAATATGAACGCTCTCTCGAGGTCTTAGCCACTGTCAAGCACCTTAATCCACAAATTCCTACCAAATCCGGACTAATGCTGGGCCTGGGGGAAACGCAAGCCGAAATTCTAGAAACTCTCAAAGATCTGCGGGCCGTGGATTGCAATCGCCTTACCCTCGGTCAATATCTGGCCCCGTCTCTCTCCCATTTACCAGTCGTCAAATATTGGCACCCTGATGAATTTAAGGCTCTCGGGCAAACCGCCAAAGCAATGGGATTTTCGCAGGTACGGTCTGGCCCGCTTGTCCGTAGTTCTTACCATGCTAGTCAGGTGGAGGAGAGTTAGTTCTAGTCGGATAAGTTGAACTTTAGTAACAGAAATCTTGCGGAATCTAAAGAACATTTAAGTTCGATAAAAATATGAAAATTACCAAATCTAGGTGTTAGTTTATACATAGGCACAAGAAAGGAGTTACAAAAAAGAGTTTCTCAAGCTCTGTTACTTCTTTAAGAACCCTAATAAAAGGTGTAAGCAATGAGAACTAGAGATTGTGCCATCCCGCTCTGGTTCTGGGGCAGGTTAGACAGTGATTTGAGTTAATTGTCGTTTCGTTAATCAAGGTGGTTTGTTTAGTCGCTTTGTGTTATTGATGTCCCCATTACACCTCGCACTGTGTTAATTTCAAAACCCATTTCTGTTGCTTGAGGGAGATGAACAAATACAACCGCTGTCTCAATCTGTTTGTAGTTGTTCTTAAAATGTCTCACAGCCGATCCGGTTAGGATATACATTGGGTTTGTCTAAAAGTTTTCCAGTGCAACCTATCCACTTTAGTAAGAGTTAAAAATTCATTGACCTATTCTTTCGGGATCTAGTTGCCTTCAACTGGGTCCCTCGTTTTGTGGAGACCTTTTGAGATTCCTGAAGTAGGCCTCTACTCCAGATTCCAGGCCTAGCCACAGTCACACTCCAAAAAAATTGAGGATACGCTTCACCGGCCCTCCCCTGTCTGGTTATAATTTTTGATTAGGGTTGGCTTACGCCACTCGCCTCAGTTATATCTGGCAATGGTTCAGGCGGTACATGAATTCGGTTCCAGAGTCGTTTTGTTTCAGTGGACAGGCATCTCTCCGAAGTCACAGGCCAACGCTCTGTATTTTTTTGTGCTTTGGAGCAGATTAGATTATGTCAATTTATGTCGGCAACCTTTCTTACACTGCCACTCAGGAAGATTTAGAGGCCGTATTTGCCGAGTACGGTTCAGTCAAGCAAGTTTATTTACCCGTAGATCGTGATACTGGACGTAAACGCGGGTTTGGTTTTGTCGAGATGTCCACGGATGCGGAAGAAGATGCGGCCATTGCTGAATTGGATGGGGCCGAGTGGATGGGACGACAACTGAAGGTGAACAAGGCGCGCCCGCGAGAAGCTGCTGGGGGTGGTGGCCGGTTTGCCCGCTAGAGAATTGGATTCATTACAGAAGAGGACAGCAACACCATGGCACGGATGTATTACGACACAGATGCAGATTTAGGTTTATTTGCGGGTAAAACAGTGGCAATTATTGGCTACGGTTCCCAAGGTCATGCCCACGCGCTCAATTTACGGGATAGCGGCGTGAACGTCATTGTGGGGCTTTATCCCGGAAGTAAGTCTGCGGCTGCGGCCCAGGCCGAGGGGTTAGCTGTCCATTCTGTGGCTGAGGCCACCAAGGCGGCGGATTGGATCATGATTTTGCTGCCGGATGAAGTCCAAAAAGAGGTTTATACCAAGGAAATTGCTCCGAATTTAACGGCGGGAAAAGTTTTATCATTTGCCCACGGCTTTAATATTCACTTTGGTCAGGTGGTTCCCCCGGCGGATGTGGATGTGGTGATGATTGCGCCTAAGGGGCCTGGCCATTTAGTCCGGCGGACTTATACCCAAGGACAAGGGGTTCCGGCATTATTTGCCATTTATCAAGATGCCACGGGGCAAGCACGTCAACGGGCCATGGCCTATGCCAAGGGAATTGGCGGCACCCGCGGCGGTATTCTAGAAACCACGTTCCGGGAAGAAACCGAGACGGATCTGTTTGGCGAACAAGTGGTCTTGTGTGGTGGCTTGTCGGCCCTGATTAAGGCGGGGTTTGAAACCTTAGTGGCGGCGGGCTATCAACCGGAGTTGGCCTATTTTGAATGTCTCCATGAAGTCAAGTTGATTGTGGACTTGATTGTGGAAGGGGGCCTGGCCAAGATGCGGGACAGCATTTCCAACACAGCCGAGTATGGCGATTTAACCCGTGGCCCCCGGATTGTCACTGATGAAACTCGGGCTGAGATGAAGAAAATCCTCAAGGAAATCCAAGAAGGCCAGTTTGCCCGTGAATTTGTTCTGGAAAATATGGCCGGAAAACCAGGATTCACAGCGATGCGGCGGCGGGAAGCAGAACACCCGATTGAAGAAGTCGGTAAAGACCTGCGGGCCATGTTTAGCTGGTTGAATAAATAATTCCAGTTGATTAAAACCCCTTTTGAACCATGAGTATCCAGGCCTGTGAGTAAGACCTATTATTTAGGCTTTGACCCAGGCCAGGATAAATGTGGTTTAGCGATTGTGACTGAGTTTCAACAGGTCATTACTCATCGAGTGGTTTTAGCTGACCAGGCCCTTAATGTCATCAATCAAGTCCTCACAACCTATAAAATCCAGGCGATTATTATTGGTAATCAAACTACTTCAAAGACTTGGCAAAAAAAACTAAAAGAAGGAGTTAGCCAAGAAATTGTGATCAAAACGGTTAATGAACGGAACAGTACTCTAGAAGCTCGTGATCGATATTGGCAAATGTTTCCCCCGCAAGGTTTAACAAAATTGCTGCCCCCAGGCCTGCGCCAACCACCTCGTCCGATTGATGATATTGTGGCGATTTTACTAGTTGAACGGTATTTAAAAGCTGTTCGCTCAGACTGAAGAACTATCAACAACAAGCAAGCAAAACTGGCGGTGAAGTGGAATGAGTTCACTAGTCAAATTCATCAAAGGTACTAGCTGCTTATCCTTTGACCTATCCAAGTCATACGCTAGTGTTTGCTGTATAGTATGAACTTTTCGGGGAAAGTGCTTATGGCCCCTGTTACAGCCGATGATCTAGAACGGCAGATGCCCGATGCTCGCCAACTGCTGAGCGATGAACCAGAGATAGAAAGCTCTCTGCACTATATGCAATTGCTGTTACTAGTGTCCTGTCTAGAGTGGGTATGGCGAGACCGAGATGACTTTTTCATTGATGCCAATCTGACAATTTACTTCAGTCGCCAACAACTCAAGCATCGGGATGTTCGCGGCCCTGATTTTTTCTTGGTCGAAAATACGACTCGAGAGCCTCGTAATTCCTGGGTAGTTTGGGAGGAAGATGGCCGTTACCCTGACTTAATTATTGAATTGCTGTCTGACTCAACGGCTCAAATGGATCGGGTGACAAAGCGAGAACTTTACGGAGAACGGTTTCACACGCCTGAGTATTTTTACTTTTCACCAGAAACCTTAGAATTGGCAGGCTTTAGGCTCAATTTCAATCAGTATGAACCCATAGCTCCCAATGAGTGTGGCTGGCTGTGGAGTGAAGCTTTGGGCTTGTTCCTCGGTATCCACAATGGTAAGCTGCGTTACTTTTCATGGGACGGGGCTTTGATTCTGACTCCGAATGAAGCCGCGGTGCAGGAGATGTGGAAGGCGGAACAGGAAGCCCAACGAGCCGAGCAGGAAAAAGCCCGGGCTGACCGTCTAGCAGCGAGGCTGAGAATGTTAGGGATTAATCCCGATGAACCCTGAGATTACCAGTGGGCGGCAGGGGATTTTTTAGCCTCGCCGTTAAGCTTCCTCGGGCCATGACTGTTCTGATGTTCTATGATCCAACCGACTTTGAATTCCGCTGACTCATCACATACCCCCAGGCCGGCGCCAAGCACCTGGTTCCGTTGCAGATCGGAGTTTCGAGAATGCCCATTAGGCAAACCAAAGCTTAGTGATGCTGGCGATAATTCCGCATGGCCTGGACAAATTTAGCAAAGAGATAGTCGGCATCATGGGGGCCAGGGCTAGCTTCAGGGTGGTATTGCACCGAAAAGAGGGGGAGGGTACGGTGTTCCAGGCCCGCTACCGTTTGATCATTCAAGTTGAGATGGGTAATTTCCACGTCTTTGCTGGTCAGAGATTCTCCCGTAATGGCAAACCCATGATTTTGACTGGTAATTTCGACTTGTTTTTGGGCCAGGCCAGCGGGTTGATTTAAGCCCCGATGCCCAAACTTCAACTTAAAGGTGTCTGCCCCCAAAGAAAGTCCCAAAAGTTGATGTCCCAGGCAAATGCCAAACATCGGTTTACCCGCTTCGAGCAAGGCCTGGGCCGTAGTAATTCCTTCTGTAACCGCGGCAGGATCTCCCGGCCCGTTGGAGAGAAAAATACCATCGGGGTTATGGGCCAAAATCTCAGCGGCACTGGTATTGGCCGGCACGACCATCACTTTACAGCCGTAACTAGCCAACCGCCGGAGAATATTTCGCTTTACACCAAAGTCAATGGCCACCACTAATAGGGGGGCTTGATCCGGGTCAACCGTGGCCGCAAATTCCCAGGCCGCAGCGGTGGGTTCTGTCCACTCATAGGCTTTAGGGGTCGTGACGGTTTTAGCCAGGTTTAACCCTTGCATACTCGGGGCGGCCTGGACTTGTCCCAAAAGTTCAACCGGATCTAAAATTTCGGTGGAGATGGCCCCATTCATGGCCCCAACGGTGCGAATTTTCCGGGTGAGGGCACGGGTATCAATGCCATAAATCCCCGGAATACCGTGTTTTTTCAGGTAATCGGACAAGGACTGTTCGGCGCGCCAATTACTGGGTTGTTCACAGATGTTCCGGGCAATGGCTCCTTTGACGTGGGGATAGATGGATTCTTCATCCTCCCGATTCACGCCCGTATTTCCCAATTCGGGATAGGTAAATGTCACAATTTGCCCACAATAGCTGGGGTCTGTTAAGACTTCTTGATAACCGGTCATCCCCGTATTAAAGACCACCTCGCCAACGGTTGTGCCCTTGGCCCCAAAGGCTTTTCCCATAAAGACCGTACCATCGGCAAGAACAAGGAGGGCACTTTGTGCTCGGGAAGTTGTCATAATCCAGGGGTTCCAATCGGTGAGACGTTTCTAGACTAGCCTATTCTTCTGAAAACCTGAGCGGTGGGGGAGAGAATCGGGGAAAATGGGAGGGGAATCAGGATTTGTGATGTCTTGGGTGGGTGGTGTTGGATGGAGAGATTAGGGAAAACGATCACCAGATTTATACAAGTCCTCGGCCTACTGCTCTTGGTGTGGGGATTGGTGAGCAATGACTTGGCCTGGGCTGGTCATGAATTAAGCCCCCTCAGGTTTGTCCCCCGCCAAGCGACCTGGATGGTAACCCTAACTCAACCTTTGCATAAAGTCTCTCCCCAGATACGCCCAATGGTTTCTGAGTTTTTTGAACGTCAGTGGGATGGCTTGGGCCTGGGGCGGGCGGGCGGGAGTCTTTTGGGCTTGGATGCTGGTTTGACCTTGGTGAATATTAGTCCAATCTCGGAAAAAACCGCCCAACCCGTCTGGATCATCCCAATCAAAGATGCGGCGACCACAGAAAAAGCCCTGACTAAGCTCTGGGAAAAACTGGAGATCACTCCCCTTGTCGAGCAGTTTCAAGGTATCGAAATATTCACCCCCGGCTTAGAGTTGGCTACTCCCCAGATTGCCTTGGGAATTGTTGGGCAAAGCTACTTATTTGTTAGCCCATCTGCCCAGGCCTTGAAAGAATCATTCATTGCCGCTCAATCCGTGGATAATTCCTTGTTGGGGGCGAATTTTTATCGGACTGCGAATCTCAATTTGACTCGGGACAATTGGGGGTTAAGTTATCTCAATCTTGGGGCCTGGAGTCAAGTTGCTCAAACTGGTGATGCAATTAGTCCGGATCGCTTGTTTTTACAATGGGAGAACATCAAAAAACCTGTCTCTGGCCTGGGGATTGGTACAACCTTGATTAGCTCCAACCTAGCCCCAAATTCCCCTGCACCGACTGCGACCAAACTGAATGTCTCTATCCCTAAACTCTTCCCGAGTGATCCGGCAGCCGTGTGGGTGGGGCATAATTTCCCGGCGATCTGGGGTCAACTGAGTGAATTATTGACTGGATACGGGGCCGGACAGCCATTTTTGGTGCAAACCCTCCAGGCCCTGAGTCGTCACTTGGGCATTAACCTCAAGACGGAAATTGAGCCTTGGTTGACGGGAGATTTTGGCTTGGCAATTTTTCCCCGTTCTTCAGAAAATAACTCTCAAGTCTCTTGGCATTGGCAACTCACGACTCCGACAAATGCAACGGTCACGGCCGGCCTGGAAACTTTAGAAACATCCTTGCGGAATCAGGGGTGGCTCAAAACTCCCAGGGAATTTGAAGCGATTACTGCCCAGGCCTGGAGTTCAACCGCCGATGCCCCCCCCACCTTTATCCAGGCCCAAGATCAAGCCTTTACCACCTTGGCAACAGAGATGACGGAACTACACCCGTCTGGTGTTGAAGCCCAAACCCCGGCCTGGCAGCCCCTTTTAACCCGTGACTCGCCGGATATGCTACTCCATCTGGATTGGGCCACCCATCAGCAGGCCTGGCAAACCACATTTCCCCTCCTTAAAGTCCTAAAAGTTTCTGCCCCAAGTCTGTTTGAAAATCTGGACGGAATCACTTGGCTGGGTCTGGGACAACAGGGAAAAGTCTCTCGGGGTGAGGTGATCCTGGCCTGGGGGAAATAATCTCGGCTAATCCCTCACTGTTTTGTATCAATCTTGGCCTGGGGACGTAGTCAGAAAAAGACGTTTTTAGACCGTCATCGCCAACGGATCATTCCCAGGATCGGCAGCCCATGATACAGACCCTTGCCCGCCAAAACTACTACCAATCTGAACCCGCCTTATATCTGGTTGAATCCTGTCGCACTGACATTCACGCCAATCAGATGATGGACGAACTCTTCCGAGACATTGAAGCATACCTCCAGGCCCCCAATCAGCAACTCAAACGCCTGGCTCCTGCATCAACATTGACCCGACCCACCACATCCTCAACTCCATCCTCGGCAGCATCCCTCGGCTGGAAAACCTGGGACACGATCAAAACCCTGAGTTCAGAGCGGTACTTCATTGGCCTGGGTATAGCTTCCTTTCTCATGGCTGGAGGCCTACTGATTGGGGGAATCCTCCACGACCAAGGAACCCCGACCTCAAACGTAAGTCTTAATCCTGGGGATGTTGAGTTTGCCCGCTATGCATCCCAGGCCTTGGGGTATATTCGCAGCACCTCACGGCCAACCACCGCCAACTCTGGCAATCTAGGCCTAGCCAATACGCCCTCCCCAGGCCTGGAGCCCACCACCATCGTCAGTCAAGATGCCCAAGGCAACCGGGTTGAGCGGGTTTATATCCCCGTTAACTCCAATACACCCACACCAACCAATACTCCGGCAAATCTCTCCCCAACAGCAGTAGCCACTAGTCCATCCCAGCCCCAATCCCTAACCCCCGTCCCGCCCCCGCCCAATAACTTGGCAAAAGTTAACCAGCCTCTTGTGGCGGCTAAAGCCTCTGTCCCAACAATGGCGACCAGCCTCCCTGCACCCGTAAAGCCCCAAAACAATTTAGTGGGGGTTATCGAATTGGGAGATCGCTCTATGGCTTTGATTGCCCACAATGGCTTAGTCCAACGGGTCTCCCCCGGAGATGTGATTGATAATTCCAATTGGCGGCTGACTGGCATTCAAAAACAGTCGGTTGTGTTGCAACGCGGTAGTGAAGTGCGCACCATTCAGGTCGGTGAAGCCTTTTAGGGGTTAGGGAGTGTTGGTGTTTCCAGAATTAAGCTCCAATCATTTTTTCATCCTCCCATCGCCTCGACTAAAATAGGCCTGTTCTAGTGACTAACTCCGCCATGAAATTTCTAGATGATCTCTCAGCCTTTTTGGAGCAACGTCTAGATGAGTTCTTGGCAGCTAACCCTGGGCTGAAGTTACAGATTCTTCTTTTGGAAGTTGAACAACAGGAGGCAGAAACCAGCCAACTCTTACAATCCCTCATGGCTCAAAAACAACGGGCCGAACAAGACATCCTGGGCCTGGTGGCTAATATGCGGAAATGGACTGAGCGGATTCAAAAAGCGGAGGCCGCCCATCGCCCCGATCTCGCCCAGGCTGCCCGTCAACGGGAACAAGACCTCCGGCAACGCGGGAATAGGCTATGGCAACAGATGTCCCAATCTCAGCAGCAAATTCCAGCTACCCAGGCCCTGCTGGAAAAAATTAAAGTTCGCCGTCAGGAAATCCAAGCTGAAATCCGCAAACACCAAACCCAGGCCCCGCCGCCACCCTTCTCCAAATCGGAATCAGTCCCCTCACCCCCCTCTAGCTTTGGTCAGTCCTTAGATCCTCTAGAAGCAACCTTTCGGGAAATGGAATTAAAAGAAGCCCTCGAGGAACTCAAGCGGAATATGTCTCGCTAGTCCCCCAAAGAATCTGACCTAGGATTTGGAGCTTTGCTGCCCCCGGAACCGTTTCCAGAGGATGGGTAAGATGGACAACAGCACCAGGCCGAGGCTAACCAAAATAATCGGCACCGGATTACCACTCACCACCAACTGATCTCCCGCCACACCAAACCAGGTATAGAGGACAATACTCGGAATCAAGCCCACAAACGTTCCCAGGCCATAGCTCCAGGTATCAATGGATGTAAGTCCAAACAAAAAATTCACAAAGCTAAAGGGAGAAAAGGGGGCCAGGCGGACAGCCAGAACAAAGGAAATGGGGTTGGCCTGCACGGCCTGGTTGAACTTGGCCACATACTTGTGGTTGCCAAATTTGCGTTCCGCCCAGCCATGGAGTAAATAGCGGGCTAACCAAAATGCCCCCATTGCCCCCACTGTAGCCCCAGTCAATGCCCAAACACTGCCCCAAACCAGGCCAAAAATCGCCCCCCCAGCAATGGGAAAGAAAGTGGCAGGAAGACCCACAACTGTAGATAGGGCAAATAAGCCGACAAATAGGACAACTGCCCAAGGGCCCCAACTCCTGATCATGGACACCAAAGCTTCGTAGTCAAATAACCAGCGTAGTGGGCCAGTTAAAACGACGGCTAAAATCATTCCGATCAGCACCAGCAGCCAAAATTTGGGCTTTCGGCATAGCCTTGAACACATACCTAGAAGGCGTTGCATGAGTCATTAATTGGGTAACTGTTGGGCATAAAAGCGGGCATAGCGAGAAGTCCCTCCGTCTTGATTCATCAGTTCATAATGGGAACCGGACTCCACCACCCGACCTTGTTCAATCACCAAAATCCGATCCGCTTTGCGCACAGTTGTGAGTCGGTGAGCAATGATAAATACCGTTCGATCCTGCATCGCCCGCTCTAAGGCTTCTTGAACCAGTCTTTCTGAAGCAGAATCCAGCGCCGAGGTCGCTTCATCCAAAATTAAAATCCGCGGATTCAGCAGTATGGCTCGCGCAATGGCTAGGCGTTGACGTTGTCCCCCGGATAAATTCACCCCCCGCTCCCCTAACCAAGTTTCATAGCCCTCAGGCAGTTGATCAATAAATTGGTCGGCATTGGCAATTTTGGCAGCTTCCCGGATCGCCCCATAGTCCAACTCCCGTTGACCAAAGGCAATATTCTGAGCTACGGTTCCCGAAAACAAGACCGTTTCCTGGGGGACGATGCCAATTTGTTGCCGGAGGCTCCTCAGACTAACCCCGCGAATATCAATCCCATCTATGAGAATTGATCCGGCCTGGGGATCATAAAAGCGGGGTAGGAGGTTGACAATCGTGGTTTTCCCGGCCCCAGAATGACCGACAAAGGCAATGACTTCGCCTGGGAGAGCGAGTAAGTTAAATTGCTGTAATACCGGCTGTCCAGAGCGATAGGCAAAGGAGACATGACGATATTCAATCTTGCCCGATAGTGGCGGCAAGGGCGGGGCCTGTTTTTTCTCCTGGACATTGGGTTGGAGTTGAAATAATTCAAAAACCCGATCCACAGAGGCCTCGGCCTGTTTGTATTCGTTAAAGTTAGCTGTCACTGCGTTGATTGGATCAATAAGCAGGGCAACCCCGGCGACAAAACTAAGAAATTCGGCTCCAGTCAGTTGCTTCGCGCCAATTTGCCAGGCCCCAAGCAGAAACAGAATCATCACACTAACGGATTCTAAAAACCCAACCACAGGATGTTGAATGGCTTTGACTCGTTCGGCAGCATAGCGGGCCTGGCGATTTTTTTCCGCTGCTTTGTAAAACCGCTGAATCTCATATTCTTCGGCCGCAAAGGCTTTGACAAGACGAATGCCACTGAATACCTCAGTCAGGAGCGCGGAAAGATTGGAAATCCGGTTTTGACTCAGGCGCGAAAAGTTGAGAATCCGGCCGCCAAACCAGGCCACCAGGGAAGCCATCAGGGGAGCCACGATTGCGGTTGCCAACGTTAATCGCCAGTTGAGGTAAAACAAATAGCTCAAAATTGTCAACATCGTCAACGCGGCGGGTAAAAACTGATGAAATCCCTTATGAACCACTTCCCCAACCCGATCCACATCTTCCGTGAGGCGATAGGTTAAATCTCCGGTGGCGGCCGTTTCAAAATAGTCCAGGCCTAAAAACTGTAAATGACGATATAAACTTTGGCGAATGTCTAAGGTCATCTCCAAAGCCGCCCGGGCCATTAAGGTATCTTGCCCAAACTGGAGGAGACCCCGAATAAAAAAGAGCAAGGCCCCACCCCCGACCCATTGCAACAGGCCGGGAATATCCCCTGCGCCAATCAGGGCTGCGGCTTGACCGACTAGGTAAGCAATTAAGGGTACGGAGCCGACAAAACCAGCCATTAAGACGAGGGCTAAACCAATAGTGCGCCAATGGGGTTTGAGATAGGGAATCAGAGCTTGGTAATTAGATTTCAAAGGACGTTACGCTACGAGCACACCCATCATCATCCCAGCCTACCCTGCCCCATAGACAAAATTGAGGAGAATTTATCGGGAGAACTGGCCGGTTTAAGTCACCGCCAGAGGAGTCTGATTTTGTTATGGTAAGCAATGGCGAATTATTTGGTTAAGTTTAGATCATGCCCCTGAACAACCCTTCACTGTATGAAGAACCCCTCGAACAGAAGAATTTAGCAGCCCATGCTCGCCCCGAGTTATCAGTGTTGGATTGGCTGGAGCAATCGGGACGACTGGTTAAACGGGATCAAGCTGAAAAAGACATTATCATTGACGGCGGTGGCCTGGATGAAATTGGCGATATTGATGAATTTGCCCCAGACGATGTGGCCGACTTTGAGGAGGAAGACGAAGCGGATGATGACCTGTAAGCTATTAGGTTGACACCTCTTTCCGTGGCATTGTTCCTATGTCTCAACCTGCAACCCACGCCCCTGTAGTGTTTTGGACAGGGAAACGCCTGTTTCTTGGCCTGTTAGCCGCCTTATTACTCTGGGTTCTCGGACTGGATTTCCTCACGGGTTCTGGGTTTGATTGGCAACAATCCCTCAGTCTTCCCTTTGGCCTGGGAGTTATCTTAACCGCTTGGGTTGGAGCTTGGGTTGTTCCTCTGTTGCGGCAATTAAAAGCGGGTCAAATTATCCGCGAAGATGGCCCCCAATCCCACCTGAAGAAAACGGGTACGCCCACAATGGGGGGGATTTTTATGATTCCCACAGGCCTGGGGGTTGGGGTAGTTTGGGCTGGGGTGACTCAAGGGGAAATACCAGTCACGGCCCTGGCAATTGCGGCATTAACCTTGGCCTTTGGGGCGATTGGCTGGTGGGATGATTGGCAAGTTTTAGTCCGCAAGTCCAATCAAGGCATGTCCGCCAAGTTACGGTTACTGTTAGAGGGCCTGGCGGCGGCGGGGTTTTCTGCTTGGTTGGCTACAGCAAATCCCACAGTGACTACGATTGATTTTCCTTGGGGTTGGCTTTTACCCTTGGGGTTATTGTTTTGGCCCCTAGGGATCTTTGTCTGTACAGCAGAAGGAAATGCTCTAAATCTCACCGATGGCCTGGATGGGTTGGCGGGAGGAACGGCGGCGATTGCCTTGATGGGATTAGCCGTCTTGGGGGGGACTGAACATCCTGAAGTGACAATTTTAGGGGCCAGTCTGAGTGGGGCCTGTTTAGGGTTTCTGGTGCATAATCACAATCCGGCCCGGGTGTTCATGGGCGATACCGGGTCATTGGCCTTAGGGGCGGCCCTGGCTGGTTTGGGCCTGGTCAGTCAAAACCTCTGGGAGTTATTTATCCTCAGTGGTCTCTTTTTTGCTGAGTCCCTGTCGGTGATTGCCCAAGTCAGTTATTACAAAGCCACTAAAGGCCCCGATGGCATTGGTAAACGCTTATTCAAAATGGCCCCCCTTCATCATCATTTTGAGTTGAGTGGTTGGACAGAATTACAAGTAGTTGCCAGATTTTATTTGATTGCCGGGGGCCTGGTATTGCTCTGTTTCGGCTTTAATTTCAAGCAAGTTTATTAAGCAACTCCTGATTGGCTTGGATAATTTTGGCAATTTACAACGGTGCGCCCTGCGCCTACATTGGGTTTAGGGAAGCATCTCATCGGAGCAAACCATGTTGAACTTCACGGCGGTTGCCATCCATTTTCCCGCTTGGTTCAAGTTCCAGGCCGGATCAATTTTTGTTGCGTTTCTCTTGGCCATGCTCCTGGTTTTGGGGTTTGCCCTTCCCGCCCAGGCCGAGAACTACACTAAAGAAGCCTTGGTTAACTTTGACTTTTCGGGGAAAGACTTACGAGATTCTGAATTTACCAAAGCCAATTTGTTCCACAGTAATCTCAGCCATACGGATTTGCGGGGAGTCAGCTTTTTTGCTGCCAACTTGGAAACGGCGGATTTGACGGGGGCTGATTTACGGGTAGCCACGCTGGATACGGCCCGGTTTACCAAAGCCAACTTAACGGATGCCAACTTAGAAGGCGCATTTGCCTTTAATACAATTTTTGATGGGGCAATTATTGACGGGGCAGACTTTACGGATGTGGATTTACGGCCAGATGCCCGGAAAATGCTGTGTAGTGTTGCCAAAGGGGTGAACCCTGTAACGGGTCGGGCTACCCATGACACCTTAGAGTGTGACTATCTTTAGACGTTTCTGCTGAAAACCAGGCCCCCCTAGGATTCGCCTCATTCTGGAGCCACTTCAGGGGAAGTCGTTTCTGGGCCTGGGGTAGGGATATCTGGGGATGAAATCTGGGCTTGGTCACGGAGTGCTTTTTTGGCCTGTTGCCAGAAGGTTTCCAGTTCTGCCAGGCTATAGTCTGAAAGGGGGCGGTCAAGGGTTGCTTCCATTTTTTCCAGGCGTTGGATAAAGCGGCGATGGGTTCCCTGCAAGGCATTGATCGGATTCAACTCGCTTTTTTGAGCCAAACAAATCACGGTAAACAGCAAATCCCCTAGCTCCGACTCCTGCTCCTCCAGGCCCCCCTGCAATAAACTTTCCTGAAACTCAGCCAACTCTTCATAAAATTTTTCCCAGACTCCGGCAATATCCGGCCATGTCATTCCGGCAGCGGTGGCTTTTTCGGCAATTTTGAGCCCGGCCTGGAGCGGGGGTAAGGTGCGGGCATAGCGATCGAGTTTTTGGCTCAGAGGGGGTTCACCATCGTATCCTTTTTCTTGGGCTTTAATGGTTTCCCACTGGAGGCGCACCTCTTCAGGTGTCGTTAATTCAACTTCAGCAAAAACGTGGGGGTGACGGCGAATCAGTTTTTGGGTAATCTGGGCGGCTACATCCTGGAGGGTGAACTGACCGGACTCTTGGGCAATCTGGGCCTGGAGAATCACTTGCAAAAGTAAATCCCCTAGTTCTTCGGCTATGGCCTGGGGATTTTGATCCTGAATTGCGGCAACCACTTCATAGGCTTCTTCAATTACATAGGGAGTCAGAGTTTCCGGCGTTTGGGCTAAATCCCAAGGGCAACCTGTTTCAGGGTGTCGCAGTTGAACCACCACGTTAACCAGGGCCTGGATCGCGCTCAAGGGAGGGGGCGGTTGGGGGGGGAGGTAAATTTGGCTGGGGACAGGACTGTCTGCTTGCTCAAGCCAAGTCTTGAGGGGGAGGGTTTGGCTGGTTTGGTCAGAAAAGATCAAGGTAATGGGATAGTCCGGGGCATAGAGGCTCAGGAGTAAATCGGCCAGTTCGAGTAATGTTTCGCCCGCCAATAAATTGGTGATCAGATAGGGCTGGGCTAGGTTGAGATCAGCGGCCTGGTCCATAAATGTTGCTGCTGACAAGACCTGTAACTGGGTGAGGAGGGGGCCTGGCAGCATAAGAATTAATTGGGTTCCAATGCGGATTAGGAAAATTATAGTTTATCGGTTTCTTGGACTCATGTTTTCTGAGGCGTAATCTGCTGGATAAATAGCTCAAATGTATCGTTTCTAACGATTAGCAAGTCGCGATTACCAACTGTGCAGCCCCAGATAACAATATCGAATCAGCAAAACAAGCTTGTCTGGCGATGCCTACCCGATTCCGATCATTTTTAACATCGTCTGTGTGATTGGCGCATTCTTAACCCATTGAAATCTCTGCTGTAATTATCGAGTAACGATTGTTAAGGCACTCTTGTTTAACCCCAGATATAGTGACATCATCGCAATGCCTTTTGGAGTGTACTCTGTCTGGAATTGCTTGTGTATCAGTCTATACAAGATTGTAAGATTTATATACAATGAAATGACATGACCTCAGGCCTGCTCAAGTTCCTATGAATGCATTGGCACCCCCTGTCCCCACAGATATATTGGTTCCTGATTGGTTACAAGCGTGTTTACTGGAACCCAATGCCGATGACGGGCAATCTTTAATCTGTCGAGCTTTTACTTTTGCTTACGATCTGCACACCGGGCAAAAACGGGCTTCTGGGGAACCCTACATTGCCCATCCCGTGGCGGTGGCGGGGTTATTGCGAGATTTAGGGGGTGGAGCAGCCTTAATTGCTGCCGGATTTTTACATGATGTGATTGAGGATACGGTGGTCACGGGGGAGGAGCTAGAGGTTCAATTTGGTCCGGAAGTTCGCTACCTTGTCGAAGGGGTCACCAAGCTGTCTAACTTTGACTTTTCCAGCAAGACGGAACGCCAGGCCGAGACCTTTCGCCATTTATTTTTGGCTATGGCCCAAGATATTCGGGTGATCATCGTCAAATTGGCGGATCGGCTCCATAACATGCGGACATTGGAATATCTCAAGCCGGAAAAGCAAATTCGGATTGCCCAAGAAACCAAGGATATTTACGCACCCTTAGCCAATCGGCTGGGAATTTGGCGGTTTAAATGGGAATTGGAAGATTTGTCTTTCAAGTATTTAGAGCCGGAAGCCTATCGCAAAATGCAAGAGTTGGTCGCTGATAAACGGGCCATTCGGGAAGCGCAATTACAGGAGGCTTTAAATCTACTCCAAGAGCGCATGGGAACCTTAGGCTTTGAACATTTGGAAATTTCCGGGCGACCGAAGCATCTCTATAGTATTCATCAAAAAATGCGGCGGCAACAAAAGGAGTTCCATGAAATCTATGATGTGGCAGGTATTCGGGTCTTAGTCGCCAACAAGGATGAATGTTATCGGGCCTTAGCTGTTGTCCATGATTGTTTTCGCTCCATGCCTGGCCGGTTCAAGGATTACATTAGCTTGCCAAAGCCGAATCAATACCAATCCCTGCATACGGTGGTCATTGGCCTGGGGGGACAGCCCTTAGAAGTCCAAATTCGCACTACAGAAATGCACGCTGTGGCTGAAAACGGGATTGCGGCCCACTGGAAATACAAGGAAACTGGGGGTTCACAGCCGAATAAGTGGAATGCCCGTGATGAAAAATTTACCTGGCTCCGGCAATTGTTAGATTGGCAAAACGATCTGAAGGATGCCCAGGAATATCTCAACAGTGTTCGAGATGATCTGTTTGATAATGAAGTTTATGTCTTCACTCCCCAAGGCGATGTGAAATCCCTCCATCAAGGGGCAACTCCAGTAGATTTTGCTTATCACATTCATACGGAAGTCGGGAATCATTGTGCTGGGGCCAGAATCAATCAACGCATCGTCCCCCTAGATACGATTCTCCGCAATGGGGATATTGTTGATATCATCACCCAGAAAAATGCCCATCCCAGTTTGGATTGGTTAAATTTCGTGGTGACGGAGACAGCCCGCAACCGCATCCGCCAATGGTATAAACGCTCCCATCGTGAGGAAAATATCCAGCGGGGTCGAGAATTACTGGTGAATGAATTAGGTAAGTCGGGCCTGGATGCACTGCTAAAATCGGCGCGGATGCAGGCGGTGGCCGAACGCTGTAATTACCAGGCTGTGGATGATCTCTTGGCCGCTTTAGGTTATGGGGAAATTACCCTCAGTCTGATCGTTAATCGGCTGCGAGAAACCGCTAAGTCCGTTGAACCCGATACCCAGGCCCTGATAAATCTCACCCACAGTAGCCCGAAAGTCATCCCACCTCCCTCAGGGCGCGCCAGTGAATCCCCAATCCTAGGTATTGAGGGCCTGGTTTACCACTTGGCGGGTTGCTGTAGTCCTGTCCCTGGAGAGCCAATTATTGGGGTTGTCACTTTGGGGAGTCGGGGAATTTCGATTCATCGCCAAGGCTGTGCCAATGCGGAGAGTATCCCCGGTGAGCGGCTGATTCCGGTGCGTTGGAATCCACAGACTAAAAGCAATCGTCCCCTAACCTATTCTGTGGATGTCCAAATTGAAGTAATTGACCGAGTGGGTATCCTGAAGGATATTTTGATCCGCTTGACTGATAATCGCATTAATGTCAGTAATGCCCAAGTCAAAACCTTTCCGGGACAAACAGCTATTATTGATCTCAGTATTGATGTTACAGATGCCCATCAGTTGGATCAGACCTTTACCCAAATTAAGAAAATTACGGATGTGGTCAGTCTGCGGCGGCGGCAACAGGGAACATCAGGGGGGAGTAAATCTGGGGCGGATCTGACGATTCCGGTGGAAGCTTCAGCGGCATTGTGATCGCTCTACTGATCTGAAAATCTCTTGTTTTGGCGACTCTGAGTTAGGGCCTGTGACAATCGCATTTTTGCAACTCCATCAAGATTGTCAATGCTTGGCTCCAGGCCTGGTCAGTCGTGATGCTCAATGTCAGGATTGCCTCAACCAAGGCGCGGTAGGTCAGCTTCTCCTCAGTCCGCCGTTACAACATCTCCTCCAGCTTGAGCAGCATCAGGTGAGGTTGACAGCGGGTGCGATTTTACTCAACGGGGCCTGGGAGGTTTATCGAGCCAGTTTGGCAGAGCCTTGGGCCAGTTTTCAGGCAAGCTTGAAGAATTCATCGGCTCATTTCCCTTGGCAACAGGCTGCTGAAAAGTTCCAAATCTCTTTTCCGGAATTACCAGGCAGCGAGCTAGAGCCATTAATGCAGGTGATCCAGGCCTGGAACTGTGACTATTTACGCCTGATTCCCTATTTCAGCCATCCTAGCCCAGAGAAACAATTGCCCCCTGATTTTTGGCCGGGATTGGTGGTTGAGGTGAACCAACTCTCACTTGGCCTTGAGCAACTCTTTGGCAACATGTTCCAGGCCCGCTATCTCATCCAATGGCAGCAGCGGCAGATTAATCCCCTTGACCTGGGCCTGGAGGTGTTAATTCAGTCGGTTGCTCCCTGTATTGCCACAGGTTGCGCCACCTTTGCGGCTGGGGTCTGGCACATCACGGCTGTTCCTGGATTGGCCGATGGCGAGACGACTATGGCCCCTGACCGCTATGACTTGGAGGCCACTACCTTCAAACTCCGCCAGACTCACCTGGGCCAAAAAGATCATGCCGACACCCTCAGCCCAGGCCTGGGAGTCACCCTCATGCCCCTCCCGGCAACCATAGACCAGGACATGATCTTGAGTGATGACCACCTAGAAAACCTGACCCAACTCCTCAGTACCCTGCCCCGATCAATTCAACCAAAACCATTGTGCTACGGTTGGCAAATTCCGACAGAAACCGGCCTGGCCCAGATTAGCCGCGTGAGTGACCACTTACCCGAACATCCGCCAAACTCCCACCAACTCCACCTCAAACCCTTAGCCACTGGGATCATCGCCACACCTGGCCAAGCCTTAGGCCCAGCCCTCGTGATCACAGAATCCATGGCCGCTCCTAATTTTGGTAGTCAGCAATCGGGATTTATTTGGGTTGTTGTCAACATTAATCCAGAATGGTTGCCGGGGTTGCGGGGGGCGGCGGGCCTGGTCTGTGAACGAGGCGGACTTGCATCTCATGGGGCAATTTTGGCGCGAGAATTGGGGCTGCCAGCGGTGATTGGGGTCTTGGACGCAACTCGGAACATTCGCAATGGGGATGTTTTATACCTTGATGGTCAAACGGGCCATGTTGCCCATGTCACGGAAATAACGCCAGTTCTCCAACCCAGGCCGCCACTACTTTTTGCCCCACCTTCCGGCCCACCGCCGCCTACCCCCAGGCCAACCCTTCGGACACAACTCTATGTCAACCTGAGCCAGAGCCAGGCCCTAGAACAGTTACCCAAGCTGCCTATTGCCGGGATTGGCCTGTTGCGCTCAGAAAATATTTTTTTGGAACGTTTGTCCGGCCAACATCCCACTCTCTGGTTTAGAGAACATCGTCAAGCTCAACTTCAAGCTCGGTTTAGGCAGGGCTTAGAACCCTTCTTTGCGGCCTTTGCTCCCCGGCCAATTTTTTATCGTTCCCTAGATTTACGCTCCCATGAACTACGGGGGTTAGTCGGGGGGAACCAGTATGAACCTGATGAGGAAAATCCAGTTTTGGGGTTACGGGGCGTGGCCCGCAGTTGTCTGTACCCGGAATTATTACAACTGGAACTGGCTACCCTACAGCAAATTCATGACTCGCATCCCGGCCCAATTCGTTTCGTTTTACCCTTTGTCCGCAGTTGTGAAGAAGTCGTATTTTGCCAGGAACAACTTAATTGGGTGGGCCTATCCCGTGTTCCAGACTTTGAATTGTGGGTCATGGCCGAAGTGCCTGGCATCTTGTTTATGTTGACAGATTTAGCTGGCCTGGGGGTGAAGGGTATTTCCATTGGCAGTAATGATTTAACCCAATTACTTCTGGGGGTGGATCGGGAGCATTCCAGCTTAGGCGAGCAGTTTAATGAGAATCATCCGGCAGTCAAAGCAGCCATTAGCCAACTGATTCGGACC
Organism: Synechococcus sp. PCC 6312; assembly: GCF_000316685.1. Taxonomy (NCBI): domain Bacteria; kingdom Bacillati; phylum Cyanobacteriota; class Cyanophyceae; order Synechococcales; family Synechococcaceae; genus Synechococcus; species Synechococcus sp. PCC 6312. The sequence continues at coordinate 3,361,158 of NC_019680.1, read as the reverse complement.
GCTCAGAACCTTGGCCTGGCCTGTAGTTTATGTGGGGAAGCGGCCAGCGTCTATCCCGATTGGGTCGAATGGTTGGCCGGCCTGGGCATTGATGGCATTTCCGTCACTCCCGAAGCCTTAGGTCGCACTTGGGAAACCCTCGAACGATTCTAGCCACCCTCCTGGGTTGAAAGGCCTAAAAACTGATGATTAGGTATGGGGCTTCAAATTTACCTGCGGTTACGGGTTGATTTTGTAACTCGGGGGGAAGTGGTAAATGTCGGCGTTGATCGGCAGCTTCGATAGTGATTTCTCCATTAAATTGAGTCAGTTTAACTTGGTGTTTAGCCAAGCCGGGTAAAAAGACCTTTATTTGCCGTTGGGCCACATTCATTTCTTGGCAGGGGGGAGCCTTGAGGGGGGTGTCTAAATTGGGCAAGCTGGCCACATCAACCAAGCCCCGGTCATTACCCCTTAAACCTTGGACAGTCAGCGGGCTAAAGGCAGCCGTTACAGCCTCGATTGCAGCGGGGTTAACCGTTGGTACCAAGACTTGGGAAATAGGCACTTGGACTTGCTGACTTGCGCCCCATAACCACTGGGTCTGTTGGATGGCCATTGATTCCGGGGAGGTGACTAAATAAACCTGCAACTGCTGAGGGTCGCCCACCGCGTTTACCCCCTGCTCAACCCATTCTTTGCCTTGACTGAGGGCCGTAGAAATTTTTTGGGTATCAAAGTTGGCCGCTAAGAGGGCTGTGGCCAGGGGGCCGCCAATGGCGTTGGCAATTTTAACTGGGTCTAAGTCTTCCAAAATGCGGCCAAATCGCCGATAATACCAGGCCAGGGCATGGGGCAGGCCAATAAAGCGCAAGGTGGTGGTTGGATCGATGCCGGCATAGACTAGAACATCGTAGGCAGAATTTTGATAATACTGGCGGATGGCATTTAGGGTGAGAAATAAATCCATTCCTGGTAAAACCATCAGCTCTCCCGCATAGACCTCACTCCCTAGGACATCAGCGGGAACATAATCTCGGACAAATTTCCGCAATTCTTCCCAGGCCCCGCTCAGGATTTGAATAGCTTGCAGCTCGACAATCTCTAAATTTGGGGCAATGGTTGTTGGTTGCGGGTTAAACTCAGTCCCACAGAGATGTTTGAACCGGATGCCAGGGGTAGGAACGAGGATTAAAGTCTTTTGACCGGCCTGGGCATGACTTTGGGCGACTGCGTAAGCGGTGGGTTCAATATCACTGCCTAAAAAGGCCACGACCTTGGGCATAACTAGCTTTCTCCATAGGGTTGCCAGGCCCCGAACTGTTGGGCGTAATAGTCGAGGATGTCTTGCAAATATTGTGCATCCTCAGCCGATAAACACTCTGGGGTTTCAATCCGGATGCCACCAATTTGGCTGGCCAGGTAATCAAAGGGGCCGGGCAAGGGGGGTAAAAGCTCGACCGTGACTCCGGGCAATTGTTCGAGATGAGCTTGGACTTCCCGATAGACCGCTAGGGGGAGTTGGGGACAGCTTAAGGGAGTTGAGGGGCTAACAACCATGCCAAGTATTTCACCAAACATTGAACCCCGCCGCTCAGTCCTGATCTCCAGGGACAATCCCCAATCCTAGGCCTGGGATTCATTCACGAGAGGGGAGCGGCTGGGCAATGGACAACAGTTAACATGATCTAGACAAACCTTCCCCCATTGCAAGGCCCAACGGACAAGGGCAACCCGATTATCGGTTTTAGTTTTGGTGAGAATATTGCTGATGTGGTTGTCAACGGTACGTTTGCTGATGTCCAGTTCCACGGCAATTTCTTGATTGGTCAATCCCGCCGCCACTAATTCAATCACCTGTAATTCACGTTCGGAAAGAAGGGGGTAGTCTTGGGTGTCAGTGGTCTGCATTGGCCTGGGTTAGTCCGTATAATTACTCAGTGGTTTCTTCGATTGTAGGGGGTGTGGTCAATCATATCCCTAAAAAATATTTAACTGGATCAGTAATTTTAGGCCTGTCCACACCCTCTTAAGTAAAATATCGCCGCCACTGGGCCTGGACAAATTTTCTCTGGGCAATGATGTGAACCACAATGGTAAGCAAAAAGGTGTAGGCCAACCAAAAATGCAAGTCCTGGCCCAACTCTACAACCTTTGGATTGACCGGAAATAGATCTGGTAGGGTCATCCCAAACACTTGCACAGAACCACTGCGGCGAGAATTGGAAAACAACAACCCACTTAAGGGCACAACCACCATAAACAGATATAGGAGGCCATGAAGAAGACATTTCTGCCACCAGGCCGGGGAAAATTTGGGCAACTGTTTAGTATATTTGCGCCACCAAACCCGCAGTAGCACCAGCAACCGGGCCACCAGTAGGAGTAGAACAATCACCCCCAGGCCCTTATGGAAGTCGTACATCTCACTGCGGCCGGGGGTACCACGGGTTAGGCGAGCCATGATTGTTCCGGTGGTAAACAAAATGAGAAAGCAACCGTACATGGCCCAATGGAAAGACATTAATAACTGAAAGGCAGAATTAACACGGGTTTTGACTGCTAACCACTGAGCCATAGGTAAAGTATCCCCCTTGAACATTAGACCATTGCAATCGAATAGCTGCCCCAAACGTGCAAGACTTCTGTGTGGGCCTGAAGTTCCTCAAGGGCAGTATGGACAATCTCCCTCTTCTCCCCAACTTCCAAGTCTAGGAAAAATAAATAATCCCCCAAGCTGCGTTTACTGGGGCGGGATTCAATCCGACTGAGGTTAATATTTCGTTGGGCAAAGATCATTAAGGCGTTGACTAATGCCCCCGGACAATTGTTAGGCAAACTAAAGGCTAAGGAGGTATAGCTATCACCGGCCTGGGGCCAGCCGTCAGTCTCGCGGGGTTTCATGACCCAAAAGCGCGTACAGTTCATCGGGGTATCAGCCTCAAGGGGGTAGGCTTGGATATCACGGGCAAAAATTGGCAAATGATGGAGTTGGGCGGCCCGGATGGAGGTAATGGCCGCAGTAGTGGGATCAGTGGTGAGATAGCTTAAGGCGGCACTGGTGGAGTTGGTGGGGATTTGACTGGCCTGGGGTAAAAATTCCTGTAACCAAGGTTGGCATTGACCAAGGGCCTGGGGATGTGAGTAAACGTTTTGAACTTTTGTTAAATCGGTGGCCTGGGTTACAAAAGCATGGGAGATTGGCAAGACAAGGGCCTGGGTAATTTGAATGTGTTTCAACTGCCAGAGGGTATCAAGGGTCATATTGACGCTGCCCTCGAGGGAATTCTCCACGGGGACAATGGCATAGTGAACCTCACCCCGATCCAAGGCCTGGAGGGATTGAGCAATACTCGGATAGGGGTGTAAATCAAAAGTCTCGGGGTGTTTCAGACTGAGTGTGTTTCCAAATGCCAAGGCCGCCATCTCCGCATAGGTTCCGGCGGGACCAAGGTGAGCAAGGGTGATGGGCATGGGGCAAGGTTCCAAAACAGATGAAAGGCTTGTTTAGAGTTTAGGTTGGGGATAAACCGCCCACTGTGGAAATATTGTAAACTTAGGTTAAGAAAGTTAAAGGGGTTCTCAGGTTATATGTATCTCCACTTTACGGCTAACCAAACTGTAACCCTGGATGTGCCCAGTCATCCTACCCCCATCCAACACTATTTACGCCAGCCCCAACGCCTTGTCCATGCCCTGACTGACCCAACCCGAGTCGAGCTTTTGGGGGAACATTGCTTTCGCTTAAAAATGCGCCCCGTGAACTTTTTGATGATCACCTTGCAGCCCGTGGTGGATATGGAAGTTAAGGCTGCAGCAGATGGAAGTATTCGCCTACGTTCCAAGGCCTGTGAAATTCGCGGGGTGGACTATATCAATCAGCGGTTTCGCTTGGATCTGATTGGCTATTTACGGCCGGAAGTCACCCCAAACCAAACCAAACTGATTGGCCAGGCCGACTTAAAAGTGGGAGTTGATATGCCGCCCCCCTTATCTTTAACCCCCCTGCCAATTTTGGAAGCGACTGGCAATGGCCTATTAAAAAGTGTCCTCCTCACCATCAAACAGCGCCTCATGCACCAACTTTTGGCCGATTATGGGGCCTGGCTGGAGGAGCAACACCCCCACGAACTCCCCGCCGAAGAGGGCATGGTGACTGTCCCAGGCCTGGTTTAAACCACTATTTTGGACTGATCAACTTGCCTATAGTGTCTGAGTGATCTAGATGTCCTTACCCCTGCCCTTAGATGAGTTTAACCAGGCCTTGCTGGCCCGAGTCCATCCGCCCAATTGGGAAAATCCCACACCAGCTTCCTGCTATGACTTAGTGGTGATCGGGGGTGGCACGGCCGGATTAGTGACTGCGATTGGGGCTGCAGAGTTGAACCTCGGCCTCAAAATTGCCTTGATTGAAAAAAGCCTCTTGGGGGGGGATTGCTTAAATTGGGGCTGTGTTCCGTCAAAAACCTTGATTGCCGCCGCCAGAAGAACCCACCAGATCCGTAATGCCGCCCCCTATGGCATCCATTGTCCCCACCCGACTATCAATTTTGCTCAGGTGATGGAACGGGTCAGAGCAGTCCGGGCCGAGATCAGCCATCATGATTCCGTAGAACGCTGCCACCAGGCCGGAATAGATGTCTTTTTCGGGACAGCCCAATTTCGGGATAGCCACCATCTCTACGTTGAGCAGCAGATTTTGACCTTTAAACGGGCTGTGATTGCCACCGGAGCGAGGGCCACAATCCCGAACATCCCAGGCCTGGACACTGTTCCCTATTTCACCAACGAAACCATCTTTAACCTGACAGAACTACCGCAAAAACTGGCTATTATTGGCGGCGGGCCGATTGGCTGTGAACTGGGGCAGGCCCTACAACGCTTGGGCAGTCAGGTGACGATTTTCCAGCGGGCCGCTCAAATTTTGCCCCACCAAGATCTCGACACAGCCCAACTCCTAGAAACTTGTCTCCGTCAAGAAGGCATTGAGATTAAAACATCTACCCAGATTCAAACTGTTATCGCCACTGGCAGCCAAGCCCAAATGGATTACTACCGAGTCGAACATCCCCAAGAGATTCAGTCCTTGACCGTAGATGGAATTTTAGTGGCGGCGGGGCGAACTCCCAATATTGAAACCTTGAATTTGGCGGCGGCGGGGGTGGAAGCTCAACCAGGCCGGGGTATTGTCGTGAATGATTATTTGCAAACCCGTCAACCCCATATTTTTGCCGCTGGGGATGTGTGCCAGGCCTGGAAATTTACCCATGCCGCCGATGCTGGAGCCAGGATTGTGATTAAGAATGCCCTCTTTTCCCCTGGGGGCCTGGGTCGCAGCAACGTCAGTCAGTTACTTGTTCCCCGTGTCACCTATACGGATCCAGAGGTTGCCAGTGTGGGAATCAGTGCCGCCCAGGCCAAGGTCAAACATCTGAAGGTGCAAATCTTGAAAATTCCCTTTCAGGAGGTAGATCGGGCCGTGACGGAGGGGGAAACCCAGGGGTTTTTAGAATTAGTCTTGAGTCACAATTCCGATCGGATTCTGGGGGCGGCGATTGTCGGTCATGGAGCCGGGGAACTGATCAGTTACATTACCCAGGCCATGGGGACAAATCAGGGACTTTCTCGCTTGAGTCAAACCATCTTTCCCTACCCTACCCAAGCCGAGATTCTTAAAAAAGCTGCCGACCATTACTACCAAGCCACCCTACTAAGGCCTGGATCTCAAGCTCTGTTGAAAATAGTGCGTTGGCTGGCACGGTGATCGAATTGACTGAATCCTTAAAATTCAACTTAATCTTGACTCTCAACGGGGGTTACAGACAAGGAACTGGCAAAACCAGCTTCTAGTTCCATCCGTTGTTCCATTTGGCGTAAGAAATACCCGGTCATCATTGCCGAGGCTAACAGGCCCGCTAAGTTATCTCGATCTGTTGTGATTTGAATATTAAAAGCCTCAGAGGGTAATCCCCCCACCAGTCCTTGGACATTATGACTAATAATTTGGCGGATTTCTGGGCTAGCAGAGCGGGCCACCCGTGACAAAACTTCTGGGGACTGATTTTGGAGGTATTTCAGCAGCAGATTGTTGGTGTGCTCTTCGGTAGCGTCGGAGAAGAATTCACTATTTTCAGAGTTAAAGACCATACCCAATTCCGCTTAACGTGACTCTTATTCTGCCATCTTTGTTTACGGTGTGACATGAGATCCTGAGGCGAAAATACCGAACCTGAAGAACCGGCATTCTTTACTCTGAATAATGAAACCAACAAAGATGGCTGAGATTGCCTAGGGATTGTTGGGTTTGGGTGTAACCTTCCCAATCACTTTTAAGATGCCGTCATCCCCAACTTGCCAAATATCATAGACTCCCACGACATCCCCATTGGCATCAATATCCACGTTACCGCTGGCTCCTTGGTAGTTGATTTTCTCGCCTTTGCGCAACAACTTTAGCCCCTGGCAAACATCATCTACGGGTGTCCCAGACCCCCCAGAAACCTCTAATAAGTGGGCCTTGATGCCTTCGCCAGTATTCACTCCGGCAGCTTGGGCCGCTAACATCAACAGGGCCGCCGCATCCCAGGCCTGGGGGACAAATGCAGGCGGGGCAGATTTATACTTGGCTTCCCAAACTTTCGTCACTTGGGCTAGTGCTTGACCATCTGCACCTGGAACAGTGCCCACAGCCCCAGCGAGGATAAATTTGCCATCGCTAGTTTTGCCCACTTGGGCCGGAAAGGTATCAGATTTCACGCCATCGGTGAGTAAAATTTGTACCCCTGGTGTAAGGCCCTGCTCAAAGGCAGATTTGAGTAAAAGACTTCCGGTTTCAGGATAAAGAATCGCCACCACCCCATCGGGTTTATTGGCAAAGGCCTGGGCGGCTTCCGTATTGAACGTAGAGGCCCGTTCATCATACCGAGTTGGATTGGCTTCGTTAACAACTGTGCCGCCCAATTTCTTGAAGGCTGTGACAAATTCCTTTTCAAAACTGCGGCCATAGTCATTATTGATCACCACAGTAGAAACCTTTCGTAACCCCCGCTCATAAGCTAACTGGGCCAAGGCCACGGCCTGGTAATTATCGGGAGGAGCCGTTCTAGCCCAGTAGCCATTAAAGTCTCCTTTGGCCGCCCGTTCTGTGAGGAGAGTGCTAGTACTACCGGGAGAAATTAAGACCACCTTACCCCGGGCCGCAATATCCACCGCCGCATTGGAGACACCACTGGCAAAGGAACCCACTACCCCCGCCACCTTATCCACCTCCACCAGTTTGGTCATGGCCTCGGCCCCCGCCGCCGGACTGGATTGGTCATCTTCCGCAATCAGGGTAACAGGTTGACCATTCACACCCCCACAGGCATTCACGGTTTCGACCACTAGGGGCACAGTATCCACGATGGGTTGTCCCACAGAAGCAAGGTCGCCCGTAGAGGGAAGTAGGGAGCCAATCCGTAAACCACTATTTGTTGCTCCACCATCGCTACCCGTTTGAGTTGCCTTATCACAGGCCCCTAGGGTTGCAAGTACCAACAATGCCCCCAGGCCAAGCCCGAACTTACATCCCCAAAACCCTGACTGAGCCATAGCTGCTTTACTCCAACTCACCACATAAACGGGTAACAATAACCCCAAACTATAGCATTACTCTTAAGCGCGAGTCAGGCACTTCAACATCCGATTGGTCAAGAGCCACTGGCCCCGACAAAAAACCTGTTGCGGCTCAATGAGGCTAAACCCCATCCGTTCAAAAAAAGGGCGGGCGGTAATACTGGCTTCAACTCGTAAACTCTCCAGGCCCCGTGTTATGGCTTCATTTTCTAAGGCTTGATAGAGCAATCGCCCCACCCCTCGCCGTTGATATTGCCAATGGCCATAAAAACAGCCGATGTGACCCGATGATTCCAGTTCGCCAAAGCCAATAATCTTGTCCGATGCCATGGCCAGGCCTGGGACTGGATCAATTGCAACAAAAGTTATTCTGGCCCCACAGCGGCTTGCCCAATCACAAAAATGTAGATCATCGGGGGCCCAGGCCTGGATTTGGGCGGGACAATAGTCTTGGGCGTTAATCCGATGGATGGTGTCATGGAAAAGTTGGGCAATCTGGGGCGCATCGGCAGGGATAAAACGGCGGACTTGATAAGGAATTTCAGGCATACAGGTATCCTAGGGCAGCTAATCTCCACAGGTTTTCGCAACAAAAGGGGCCTGGGGATCTCAATGCTTCGTATAATCAAGGGTTGAATGAGGCGACTTGCACCTTATTTTTCATCTTGGGACTTATTTTTATCCGAAGGGCCCTGGCCTGGGCGGTCAAAATTTAACCCATACTTATTTATGACTTTTGACGTGCTTGATGATCTGCTGTGCTTTGACTTCTGAGGTTAATCATGAGATACCGTGCTTTAATACTTGCTTTTTGCCTGCTGTGCCTCGGGTTTGTAACCTGGAGTGGTTCAGCCTTGGCTGCGAAACAGGGTGTAACCTATGACGATATTGTCGGGACTGGCCTGGCCAACAATTGCCCCACCTTGGATGATTCGGCTCGGGGGGCCTATGGAATTGATCCGACCAAATCCTACGCTATCACCGATCTCTGTCTGCAACCCACAAACTTTTTAGTCAAAGAAGAACCGAAAAATAAACGGCAAGCCGCAGAATTTGTGCCCACAAAACTCGTGACTCGCAAAACCTCAAGTCTGGATCAGGTGCAAGGACCCTTGAAAATTAACAGCGATGGTAGCTTAACCTTCATTGAAGAAGATGGGTTTGACTTCCAGGCCATTACGGTGCAAATGCCCGGTGGCGAGCGGGTTCCGTTCCTATTTTCTGTGAAAAATCTCGTTGCCAGTACTGAACCCAACATCACCAGCATTACCACTTCTACGGATTTCAAAGGGGAATATAGCGTTCCGTCTTACCGCACCTCTAACTTTCTCGATCCGAAAGGGCGGGGCTTAACCACTGGCTATGACAACGCCGTCGCAATTCCCAACAAAGCGGACAGTGAAGAGTTGCTCAAGGCCAATGTCAAGCGGTTTGGGTTGAGCAAAGGGAATATCTCCCTGGAAGTGTCTAAAGTGGATGGGCGCACAGGGGAAATTGCCGGGACGTTCTTGAGTGAGCAACTATCCGATGATGACCTTGGGGCCCACGAAGCTAAAGAAATGAAAATCCAAGGGGTCTTTTACGCTCGGATTGAGCCGACCGCCTAAACTGCCTAAACTTGAAACTAACGCTGCCGCCCTTTCCCTGTATCCGTTTGTCCGGTACTGTTAGTGGATGAGTAACACCCGATTAGAACTCCAAACCCTATCCATTGCTTATCCCAGGGCGATTAATCCTGAATTACGGGCAGCAGTGGTTGGGGTTTCTTTGCAGGTGCAAGGGGGAGAATGCCTCGGCCTGGTGGGGGAGTCGGGCTGTGGCAAATCAACCATTGGGCGAGCTATTTTGCAGTTGTTACCCCCAGGTTCCCAAATTAGAGGCAGCATTTGGGTGGATGGTAGCAATATCCTGACCTTAAAGGGACGAGCCTTACAACGGTGGCGGGGGGAACAAGTGGGCTTAATCTTTCAAGACCCAATGACGCGCCTCAATCCCTTAATGACGGTAAAGGATCATTGTTGGGAAGTCCTCCAGGCCCATGCACCCCATCTCTCTAGAGCCCAAAAACTCAGCAAAATTAAGACCACCTTAGAAACCGTCAAAATTCCCGCCGCCCGCATGGATCAATATCCCCATGAATTTAGCGGGGGGATGCGTCAACGAGTCGCCATTGCCCTGGCCTTGCTGTTGGAGCCGGTCTTAATCATTGCCGATGAACCCACCACCAGCCTTGATGTCACGGTGGCCGCCCAAATTTTGACAGAACTGACTCGACTGTGCCAAGCGCGAGAAATGGGCCTATTATTGATTTCCCATGATTTAGCTCTGGTGGGTAAATATTGCCAGCGGCTGGCCGTGATGCATCAGGGGCAACTGGTTGAAGCAGGCAACGCCAGGGAAATTCTCAGCAACCCCCAACAGCCCTATACCCAGGCCCTCCTTAATGCAGCCCGCCGGATGCACCAGGCCCCCGAAACTCCCACGGCCCCACCCGATGCGGATACCCCAGTCCTGCTGAGTTTGGATCACCTGGAACGCCACTACACCCTGGCTCCAAACCCCATTGCCCAACTCCTTGGCCAAGCTCCCCATTTCATCAAAGCTGTGGATGGGATCACTCTCGACATTTATGCGGGGGAAACTCTGGGCCTGGTCGGGGAATCGGGCTGTGGCAAAAGTACCCTCTCACGGACAATTCTCCAACTCGTCATGCCGACTGGGGGGAGAGTGCAATTTCACGGGGAAGACTTAACCCAACTCACCTCCAGGCAAATGCGCCCCCGCCGCCGCGAACTCCAGATGATCTTTCAAGATCCCCATGCCTGTTTGAATCCTCTTATGACCGTGGGACAAAACCTATTAGAGCCGTTATTGATTCATAGCCTGGCTACGCCCAAAACGGCCCAAGAGCGGGTGCTGGATATTTTGGCATGGGTTGAATTAGTCCCCCCCGAAACCTACTTTGCGCGGTATCCCAAGGAACTCTCCGGTGGTCAACGCCAACGGGTGGCCATTGCGCGGGCCTTAATTACCCATCCCCAACTGGTGATTTGTGATGAGCCAGTGAGTATGCTGGATGCCCATATTCAAACCCAAGTTTTGGAGTTAATGCAGCACCTCAAAGCCGAGTTTAATTTGACCTATTTGTTTATTACCCACGACTTAGCGGTGGCCCGGTTTTTCTGTGATCGAATTGCAGTCATGCAGGCCGGGCAAATTGTCGAGATTGGTCTCACGGAAACAATATTTCAACAGCCCCAACATCCCTATACCCAAACTCTGCTCCAGGCCGCTCCTCTCCTGACTCCAGCCCAAGCCAGTCATTAAGAATTGCAAATCGCCCTAATGGACTCCTGCGCGTGGTTTCATCCAGGCCCCGCGTGGGGTGATAAGGTAGGGGTTGAGCTTATTTGGTACACACCGTTGTCACAGAGGACGATGAGGCAATGTTGACCTATTTGCTGGCCTGGGCCGTTGCCTTTGGAAGCTTTGGCCTTTATTTAACTGCCTTCTTTTTTCCAGAATTACACCGCAAAAATGATCTGATCTTGAGCGGGGTTGGCTTGTTCTTTGCCTTGACGCTCTGGATCTATGCGGATCGCTTGCGGGGAGGACTGCTGTTGGGGGAAACGGCGGCGGTGGTGTTGATTTTCTGGTTTGCCTGGCAGAGCTTCAAATATCGGCAACAGTTAACAGACCCCAAGCTCAAAACCGATGCCTCCCAGGCCCAGGAACTCTTCCAAGCGATTAAATCCGTTCTCCCCGGCCAAAAGTCAGAGACTGATGGGGTTCCGACCAGCAAAATCGCCGGGCAAATTTCCGAATGGGTCAGCAAAGTTGATCTCGATAAGCTCAAAGGACAATTCCAAGGCGTATTCCAAAAAGCCCCGTTACCCAGCCCCAAAGCAATTGACCCCTCTGTGACATCGGAAATCCCAGGTAGCGAGACGGCTCTGGATGAGTTTGCAGACGAAATTGAAACAGTTGCCGAGGTACAAACTACAGCGGTTGAAGTTGAAACAGTTAGCCCTGATCTTGAAGATCAAGCTGTTACCGAACCTGTTGCGGCAGAGTCCACAGAAATTAATGTAGCCGCCGCAGAGGAGTCTAGCTCTGAAGTTGACAGCACTCCCCCATCCTTTGAACTGCAACCATCAATCAACACCGAAAATACCCCACCAGAACCCTCGGTATCAGAGCAGCCTGTTAACACTGAGGGCCTGGAATCTTTCCCATCTGCCCTAGAAAATCAGGAACCAACGCCTGTAGAGACTGACTCAGCCACAGAAAGTCCAGAGATTCAAGCTGAAACCCATGCCTCCCAAGATTTACCAGTCTCAGCCGAACCAGAGTCAATTGTGCGGGAGTCAGAGCCGGAAGCACCAGAAAACCATGAGCCTCATGACCCAAATTGGCCGCCCCCTGATCCAATCAGTTAATTAAAACGACTGCGAATATCTTGCTGATAGATGGAACTGTCTAACCCACAGGCCAGTTCTTGGGGCGTATTCGGGCAGTTGTTGTTAATGCCAGATTGAATCAGTTGTTCAGCAATGATGGCTCGATCACGGGCAGCGGGGTGGGTACTGAGAATCGCAGGCGGGGCCGGATTGCGGGCTAGTTTCGTTAAAAATGAGGGTAAACCAATCGTGGCATAGTTACTGCGGGCCAAGAGAATCAGGCCAACCCGATCCGCCTCCAGTTCATCTTGCCGACTGCGGGGCCGCCGAAACGCTAACTCTGCGGCCATCTGAACCCCTTGATCCCGATCTAGTCCGGCAGCCGTTAACAGACCCCGCGCCAAGAGGGTTTGCTGCATTTGGCGAATGACATGACGTTGCTCAATATGCCCCATTTCATGCCCAATCACTCCCGCCAGTTCTGCTTCATTGTCCGCCGTGGCAATTAACCCAGTCGTAACATAGACAAAACCACCCATTGTGGCAAAGGCATTCACGGCCCGATCATTAACCACCTGGAAAGTATAGGGAATATTTTTGCGTGCAGATACTGCCACCAAGCGTTGCCCAATTTGATTGATGTAGCTCTGGAGTTGGGGATTATTATTAACTCGCATCCCTTGACTGAGCATTTGTTGATTGATTTGACGACCAATGGCCACTTCCTGCTGTGGCGAAATATTAGACACCTGGAGCAATTGAATGCCTTGAAATAAAATCCGATCCAATACACTCTGGGCCTGGGCCGTTAGCGGATGGAGCAATACACTCAGGGCTAAACTAACCGCAGCAACGCGCTTGAACCAGCGATTTTGGCGAGGCGTGATAGGCACAGGATTTAATCACAGAAAGTTCTTTACTTCCAGACTAAGGCCCCTCTGGGAATGTTCCACTTGCTTTCTGCTCATTCTGGGTGGGTGACATCGTGATAGGCTGACTGGTGTGTGGAAATGTGGCCAACTTTAATGGGTTCGACAGATCTCCATACGGGCGAGTTGAGAGCAGATGGATGGCATTGATTGATTCCCAAGGGCGATTATTTGGCAAGTTGAGTGTCTTGGATGTTGGGGCTGGCCTGGTCTTGCTGTTGGTAGTGATTGGCTTGCTGATTGTGCCAGGTAAATCCGGGACTTCCATTGCCCAAGTTGCCGCGAGTAAACCCATTGAAGTGGATGTGTTGGTGATTGGCCTGGGGACTCGGGATGCAAAAGTCATTGTCCGGCCTGGGGAAAAAGCAAACTTTATTATCCGCAACCAACCCTATGGGCAAGTGGATATCAAAGCCGTTGATTATTTACCCCGCACTGTTACCGTTTCTCAACCCGATGGCTCCGTCAAGGCCTTACCAGATCCCCGCCCAGAAATGGCCTTTAGTAGCAATGTGTTGTTAACCCTGATCGGGAAAGGGCAAGTTACGGCCAATGGCCCGGTTTTAGGGAATAGTAATGTCAAGGTGGGGACTCCTGTAGAGCTAGACAACCCCAACTACAATGCCCGTGGGACAGTGGTGGATGTGCGGGTGGGTTCTTAGAGTTTGGCCGATTAGGTATCTCCATCAGAATTAAGAATCAATCGGCAAGCATCATCATCTGATATCTCGATTCACTATCCTCCTCTGACTCCCAACTTTTACCTGATGCTCAGACTGTAATTTAGGGTTATTCTTAATCCTCACAACTTCCTATTTGAGGAGGAGCTGGGTCTAATGCGTGTGTTGTTGGTTGAAGATGAGCCAGATTTGGGGGCGGCAATTCAAACAATCCTGAGGCAAAATAACTACATTGTTGATTGGGTGCAAGATGCGAACCAGGCCTGGAATCTTCTTAATCATCCTTGGACAGAATATACCTTGGCGATTTTTGATTGGTTATTACCAGGACTCAGTGGCATCGAACTCTGTCAGCGCCTACGGCAGCAAAACAATCCATTACCCATCCTGATCCTGACGGCGAAAGATAAAATTAGTGACCGGGTTATGGGACTGGACGCTGGGGCGGATGATTACTTAGTCAAACCCTTCGCAATGTCGGAATTCTTGGCGCGTCTGCGAGCTTTACAACGGCGCGTACCCCAATTTCAATCCCAGGCCTTGACCGTGGGCGAACTGACCCTTGACTATGCTACGGCTAGCTTAATTCATAATCCGAATTCCGAGATCAACATGACCATTCCCTTAACGGCTAAAGAGTTTCAATTGTTAGAATATTTTATGAAACATCCACAACAAATCCTCAGTAGCGAACAAATTAAAAACCAACTTTGGGCCATGGCCTCGGAGTCCACCAGTAATGTTGTGGCGGCTCAGGTTCGCCTACTGCGCAAAAAACTAACAGCCTTTGGCTATGACCATTTAATTGAGACAGTCTATGGGCTGGGATATCGGCTGAAGGGAAGTTGTCAATCAGGTCAGCAAAAGTGGTTTTAGAGATTAGACTCCTGGCCGGGTTAAGTGGCTAACCTAGTCTTATTCAGATGAGCCGTATTGAGGAATTGGATTAACTTGGATTAATGCGGATCAAGGCCTGGCCAAATTCCACAGGTTCGCCATTTTGCACCAAAATTTCGGTGACAATCCCGTTACTCTCGGCTTCAATTTCGTTCATGAGTTTCATCGCCTCAATAATGCAGACGACTTGTCCTTTTTTGACGCTATCTCCCACATCAATAAAAGGCGGATCATCCGGGGACGGGGCCCGATAAAAGGTTCCAACCATGGGGGAATTAATCTCGGCTCCTTTTTTCGGGGTCTGGGGTGGAGGAGTGGGTTCAGAAGCCGATACCACCTCGGGAGCGGGGACAGAGGTTTGAGACGTTACAGGAGCTGATGCACTGGTCAGGATTGGCTGAGCCACAACCATCGTGCCTTTCTTAAGAGTCAGTTCTAAATCACCACTTTTCAGGCTCAACTCGGTAATGTCCGTTTGGTTGAGAATGGTGACTAATTCCCGGAGTTGGTTTAGGTCTAGCTCCACGGTGTTTCTTTTACTCCCGGCCTAAGTAGGCATCACTGCGGGTATCAATCTTAATCCGCTCGCCAATGGAGATGAATAACGGCACCATCACTTGGGCTCCGGTTTCAACAATGGCCGGTTTTGTCCCCCCGGTGGCGGTGTCTCCCTTTACGCCTGGATCCGTTTGCACCACTTCTAAGACGACAGAATTGGGTAATTCTACTTCTAGAACTTGAGCCCCCCACCGGACTACATTCACCTCCATGCCCTCTTTCAAGTACTTGACCCGATCCCCAATCTGAGCGGCACTGAGGCTGGCTTCTTCATAGCTTTCCATATCCATAAAGACAAAGTCATCCCCATCTTTATAGGTGTGTTGCATGGTGCTTTTTTCAATGTTGGCCTGGGGAACCGTTTCACCAGCCCGGAACGTTCGCTCAACTACATTCCCAGATTGGACATTTTTGAGCTTGGTGCGGACAAAGGCAGAACCCTTACCCGGTTTAACGTGTAAAAACTCAACCACACGCCATACCGAACCATCTAATTCAATGCTGACACCGGGGCGAAAATCGTTACTGGAAATCATGAATAGGCCGCAAGTTCACCGAAATTGTATTGTACCCCGTGCGGGTGGCCTGGGCGAGGGATTCTCTAGGGAGAAAGGGAACTATTGGGTTTGCCGGATCATCATCATCTAGAATTTGGGCCTGTGAAAATGGGCAAGCCTCTGGATAGTCGGCCTCAGCATGAATTGTGATTCCAGACTTTGCCCGTTGTCCCTCCCGGATGGCTGAGGTTCTGGCACCTGGATAGGCTTCTAAACAGAGCGGTTTTTCAATATGATTTTAAGGAAGAGTACTTTTTGAGTTGTTTCTGGACTCGTTGACGGTATTCATCAATAGAGTTATCCCAACTATTTTTCATTGTATCGGGAGCATCAGCTTGAATCGTCAGCTTGAGGAAATGGGCCAGTAAGATCGTTACATTACTTTCGAGTGCGAGTCGGTTTGAGTTGCCCAAGTCATTTAGTCTTCAATCAAATTCTCAAGATCAAGACGCTCAAAGTTTCGATTCCTGAGGGAGTCAGTGGTTTCCTCCAGCCATTGTTGAAAGTCTTGTTCATAGAGATTGGTGAGATTGACTTGAGTCATGATGTTATCGCTAACCCAGGAGAACCATGATGGGATGGCTGGCTATTAATCGTAAATTTTGACTAATTGTATCCTAACCAGGCCTGGAACTCCGACACATCTTGAAACCCGAGGAGAGCCTCACTCAATGCTTCTAATTTTTCAGTTGTTAATGTCCTGACCTGAGTCTCAAGGGAAGCATCAATCTGTCCAAAACGATACTGTAAAAGCCGCAAAACAATTTTGGCCTCCCCCCGCTGTTCTCCTTGCTCTTCCCCAATTTTGAGAACATCCTTGTAGAACTGGGTATGACTTAAATTTTCGGTTTGGATACTTAACATGGCACGCACCCCTTCCAGGCCAGCGTCTGGAAATTTACTTATCACTATAGCCTCCACTACATCCAGCCATTGGTTAAAGTCTGATTCACTGGCGACCGATTCCAACAGGCTTTGGGCGGCGGGGACTGTCACCGAGGCATCTAAAACCAACAACTGGAGCAAGCGCAAGGTAGGACTTAATGAGTCAGCGGCCGCTAAATCCTCTAGGTAAATGGATTTAACTTGCTGGTCTAATGGCTCCAGGTAGGGCCGAGCATTCCCTAAGCGTTGTTGTCTTGACTGTAATATTAATAAGCCTCGCCACGTTCGTTCAACTTGGTACTGATGCAAATAACGATAAATCTCAGCAAAGAAACGTCCATAAAAGCCTGGGTCTGACTGCATCTGAGCTTCAACAAATACCACTGGCTGCTCCAAGGTTGGCTCAAGCGGCGTAAAGACTCCATCAAGGCGATATTCGGTTGCTTTTACAACTGGGGCGGTATATTCATACTCACAGGTCGGATCCAGGCCAGGAATCAGTTCACTTAGCAGCCGTGTCCGAAATAGAAAGATAGCGTAGAATAATTTATCCGTTTTCATCTGCATCTCGACCCGGCCTGGGGATATTGATGGTGGATCATGACCGCAGCAATGACTGGACTATCGATTAAATCTGGATCCTCCTCCCTTTTGGACTGTAAACCTGAGACCAGGCCCCGAGGACATCCTGTTCAAAGGTCTCAGCCCAAGTTAAATAGGTGGCGGCTGTAATTTGATGGGCTTTGTCCCCAATGTGCTGTCGGCGTTCTGGATGAGTCAAGAGGGGTAAAATAGCTGCGGCCCAGGCCTGGGGATCCCGACTATCCACGATCAGGCCATCTTCACCGGGCTGTTGAATAAACCGGGCCCCATTGTCAAATCCCGAAATCACCACTGGCAATCCCGCCGCCCGCGCCTCCACAACCACATTCGGCCCCGTTTCCGACTCCGAGGGAAAGACAAAAATATCACTGCTGGCATAGACCAGGGCCAGGGTTTCTTGGGGTAAGACTCCCGGCAAGGTTACGTTGTCTCGCAGTAATGCCTTCACCTCAGCCATTTGCCCCCCAGCCCCAGCCACAAAAACATGCAAATCACAACCCTGATCTAGCAGTAGCCGCGCCGCCTCAGCCATCACCATGACCTTTTTACTGGCATCTACCCGGCCGACAAAGAGCAACACTGGGACATCCGGGGGAATCTGAAACCGCTGCCGAAATTGGGCTGAATTGCGCCGACTGGGATGAAACAGTTCTCGATCCAGGCCCAGGCGAAACCAACTCACCCGCTCTGGGGGTAAGAAACTAGTCAACCAATCATAATCCGCTTGGCGCGAAACCAAGATTCGGTCACAGGCCTGGCAAAAGCGTTTTAACTTTTTACGGGCATCTTCTCCCAAGCGTTGATCCAACTGCCACTGCTCCAACAGTAACCTGCCCAGATACCCCCGTAACCCCGCAGCCCCCAAGAGACGATCAATAATATCTCGGGAATAGACTTGGGTAAACAGGGGTAAATCGGTATTCAAACAGGTGAGTAGGGGGCGATCTGTTTTTTGGCAATAGCGGCGGACGGCCTGGGCAAAGCTAAAGGTATCCGTAGTTTGAAAAACATCATGCTGCGGTAAAAATTCCCTTAGGCGGGTGTGGCTGGGCCATAGATCCGTGTCCCCGGCTCCCTGTTGCAGAAATTTGAGTTGGCCGGTGCTGAATTGGGGGGGCAAGAGGTGATAGCGGACATTTGGGGCAATTGTGACGACTTCTTCTGTTTGGCCCAGGAAATAGACCGTCACATCCACTAGGTCAGGAAAATTAGCCGCGGCCTGGGCATAGCGTTCCCAACATTTGACATGCCCACCGGCCTGGGGTTGCCACTCCAAGCAGACAAAAACACCAGCAGAGAGGGGCCGGGAGCCGGGCATCAGGGGCGGAGAAACCGAGTCAAGACTCACCATAGGTTGCCAATCTGCCACATGGAAAAAATGCCTAGTTAAGGAATAGGAGCAACCGGAACATCCAGGCCCGGCACATTGCTAGAAACCGTAGAATAGAATTATATTAAACGTTCTCAAATAGTCTTCATAATTTTTCATGGCCAGCCTAACCACTTCCCCCGTCCAAGTTGAAAAGACCAAACTTAAAAATCCTCCCTTTGAACTCCACTTCTTAGGAGACAAGGTACTAAGGCAAGGCTCAAAGCGGATTACCCAGGTTAATGAAGACACGCGCCAATTGGCCCGGAAAATGCTCCAAACCATGTATAGCTCCTCTGGCATTGGCCTGGCAGCCCCCCAGGTTGGGATTAATAAACAGTTGATTGTTGTGGACATTAATCCCGATGAAGCCGCCAATCCACCCTTAATTTTGATTAATCCCGTCATTAAAGGGGTTAGCGAAGAGGTAGAAGTAGCCGAGGAAGGGTGCTTGAGTATTCCGGGAGTTTATTTAGATGTTAAACGCCCAGTTATGATCGAAGTCGCTTACAAAGATGAACTGGGTCGGCCCCAAGTGCTTTATGCGACCGAGCTCTTGGCACGGGCAATTCTCCATGAAATTGATCACTTAACCGGGGTGATGTTTGTGGATCGGGTTGAAAATGCCATTAAGCTCCAGCAGGAACTCAAAGAACATGGATTTTCTCGCCAGGCCGTGCGTCCGCTCAAAGCCTAGGGGCAGATTTTTAGTCATTTTCCTATAAGTAATTGTAATTTAGGGCTGTGTTGCCGTCACAATATTTTTAGTCAGTAAGGTTTGCCAAATATCCTCACAGTTCTCGGTTAAGCTATGGTCTCCCCTAAGTACCTGTAACTCAACCCAGGCCCGACTTTGTCCATAGCGTTGACTTGCTGAAACTGGAATCACCTCATCCCCCTCTCCGTGAAAAATGAGGGTTGGGACAGGGCGGGTTAACTGAGATTCATCATAGGCCTGGAGATCCTCAACAAAGTGATAGTTCAGGGGCCGGCGTTGGCCATCAGCGTAATGCTCCACCTCCAGATAGCCTTGGGTTTGCCATTGGGATAATTGCTCGCCTAAACGGGGGAGCCAGGCCTGGCTGAATTCAAAGGCCGGTGCGAGTAAAACCAACTGTTCTATCTGTGAATTGTGCTGTGCTACCCAGGCCGCTGTGAGTCCGCCAAAACTTGAGCCGATTAACACTGCGGGTTGAGGGAAGGGAGGTAAGAGCCTTGAGACTGCGATAATATTGCGAGTTAAAGTCAGTTGGCTAAAATCCGGCTGGTTTAAGTCAGGAATGAGCAGAGGAACCCCCAGAGTCTCAAGCTTTTCCCGGAAAAACACCGCCTTGACAGACCTCGGCCCAGAGGCAAAGCCGTGTAAATAAATATAGGTTGGTCTTGCCATTTTTACCCCGTCACCTGAATCTAGGCATGATGACTCAAGTAGGCAGCAATGGCCTCCCGGGTAACGGCAGCAATAGATTTATTGTCTTGACTGGCTAAATCCTTCAATTGTTGATACTGGTCATCTCGCACATCCACCCGATACCGCCGCCCTTTGTGGGAGAGGGGTTGATAGGTCGCCATAAACTCCCGTAATGCCTCAAATCCCACTCGATGGCAAAAATCTCCAAAACTCTCCAGGCCGGGCTTAGTTAACCGGGATTTTTTATAGAAGACCAACAATGGTTCTATGGTGACTTCCAGTTCCGCAATGGGTAATTTCTCAATGAAGGTTTGGGCTAAACGGGTTTGATTGGGGCAGCCTGCCAACCAGAGTTGATAGGTTTCTGGGGTAATGCCCACAAATCCCAATTCCGCTAAGTAGGGTCGGGCACAGCCATTGGGGCAACCCGTCATCCGAATCACAAAATGTTCTTGCTTTAGACCCACTCGATCCATGACGACCCGAATCCGCTCCAAAACAGTGGGAATAGCCCGTTCCGATTCTGTAATGGCCAAGCCACAGGTGGGTAGAGCCGGACAGGCCATGGCATAGCGTTCGAGAGGATCAATGGTTTCTAAGCGGGAAATCCCATGATCATCTAGAAGGGCCTGGATCGCTACTCGATCTTGCGGCTCAATGTCAGAGAGAATCACATTTTGGTGAGGAGTCACCCGCATCGGTAAGTCGTAGTGTGTCACGATTTTCTGCAACGCCGTTTTTAAGCGAAACCCTTGACGATCCCAAATCCGGCCATTAGCAATGGACAGCCCATAGAAATACCGCCCATCTCCCTGCTCCTGCCAGCCTAAAAAGTCCTCATACTGAAACGGCGGTAGCTCATAAAGTGGTTGTAGCGGTTTAGCAAAATACTCCTCCACCTTGGCTTTGAACTTAGCCACACCCCAGTCGTGGATCAAATATTTCAGCCGTGCATGTCGCCGAGTTTGCCGATCCCCATAGTCCCGTTGGGTGGCCACAATTGCTTTGACCACATCATACACATCGGCTCCGTCCACATAGCCAATGGGATCAGCGGCGCGAGCAAAGGTTTCTTCCTTGTTATGGGTGCGCCCCAGCCCCCCACCGGCGTAAATATTAAAGCCCTTGAGCTTCCCCCGAGCATCGGTGATCACCACCAGCGTCAAGTCTTGGGAAAACAGATCAATCGAGTTATCCCCCGGCACGGTCACAGCCACCTTAAACTTCCGGGGCATATACTGAGTGCCATAGATCGGCTCTTCATCATCATGCATCAGAGTGCCGTTGCCATTTCTCTGCCGGGCTGCTTTCACTTCTGGGGCTTCTTCAGCGGAGATTACCTTTTCCCCATCCAACCAAATTTCGTAATAGGCTCCCGTTTGCGGGGTGAGTAAATCAGCAATTCGATGGGCATAGTCGTAAGCGAGTTGGTACTCGGGACGATTCGTAAAAGGGGCGGGCGGGGCCATCACATTCCGATTCAAATCACCGCAGGCCCCTAAGGTTGAACCCATGCTTTTGACAATGGCGGCAATGGTGGCTTTTAAGTTACGTTTGAGAATGCCGTGGAGTTGAAAGCCTTGGCGGGTGGTGGCCCGAATGGTGCTGTTGCCGTATTCATCCGCCAGCCGATCCAAGGTTAAATATAACTGGGGGGGAATATAGCCCGCTGGACTCCGTGTTCGCAGCATAAACGAATAGTCTTTTTCCTGACCCTTCACCCGGTTGTCGCGATTGTCCTGCTGATAGGAGCCATGAAACTTAAGGATTTGGATCGCATCTTCACTAAAGTGGGTCGTATCCTGGAGGAGTTCGCTGGCCACAGGCTCGCGGAGGTGATTACTCCGTTCCTTGAGGGTTTCAACTTTAGAGGGTTTGTAGGGCTTAAGGTCAGTCAGAGGGGATGGAGCCATAGAACAATAAGAAATTGCGATAGTGTGGGCAGACGGAGGGGCATTGCCAGGATTGCCCTGTCCGGTTATTCCCCAAATCAAGGATTGTCAAAATTCCTTAATCTCGGTCGGAATAGCGTTCAATAATTTCCAATTATACAAGATTTATGGTTATGGATGGATCCATTCTCATCCTGCCGACTTCCTCAACCTGGGAGTTCGTCAAGGCCCCCAACGGCTCAGAGATGCTCCGGAAATGCATGAATGGCTGCGGGAGAACTCGGTCAAGACCAGGAATCTCAATGATGTTCCGAGGTATCCCCAAAGGAAGGACAATCCTGCCGCCAACATCGCTCCAAGTGGGAATATTGATAAAACTGCCAAAAGCGATGGGGGTTTAGAAATGTGCCTGGTAGCCCAAGGGGTTGGTTGAGATAACGCCAGAGGGGAAAGCGCAGTCGCAAGGGGCGGAAGGCAGAATGGGTCATGGTCGTCAGGAGGGCGTGAGGTCTAAATCTGGCAAACAGAGTCGTTACTTCATCATAAATCAGGGGATTGGGAGCGTCCTGGCCTGGTTATGTTTCTTAAGAGTTTTCTCAGGTTGACTCGCTTTTGTGGATAAAATATTGCAATTTCGCAACAAAGTGAGATGATAAGTAAAACTTAAAAAACTATCTTTTGCTTAATGCTTAGTTAAGGAATCCAGATGTAAGTTATGTCTATCAATAGGAATAATTAACCCTATGTAGATAACTGGCCGGGTCAAGATTAAGAAAGAAACTTTTCTGCTTTTACGGAGAACTCCCCTTCAGATATGTCACTTTTTGATTGGTTTGCCAACCGCAAGAAAGATGCCCCCTTACCCGCCACCCAACAAGAACGGGAAATCGCCGATGGTCTCTGGAGTAAATGCCCGGCCTGTGGGGTGATGACTTACACCAAGGATTTACGGGCTAATCAAATGGTCTGCCCTGAATGTCACCACCATAACCGCGTTACTAGTGATGAGCGAATTCGTCAGTTAATTGATCCCGGCACTTGGACAACCCTGGATGAACAGTTAGTCAGTTGTGACCCGCTCCAATTCAAAGACCGCAAACCCTACCAAGATCGCCTCAAGGAATACCAGGCCAAGACGGGTTTAAAAGATGCGGTGCAAACGGGGTTAGGGAAAATTGAAGGTGAACTTGTTGCCCTAGGGGTGATGGATTTCCGCTTCATGGGCGGCAGCATGGGATCCGTAGTCGGGGAGAAAATTACCCGCTTGATTGAACGTGCTACCGGCGACAACCGGCCTGTGATCATTGTTTGCGCGTCTGGTGGGGCGCGGATGCAAGAGGGGATGTTGAGCCTGGTGCAAATGGCTAAAACCTCCGCAGCCCTAGAACGGCATCGAGAATCTCGGTTACTCTATATACCCGTCTTAACCCACCCCACAACCGGCGGAGTCACAGCTAGCTTCGCCATGCTCGGCGATATTATTCTGGCTGAACCCAAGGCCACTATTGGCTTTGCAGGGCGACGGGTCATTGAACAAACGTTGCGGGAAAAACTACCCGATGACTTTCAAACCGCAGAATATTTGCTCCAGGCCGGGTTTGTGGATGCCATTATTCCCCGAACCCAACTGAAAGGAACCTTAGCCCGCTTAATTCGGCTTCATACCTCCCCTAAATCCCATCATTCCCTTGTTCCCCCGACATTGAGCATCCCTTCTATCGTTCAATAGCAGGCCTGATAACAGGGTCATGCCCATTTGTTATGAATTTAAGTTAAGCTTGACGTTAACAAATAGAAATCTTCCTTCATTGAGGTAAGAGGCAAGACGTAAATTAAGAGTATGAGAGGGTTTATTCCTCCTGTGTGATTCCAGAGGTGAAAGCGACACCATGTTCTCTCCCCAAGACCTAATTGGCCAAAAAGTCTGGCTTGAAATTGAACGAGACGACCCCTATGGACCCATTGCCCCGATCCGAGTTCAGGCTGAGATTACGCAACCAACTTCCCCCCCCTGGTACTTTGGACGATTTTTAAATCCCCCGACCTTTTTGTGGGAACCCGGTAAATGGCTCACCTATCAAGAAGCCGAGCGGGCCTTTCTGATGCAGCCTGTTCTGGAAGAGGAAGAAGAGGATTTTGCTGATGAAGATGACGATCTTTACCCTGATGAATTAAACCCACCCCGCTGGTGATATGCCACAGCCAACCCTTGCTTTTGGTTGTGATCTCAGTGGCCGTCATGAACTGGCCCAATTTTTTCAGGCCCATGCCGCTTTCTTAAAACGATTTCGCCTCCTCATTCCCCAAGATTTAGAGGTTTTGCTGCCGGATATCCTCCACGCCCGCCCTGAAATTGAGTTTATCCCAGAGATGGGACAGGGGGCAGAAGTCCTCATTACTGCTAAGATTCTCGCCAAGGAAATAACGGCTGTTTTCTGGTGGGGTGACTATTGGCCTGGACAGTCCGGGGAAATGGACTTAGTGATTCGCTATTGTGCCCGCTATGATGTCCCCCTTGCCCTCAATTCCGCCACCGCCTGGGCCATCCTAACCAAGGCGGCCCGTTACCCCCATGCTTGTTTGATTTTTAATCCGGTGGCTGGCCAAGGGGATGCCCGCCAAACTCTCTCTCAGATCCGGAGCCTGCTGAAACCCTACTTTCATCTCACAGTTTTAACCACAACTCCTACTACTAGTACTGAAAGTCTTGTGAAGCAAGCGCTAGGGTCAGAAATGGATACAATTCTAGCCGCAGGGGGGGATGGAACTATTTCCGCCGTTGCCCATGCGCTGGTTGGGACGGATATTCCTTTGGGGGTGATTCCCACCGGTACAGCTAATGCCTTTGGATCGGCTTTGGGTTTACCAGGAACCATTCCTGCGGCCTGTGAGGTGATCATCGCGGGCCATACCAGACACGTTGATATTGCGGCCTGTGAAGTGAGGGGGGTGGATGATTCTGCCTGTAAACAAACCATGATTTTACTGACAGGAATTGGCTTTGAGGCGGAAACGGTGGAGCGGGCAAATCGGGAAGTGAAGGATCGCTTTGGCAGTTTGGCTTATATCTGGGCGGGAGTGCAGCAATTTCAATCTCAGTTCCCGTTTACAGCCGAGCTAGTGGTAGATGGACAAAAGACAGAATTTACGGCAGCAGCAATTACGGTGGCGAATGCAGCTCCGGTAACGTCAGTGCTGGCCTATGGTACAGGAGATGTCATTATGGATGATGGGCTGCTCGACATTACGATTGTGGCTCCAGCCGATCGCCTCCAGGCATTTAACTCTCTCTTGGAATTGTTTGGCAGTGCCATTCGCAAAGTTGCCCCTAACCGAGATGACATCATTGGCTTGCGGGGTAAAACCTTAGAAATTAAAACCGATCCGCCGCAAAAAGTTGTCGTTGATGGTGAAATTCTGGGGACAACACCATTGACCATGAAAACAATTCCCCAGGGCCTGGTTGTCTTTGCTCCATTTTGAGCGATCCATAGACCCAAGCATGGGCTTGCACCTGTGGAGTGAGTTGGTGTTACCTATTTAGGACTGGATGGGTGCAAGTTTAAACGTATTTTGCTGCTGGAGTTGCTCAAGTTTTGATCACTCAGAACAGTCTGCGTTAGGCTACGTCCTAGAACGATGACATTACATACTTATAAATGAACCATAATATGATTTACTAAAATACAGAACAAGATGAGCAGAGTAGAGATGGCTTACAGTGCTGATTTACGAAAAAAAGCAATAGAAGCAGTTGCTCATGGAGCAGTCAAGGCTCAACTCTGTAAGACTCTTAATATTAGCCGAAATACTCTTGATCTATGGATTAACCAATATCTGGAAACGGGTTCTTTTGCACCGCGTTCCTATCATCATCAACGCCGAGAACCCAAAATCAAAGATATTGGTAAGTTTAAGGACTTTGTTCTCAAAAATAGTGATAAGACTCAAGAGCAACTGGCAAAGTTGTGGGGCGATAATCTTAACCAACAGGATGTGAGTCGTGCCCTCAAGCGTCTCAACATTACCCGTAGAACCCAGGCCAGACGCAATAAGAAAAAAACCTAAAGAGAAGCTAAATTGGTTTGGGTTGAAAAAGTATCATCGGTTAAATGAGTCATGTTAGATAGCGATCTGTAGGAGTGCTGATTGACCCTCAAATCTGTTTGCGAGAGCCTTCGATAATCGATCCGCTTGTGAGAAACCATATTACTACGGAGAATTTCTGGGAGTCCTATCAGGCCTGGTATCCTGGCTTCCAGCAGACACAACTATAAAAAAATACGGAGAGAGAGGGATTCGAACCCTCGGTGAGTTGCCCCACACAGCATTTCCAGTGCTGCGCCTTCGACCACTCGGCCATCTCTCCAAATCAAAAGCTTAGGGCACAGGATTTTAATGGTAGCAAACTTTTTGCCGCAAATCTCACCGTTCAGTGATCTCTGTATTGGGCAATTGGGATCACAATCTCGCTAAAATTTGCCAAGATGCCATAGAACACCTATTGATAGACAGGTCTGGACTCAATTGTGGATTATACGCATACATGGTTAGCCCCATCTCAGGGGATCATGGTTGGTTGGCTACTCATGTTTGCCATTGCCCACAGTGGCCTGGCGGCATTAAGACTGACCCTTGAAAAGCAAGTAGGCGCAAGACTTTATCGGATCGGCTTTGCCTTAGTCAGTCTCACCCTAGCCGTGGCCATGATTGGTTATTTCTTAGCCCATCGCTATGACGGGGTGCAACTGTGGCAACTCCAAAATGTACCGGGGATACCTGGCCTGGTATGGTTACTTTCCGCCATCTCATTTCTATTTCTCTATCCAGCTACCTTCAATCTCCTCGAAATTGCCGCCATCCAAAAACCCCAAGTCCATCTCTATGAAACTGGAATTATCCGCATTACCCGCCATCCGCAACTCTGGGGGCAAATTATTTGGTGTCTGGCCCATACCCTTTGGTTGGGAACTTCGTTTACCTTGATTACCTCCCTTGGCCTGATTGCCCACCATTGTTTTGGGGTGTGGCATGGGGATCGCCGTCTTGAACTCCGCTATGGGCCGGCCTTTTTAGCGATTAAGGCGCGTACTTCTGTTATTCCGTTTCTGGCAATTTTTCAGGGTCGGCAAACATTGGTCATCCAGGAATTTTTCAAACTTGCCTATATTGGCGTTGCGATTTTTATCGGCCTATTTTGGTGGGCCCATCCTTGGCTTTACCGTGCAGGATCCGCCATACACTGGTAGCATGATCCCAGGTTAAGGCTAGGGCCGCAGTCGTGAAATCTGTTAGTGAAATAAATTTTAATCAAGAAGTTATTCAATCTCATCTTCCAGTTGTTGTTAGTTTTTGGGCCCCTTGGTGTGGGCTGTGCCGGTTAATTGAACCTATCCTCCAACAGATTCAGGCCAATGGGACGATTCCTCTTAAAGTCGTGCGGATTAATGCGGATGAGAATTTTCACCTGGCCCGTCAGTATCGCCTCCAAAGCCTCCCTACTTTGCTATTTTTTGAAGGGGGTGAACTTCGAGAGCGGTTTGATCCCCAATCCGTTCAGGGTGATCTCCGGGCGGCTGTTCAACAACTGGTTGAATCTGTTCGCTGCCAACCTTGTTTGCAAAAGGATTAGCCAAGCTGACCAAGGGGCATGGGGTAGGCCTTAAGAAGTTCCTAAACTGTAGAGCAACGCTCCCATATCCTCAGAGGGTTTCAGTTATACAAATCTGATCCTCAGGAATACCCAGAGAGTCAGAATGCGACCAAGCCATAGACCAAGGTACCCCCCCCACCTCCAGGCCGGCCTGCTTTGTGGTGGCACTCAAGATTAAGGTGTCCTGGTCATAAAGCCGTAGCATTAAAACCCCCTGTAGGGTATCCCAACAGGTCGGGATCATCCCTTGGACAGTCGGTACTAAAATCTTGGCGGGGGGATGAGGGCAATGGGCCTTAATTTCGGCTCGATAGTTTTTGACGATCCCAGTCATTGACCAGGCCCCCCAAGGTAGCACCTCCCAGGCCAGCCGAGCTTCCGTCCAGGGGGCAAACTCATAAAACTGATTCTGATAGTGAATCCCAATGAGTCCAGCGGGTTCTTGCCAGGCCAAGATTTGCCGTACTCCTCCTGCCGCTGTTAGGGACAAATCTGGATGGTTAGCAAAAGCATTCGCTTGGAGCCAAAACCATTGACTTGGAAAGCTCTGGCCCCAATTTTTTTCCGCATAGGCTGGAGCCTGGTCAAATTCGTAGGTTTTTCCCTGCCATTGAATCCAGCCAGAAGCCAGCCCGTGAGCTAAGAGCACCTGCCATCCGGGATCATAAAGGGGTAAGTAGGATAACCAGCCGGCTGTAGCTTGCTGATGCCCCCAAGTTTGGATCGGCTTAATGTCGTATTGCCAGCGGGCTACCACGTCGCCATTGGGGTGCTTGAGTTGTCCCTGGTTGAAGCTGCCCGTGGCCTGGTACCCTTGGTTAACTTCTCTGAAAAATTGGCTTGGGTTGAGCAGTGTTCGGAAGTTAACTGTATCGGTATGTCCCAGGCCGCAAGCATCAGACCAGGCCCAAAAAGTATTGACATCCGGAAAAGAACGACAAAAATAGGACTCCCCTGGCCCATAGACCTGAGCAGAACCACCCCCCGGCTGTTGAATAGAGTACATAAAGGCAAAACTGGCCGGGTCAGGTAAGGTAATTCGGTAGTACCAACCTTCAAAAAACGGTTGATGAAGACCATCCCAGTGATAGCCCCCATGGGGAATAGAATTCATGATCTCGGTAGGGTAAAAATTACAGACGCGTGATTCGGGGAGCTTGATATTGCCAAGTAAAAAATGCTCAAACACTGACTCTGGAGTTACTGCTGTCCATCGGACAATCCTTGAACAGGACGCGGTCTAGGACTATAGGGTTACGCAGGCTGTTCTGAATCATAAAACCTTAGAATTATCCCAGCAAGATACGTTTAAACTAGCCCTGAGCTAATTCTAATTCGGTAAAAACATCCTGACTTCTATGTTCAGCAAATTAATGATAGCAAGGTTAGTAGGCATTTTGACGGGCAAAGACAGCAAAAACTGTTTTAATAATAATCTTGACGTCAAGCCAGAGAGACCAGTTGTCTAGATATTCTAGATCATAGTCAATGCGCTTTTGCATTTTATCTAGGGTATCTGTTTCACCACGGGAGCCATTGACTTGGGCCCAGCCCGTAATCCCGGGTTTAATCTTGTGACGTAACATATAACCTTGAATTTTTTTCCGGTACAGTTCGTTATGGGCAACGGCATGGGGGCGTGGGCCAACCACACTCATATCTCCCCGCAAGACATTGATAAATTGGGGTAGCTCATCTAGGGACGTTTTTCTCAGAAATTTGCCAATGGCGGTAACACGGGGATCATTCCGCTTAGCCTGGATCACAATTTGATCATTTTCCATCACCTTCATCGTCCGAAACTTTAAGACTTTAATCTTCCTTCCATTCAGTCCATAACGATCCTGTTGAAAAAATACAGGGCCTGGAGATGTAAATTTAATTGTTAAAATAATAATCGCAAAAATGGGTAAACAGAACAACAGAGCCATTGAGGAAAACCCAATATCAAAAAGGCGTTTCAATGCATATTGAACTTGGGTAAATGGGACTTCCCAGAGTGCAATCAGAGGCATTCCATTTAACTCATACAAGCGCGAGTTAAGGAGGTTAAGAATTAAAGAATTAGGGATGCAGTAAACGCACGCAGTTGTATCCTGTAACTGCTCAATTAAGTTAGCAATTGTTTCTGAGTCTTCAAGGGGATGAGTGATATAGACAATATCCGGGGATTGAGTCTTGACGTAATCTCTGACATCGTTAAAATCACCAAGCACACTGGGGTGATCATGTAACTCTGGAAAGCGAGAATGAACAAAGAAGCCTTTGATATTAATGCCAATATGAGGGGTTTGACCTAAGCGATCGACTAACTCTGCACTGGCTGAATTCATCCCAATCACAATTGCGGTGCGCCGATTAAAGCCAATAGCCCGAATCTGCCGCAGAACATATCCAACTAAAATGTGCAGTAAAGAGATGACAAATGGGGTTAAAACTGCCCAAGTAATGATCACTGTGCGGGAAAATAGATCCGAAGACTTGGTAATAAAACCAATAAATGATAGAAGCGCAATTACAAAAAACCAAGAAAAGAATATTTTAATAATTCGACTAAAAATTGGGGTTGCCCGGTAACGATAGTACACACCACCAAAGTTAAAAATGACCAGAATCAATAAAAAACTAATAATTGACAAAAACCAATCAGGCAAAGAAACCCGCTGAGGTTCGTCTAGAATAAAGTCAATTCCCTTAATCAAGAGGACAGCGACAATTGGATCTAGAGCTTGTTGGAATAGACTAATCAGCGAGGCATTATTTTGTAAGAATCCATGACGATTGTAAATCATAGTATCTTCCTACCGATGATTCCTTGGAACATTTGAGTTAGTTGAGGCTAGTTTAATTATTTTTTGATTAGGGTGGTCTAATGTTATCTCGATTAACTTTGTTTCCATTGCCTTGAGAACATTTTCTTGATGCCAGGCCTGGAGGGCGAATTGACGGGCTTTTTGACCCAGTTGTTGACAATATTCAGGATGATGAAATAGCTGCTGTAGGGCCTGGGCTAACAAGGTTGGATTTTCCGGTGCAATCACCAAGCCCCCATGGCTGACATAACGTTCTAATTGGGTTCCAGAATGGGCTGTGGCAATGACTGGCTGACCTGAGGCAAACATTCCTTTGAGTTTAGAGGGTAAGACTGTATCTGCCACATCGGCCCGCTGGGGGAGCAAATGAACATTAGCAATATTCAGCAGGTCATTAAGAGCTTCCAGGGGTTGTAAATCTTGAAACAAAATATTGCTTAAGCCTTGTTCTTGAGCTAACTGCATCAGCCGTTGCTTTGGAAAGCCTTCACCACAGATGATAAATTGAATTTTTGGTTGCTCAATTAGAAGTTTAGCTGCTTCTAAAATGATGTCCAGGCCTTGCTTTTCCCCCAAACTCCCCGAATAAAGGGCGACGAAAGCATCTTCCGGAATCCCCCAGGCCTGGCGGAGTGGACTTGGAGCATCTAAAGGATAAATCAGAGCGGTATCTACCCAATTCGGAAAGAGCCAAGTATAGGGGCCAGCCACTTTTTTAGAAACTAAGCGTTGGTACATCTGCTCAGAGATGGTGGTGATGACATCGGCTCCTTGCAGCAGCTTGCGTTCAATTCCAGCAGTAAGTTTCGTTAAGATGCCACCTGAGGCCAATAATCCCAACCCCTGAGCCGCATCTAGTTCAAAATCTTGAATATGAAGCCAGAGCTTACCACGCGTCAAACGAGTCGCTACCCAGGCCCCAGGTAAACAAAAAATAGTCGGTGCGAGCAAACAAACAATATTGGGGCGAAACCTAAATGTCTGCCAGGCCATGACCGGAAAGCTACTCACGGCAAAAGACATCAGGTGGATTAAACGTTTCAGGGCTGATGGTTGGGCAGGAACCCAGAGAGGACTCCGGTAAACACGGATACCAGCAACAATTTCTTGAGTCCAACAATTTTTATAAGGGGGAAGGATGCGCCATTTTGGGTAGTAGGGGGGAGCCGTAACGACCTTTACGTGATGGCCGGCCTGGGCAAACCACTCTGCCATTTCACTGGTATATTTCCCAACACCGGTGATTTCAGGCGCGTAATTCAGCCCATAGATCAGGATTTTCACATCTCCTCCTCAGTTAAGATGGGATTCCGTTAAGCTTACTTTGTCTTAACGTTGCTATCCTAGCTGGGAACTGCTCTCTACCGTAAATAATTTCTGGAGGGCCTGCAATATTTCTAGGTATTAGTGAGAACGGGGCATGATCTCATCCGGCCCTGGTACAGCGGCGATCTCAGGTTTTGCCTGGCCAAGCCCGTGCAAGATTACATAGAAGCAGGGAATGATAAACAGCGTTAATAGGGTTGCTACAGCCAGGCCAGCAAAAACCACAATCCCCAACGGCTGCAAAAATTCTGACCCTTCTCCCATCCCCACAGCCAAGGGAAACATTCCAATCACCGTAGTTATGGTAGTCATTAAAATTGGGCGTAGCCGTTCTGGGGCAGCTTTGAGGATGGCGAAACGGCGCGAACAATTTTCCTCAGCATAAATTTGATTGGCGCGCTCCACCAGAATAATCGCGTTGTTAACGACAATCCCCACCAGCAGCACCCCGCCGACAATGACGGTGGCCCCAATGGCTGTACCCGTCATCGCCAGGCCCCAAATACTCCCAGATAGGGCTAAGGGGATGGTCAGCATGATCACGAGGGGATCCAACAGAGAGTTATACTGCACCGCCATGACCACGAAAACAAGAAAAGCCGCTAAGCTCCCTAAGATCACTAATGCCGATTGGAGCTCTTGATTGGTCTGGGCCGCTGCACTGGGGAGAACACTGACTCCTGTAGGTAGCTCTAGTCCTTGAATAATTCCCCGCACCTCCTGAATGGCTGCACTCAAACTCGCCTTTTCATTGAGTGTCCCGGCAATCATAAAAACCTGCTGTTGATTAATTCGGCGAATTTCGGCCGGGGCTTGGCCCGTTTTTATTTCGGCAATATCTCCAAGACGAATGGGGCGATGATTGGGGACAAAGAGGGGAATTTGGGCCAACTGATCCGGTTGATTGACAGAATCTTGATCTAATTGCACCCGAATATCCACGAGGCGATCTCCCCGCTGCATCTCTGTTGGCACAAAGCCTTCTACCGCAGTTTGAATCGTGGCTCCAATGGCCTGGGCCGATAAGCCAAGTTCTGTGGCCCGTTGCCAGTCGGGGAGGATTTGCACTTCGGGTTGACGGGGGTCGCCATCGGGACGAAATTGGGCCAGCTTGGCGTTCTCATCTAGGGCTGCTAAAACCTGCCGACCGGCCTGGGCTAAGGCTTTTTCATTGTTACTGCGTAAAACCACATCCAAATCGGAGCGCAAGGGCGAATTGGTTAAGATAATCCCCCGTACCTGGCCTGGACTGAGACGGACGCGAATCCCAGCTAAGTTGAGTTGACTAATCGCGGCATTGGCCTGGGTTATGTAAGCGGGAAGGTTGACTCCGGGTTGGAGCACAATGGTGGCAGAACTGCGTTGGGAATTGGCGGTGGTACTGCTCGCGAACAGAGACCCCCCGGATGTGGTAAACACGGCTTGAGTCCCCGGTTGGGCTAACAAGACCTGATCTACCTCTGCCATGACTTGCCGATTAAAGGTGACGGGCGTTCCTGGAGGAAAGATGGCAATTAAGTTGACTTGTCCGGTACTAATCCGGGGTAAAAGTTCTTGGGGAATTTGCCCCGCTAAGACCCAACTGCTCCCCCCCAGTACCACTACAGCGACCACAACCACAACAAATCGCCAGGCCAGGACAAACTGCAACAGCCGTTGATATTGCTGAGTGACACCTAAGAATTTCTGGTTAAAAGTCCGAAACACCCAAGTTTGCCCCAGGCCACTGCGGTAAGGAATCGCTAATAAGCGCGAGGCCAAAGCTGGAACCACCGTTAAGGCCATCAACAAGGATGCCCCCACCGCAAAGGTAATCGTTAAAATCAGTTCATTGAAGAGAAGTGCAATCAGTCCCCCCAACAGCAAAAAGGGTAGAATTGCCACCAAATTCGTCAAGGTGGAAGCCACAAGGGCTGATTCAATGTCTTGGCTGCGGCGTTTGGCTTCTTCAATAAACTGCTCTTGGCTGAGGTTTTTGCTGGCTGGAGTATGGGAAAGGGTTTCCAGCATGACGATGGCATTATCCACCACAATCCCCACCCCAAGAGCCAGGCCTCCCAAGCTAAAGACGTTCAGGGAAAAGTTAAATACCCCCATCAACAACATCGCCACTAGGGTAGAGAGGGGAATTGCCAGGACAATAATTAAGGTTTCCCGAATTGAGCCGAGAAAGAGTAAGACGGCAAAGGCCGCCAAAGCTGTTCCGGTTATCCCTGCAGTGATCACATTATTTAGGGAATTG